>JAOARW010000002.1 GCA_025210475.1 Carboxylicivirga sp. | reverse complement strand
ATTTAGCTGCTGCCGGGTTTAATTTCAAAGGATTACTTCGTAAAATCAAAGAAGAAATTCTTTGGCTAAAAAAATTACTGGAGATATACTTCAAAACTCATTGCATAACTCCAGTTGTTTTTAGTTCGTAAGGGTTAACTTATTAGCTTTTGAGTTATCTGATAATTGATATGTCGTTTTTTCATCCAACGGTAGGCAAACGCATCATGCAGCGGTTTAATGGAACGATTAAAAATATTGAATTTGGACTGCCCGGCCTGGCGTTTAAAATGTTTTACTGCTATTTGTTTTACTGTGCCGCCTTGCAATTGAATTAAAGCGGGTAGGAAACGATGCATCCCATCGAAGAATGGAATATTTTGAGCTATTGAGGTTCGAATGACTTTTAATGGACAACAGGTGTCAATAATCCCATCATTAATTAAGGTTTTTCTGAATCTCTGGACGATGAAAGATTGAACTTTCTTATTAAAACTATCCTTACGTTTGGTTCTATAACCAACAACCGCATCATAATCTTCAATGTATTCTAGCAAAAGATTAAAATCATTAACATCGGTTTGTAAATCAGCATCGATATATCCGACATACTCAGTATCGACATTATCAATACCTGCTTTAAGGGCGGCACTCAAGCCTTGGTTCTTTGGGAAATGGATGTAATTAAAACCCTCTTTATGGATGCAAAGGTCTTTAATAGCTGCAAAACTTCCATCTGTTGAACCATCATCTATAAATAACACTTTGCAGGGCAAGGGAGATTTGAAAATATAATTTGCCAATTTAAGTTCTAAACTTAGCATATTTCCTAACTCATTATAAACCGGAACGATAATGGTCATTTTACTCATATCTATCTCTTTTATTCTCCTTGTAAGATGGGGCAAAAGCACCTATGCCCATCACTTCGACATTCCAGCGCAAGTGTGAAGCAATGAAGCCGGTACATTCTGAAATTAAATATGTTAGTCCACTAACAGTCATGTGCTCTATAAGTGTTTTCCCATCTGTTACCAATGACGTGGGCAAACATAGCAGCAGATTCTATCGAAAATCTGTAGTTGCTTTAGATTTCTATATTAAGTCGGAAATTATAGCCTTCAATCTGAAAAAAAGCAAGTAGCCACTGACTGGCAGGCATTAGTTAAGCCTCAAGATTTATAATCTTAAAAATATGCTGTTGACCTTCATAGCTGTAGCTGATTTCAAGTTGGTTTAATTCACATATTTTTTTTACAATGGCCAATCCTAATCCCAGTGACGATGTTTGCGTATTGCCTTTAGAAAAGCGCTGAAACAAATTTTTTCCATTATCCCTCATCGCTTCGCCTTTGTTGGAAATCGTCAGGCTTGCTTGGTGTGTTTCAATATTAATTACAGAACCATGAGTGGCATAAAGTATCGCATTTCTAAGAAGGTTTTTAATGACGATATCCAATAATATGGGATCGATCAGTATGCAGTGTTCTTCGTTTAAGTTCAACTCTATTGTGAGTTTTTTTAATCCTGCCAGTTCCTGCAGTTTCTCTGTGTGGTTGACGATGGTTTGGTGCGTATTGATTAATACCTTGTTTTTAAATTCATGATTTTCAATTTTTGTCAAGAGGCGTAGCTTGCTTCCCAGTTTCGACATATGATTGGTTTCATCATATATGGCTTTAACAGTAGGCGCTTGCTTGTCCATCACCGTGTTATCAGCAATTAAAATCTCCGTTTTATTACGAATAATGGCCAGTGGTGTCTGAAACTCATGGGCCATATTCTCGGTATATTCTTTTAGATGGCGATAATCATCTTCTGCTTGTTGGGCCATGCGGTGGAATGGCTCCTGTATTTCAACGACTTCGCGAGTAGTTGATTTAATCTTTTTAAGAGAGCTAAACTCGCCCACCCTAAATTGATTCATTTGGTTATGAATGGCTCTAAACGGACGTAAAAGATAGCTTGAAATGGCAACATTGAAAAAGACAATGACTACCAATAGTATAGCAAAAACCATCCTTAACGTTTCAACCAAATCATCTTTGAGCCATTTTACTTCATCAATATTTATTCGCATTTGTAATAAATATTGTTTTCCATTTATTGTAAAAATTTCATCCTGCAGGCGGAATAAATGATATTGTACACTATCCTGGCCCAGCATCATAGTGTCTTTTATCAATAAAATGCCTTCTGTATAGCCTTTGACTTCTCTATAGTCAGCATGTATAATTTTTACTGATGTGTTGTTTTTAACGCTTGCAATCATCGCTTGGCGTTTATGCCTGAAGACATGTTCCACATCTTCATTAATGTTATTCTCAATGCTTTTGATTAAAAGTTTAGCGCTAATAAGAAAGGCCAAACCGGTTACCAGTAAAAAAAAGACACTAATTTTCGTATGTAGCCTTACTGAAAAAGGTTTATTCATTATTCTATCATTTTGTAGCCCATGCCATACACTGATTTGATGCAACTAAATCCATCAGCTTTGGCAATTTTTTTACGCACATTTTTAACATGGTTGTATATAAAATCGAAGTGATCAACCTGGTCAATGTCGTCTCCCCACAGGTGTTCGGCAATACTTTCTTTGGTAATCACTTTGTTTTTGTTATACATGAAATACAATAACAAATCATATTCTTTGCGGGTTAAGGTAAGACTATGACCATTAACCAAAATCTCATTGGCAGATAAGTCGGCTGTTAATTCGCCAACGGTAAGTTGATTATTGCCTTTAAAGTTTTTTCGTCGGATGATGGATTTTACACGGGCAATGAGTTCAGCCTGATGAAAAGGTTTAGTCACGTAATCATCAGCCCCTAGTTCCAGTCCTTTTACTTTATCTTCGATGGCATCTTTAGCTGTCACTATCAATACACCTGAAGCCCGGTTCTTAGCCTTTAAGTATTCCAATAATGTTAATCCATTGCCATCGGGTAAACCTAAATCCAGAATGATTAAGTCATAGTCGTAAATGCTGATTTTATCTAAGGCTTCTGATAAATTACTAACACACTCAACTATATAACCACTATCAGCTAAAAAGGCCTGCATGTCATTAGCCAGGTGTTTATTATCTTCTACAAGCAGTAATTTCATATCTTTTGTTAATCTTTATGCCTTATGCCTGCCCAAAACAGACCTAAAAACTCATCAATCAATTTTGTTATTATCATGAACACAATATATTAACTGAATTGTCTTTTGGGCTTTTATCAAGGGTTTTTGAACCGACAAAATACCTTACAAATCTATGTGAATTTTGTAGAGCATACCAATAAATACGCGTTCTAAACCGTCTAGCAAATCAACCTATACCTGATTGATAAGGCCAAAAACCTGTTGCTGAACCCCAATGCCAGTATATCGGAAACCGCTTATAAACTAGGTTTTAAATATCCGCAATACTTCTCTCGCTTGTTTAAAAAGAAAGTGGGAATGGGAATAAAACATTGCTGCTGTATCAAAAAAAACGATATGCTTTCTTCCTAAAAGATAATCTTTACAGATAATCAGCTTTTAAGTTATAAAGAGGAATCGAGCCTCTTCTCAAACAAAATTCCACCTTTGAACATACCTTTTAAAACCGGATGTATTTCTCTGCCTAGCTCCGTGAGGCTGTATACCACTTTGGGAGGTACTTCAGGGTAAACAGTCCGGCTAATTAAACCATCAGCTTCAAGCTCCTTCAATTGCTTGGTCAGCATGCGTTCGCTTATATCGGTAACTAACTTCAGTAGTTCGCCATATCTTTTATCGCCCTGTGCTAAGTGCAGAATAATGGTTCCTTTGCGTTTTCCCTTAACCGCATTAATGAAGGTATCGATTGGACAATAACTTTTTTTCATTTTTTTTAATCCTCAAGGTATTGAAACTGAATAAAACAGAACAAAATGTTCGTTGGAGAACTATTTGTATGTTATTGTTTTTCAGCTTTAAAAGCTTGTTCTTTGTTGCAAAAATAAGAAAACAATAAGACGATGGGAAATAGTTCAACATTTAAAGCCTACCGAGTAGAAGAAGAGAATGGCCAGTACATTGCCAGTATTAAAGATATGCCTAAAGGAAAATTAGCTTCAGGTGAGGTATTAGTGAGAGTGGAGTATAGTTCTTTAAATTTTAAAGATGCCTTATCAACTATTGGTAACAAAGGTGTAACCCGAAACTATCCGCATACACCGGGTATTGATGCTGCAGGTGTTGTTGAATCAAGTAATAGCGCACTGTTTAAAGCCGGTGATCAAGTTATTGTGACTTCATATGAACTTGGAATGAATCATCCCGGAGGATTTGCCGAGTATATTCAAGTGCCTGATGCCTGGGTTGTTCCAATGCCTGAAAAGTTAACAGCACGTCAGGCCATGATTTATGGTACAGCTGGTTTCACGGCTGCCTTGTCAGTATACCGATTGCTAAACAATGGACAGACACCTGAAATGGGACCTGTTGCTGTTACCGGCGCTTTAGGTGGTGTTGGTAATATTGCCTGCCAGATATTGAATAAACTTGGATTTGAGGTAATAGCTGCCAATTATGAGCTGGCACCTGAGGCTGACATTCAAAGAGTAGGTGCACACTCTCAAATCGACCGCAGTGTATCTGATGATACCTCAGGTCGTCCGATGCTAAAAACACAATGGGCCGGAGCCATCGATGTGGTGGGTGGCAATACCTTAACTACCATGTTAAAAGGATGTAAACCACTTGGTAATGTAACCACTTGCGGTAATATTGGTTCGGGTGATTTAAACATGACTGTTTATCCATTTATACTTAGGGGAGTGAGTCTATTGGGAGTTGATTCTCAAAACTGCCCGATGAAAATACGTCAAAAGGTGTGGGCTATGCTAGCCGATAATTGGGCATTAGATATTGAAAACAGCTTAGTAAAAGAAACTAAACTGGAAACCCTTCAACAGCACATCGATTTAATGTTGGAAAAGAAAAGCAGAGGCCGAGTGATTGTGAAACTCATTGATTAGTATTTATAGATGGGTGGTATATGTAACCAATGGGGATTGGTCATTTAGCATTTTATCACCAAACGGAGGGCTCGCTTAAAAATGTTACTAACATTTTTAATGCGGGCTTTTTTTCTTTTATCCTTAATCTGTATACAATTTTCCTCAATTCTAAGTAGTTTCACATCTAATTAAAGTCATTCTTCTGTAAAACAGCTAAGCGTTCCTGTAAAATAGTTAGTCCTCAGCTGATCACTGAATGAATCTATTCAAACCGGTTGTCTCAAAATGAGATGGTCTTATCTGAAGAACTGACTGGTAAAAATTTTATTCTCAGCTACTCTACCTCACAAGACGATAGCACAACAGTTCTTTTTAAAGGAGTGGAATACGACGTTGTACACAGCGATTTAACCGATGGCATTTGGGTACAATTCAGCGACCAACCCAAAGATTATAAGCTGGTACTATTTGATCAACTGATACCGGACAAGAAAGCTCTGTTGCCCAATGCTTATATCATTCCTGTGCAATGGCAGCAGGTGATTGAAAAGCTCAGACTGCATGGTATCCAATACACCATCTTGAATGAACCCAAAGAAATAGCCATCAAAACCTATAAATTCAGCAATGTGGCTTTCGCACGTGCTCCATTTGAAGGGCGGCAACGGGTGCAGAAATTCGACCAGGAAGAAGTAAGCATGTTACAAAGATTCCCGGCTGGTTCAGTTATTGTTCCGGTCAATCAGCGCAGTGCAAAAATCATTGCTCACTTATTGGAACCCAATGGACCGGATTCGTTTTTACGCTGGGGCTTTTTTAACACTATTTTCGAAGGAAAAGAGTATGTTGAAACTTATGTGATGGAGAAGATGGCCCGCGAAATGATTAAAGAAAACCCAAGGCTATTGGATGAATACAAGCAGGCCTTAAAAGATCACCCTGAAGTATACAATAACCAGTGGGCTAAAGTAAACTGGTTCTACCAACGAACGGCCTATCATGATAAGAAAAAGAACATTTACCCTGTTGGGAGAATATTTAGTACCGAGTTTTAACCCGAATTATCGTTAGTTTGTAAAAATCTTAAATACACAAGAACAATAGAGTTCATCATTGTTCATATTGGAAAAGCTCCATTCACTGCACTAACTTACCCGGATTATTAGGTATAATCTACAATACATATTAAGCACAGTGAATT
>JAOARW010000021.1 GCA_025210475.1 Carboxylicivirga sp. | reverse complement strand
ATTTTATGGCACAAACTACATGATACAGCAGTACTGTTACATTATGACTCTTGTGTATTTCTTTACTATCTTGTGACATCGAATCACAAGATACTAATTTCGAGGCAAGCCTCGGGGAATTAAACCCCTGTTAGATTAAAAACTTTCGATAAAATCATAACAATACAATCTTAATCATCAAACATTTTATAATTTTCCATACTTAAATACATCGCATGCATTTAATTTATATAATTACAATTCTACTTCTAATTATTTCTCTTTCTAAAGATGTACACAGAACTAAAATGGGAATAATTATAGGTTTTAAAAAATTTATTAAAATTCTACCGGCATTTTCAATAATGGTAATCTTAAGCTCTATAGCTATATATTTATTACCTGAAGATGTAATATCCACTTTACTTAATAACGACAACAAAATCATATCTTTATCATTAGCTGCATTCCTTGGATCAATGTTAATTTTACCTGGTTTCATCGCCTTTCCACTTGGTGGTTTTCTTATTCAAAAAGGCATTACATTCATGGTTATATCTGCCTTTACAACCACCTTAATGATGGTAGGCTTATTAACATTCCCTATTGAAAAACAGTATTTTGGATCAAAATCAACAATTCTCAGAAATACCTTTAGCTTTTGTATCGCCATCATTATTGCACTTGTTACAGGCTTTATATTTAACGAAATAGAACTGTTATGACAAAATCAAATGCAGTATCTTTCTTATTGACTGTTGTTTTTATTATTTACATTGGTTTCTCTTTTCATTTTTCTTTTACTCCCGGAGAAAGTATTGGAAAGATAGCAATACAATTCACCAAAGATTTACTACTCATATTACCATGTGCCTTTATATTAATTGGATTGTTTGAGGTATGGATTAAACAGGAAACCATCGAAAAATATTTTGGCCTTAATTCTGGGTTTAAAGGACATATTTGGTCTATACTTCTAGCAGGTACAACTGTTGGTGGTATGTATGTTGCCTTTCCCATCGCTGCCACCCTATTAAAAAAAGGAGCAAAGCCCAGTATCATTTATTCTTATTTAGGTTTTTCAGCAATTTGTAGAATACCAATGACAATTTTTGAGGCTTCTTTTATTGGCTTGAAATTCACTCTGATTCGTTTATTCATTTCTATTCCACTGGTTATTTTTTCTTCCGTTATACTTGAAAAATTAGTTTTCCATAATAAACACTAGATCACATATTGCTAATTTTAACTTATAATTGGTGGACAATGACAAGTAATTTAAGTTCGAAAAAAATTCATATAACCAGCATGAGAAAGATTTAAAAAAAATAATTTGATAACCTATTTAAGATAATCAGAATCAACACCCAAATTCCTGTTATTTAATTGTTTAAATTCGATAAGCCAAACAAATCCCAAATACCCAAGCATTCAAATAACCATCCGGCAAATTATAAGACTGTACTAAGGCATATACCGACGGTTCCCATCGCTTAATGGTTCCCTGCAACCCTAAATAACTTCTAATTTTAGTCATTTTTTGCTTTTGAATAAACAATTCCTCCTGGATATATGGTTTTAGTTTCCAATTACTAAAACTCCACTGGGGAGAAAGCTTTATATCGGTGCGATACCGATACCTGACTGGTAAGTTCTCTATAAACCGAAACTCCATTCTGTGGCGGTTACGAAAATTTATCGGCCCCAATTTGGACTTCCATCCAACGCGTACCATTGGTCTGTCTTCGGTATGCCAGCTTGCCCCAACTCTAAAATACTCTTTGCGGTACATGGCCTCTGCATAAAAATGAGATGAAAATTTATACTTTATACCAGGTTCTATAAAGCGGTCTACATTACCCGCATTCACATCGGTCATATTATTAAGAAGTAAGCTGATATTGATTTTCTTAGAAAGTGGATGATACAGATAAAACTCCTGCCATATTTCCTGTGAATCTTTAAATTTAATTTTCGCATTTACATTTGTAATAAAGCATAACATGCCCATTAAGGCAAATACCTTTACATACAACTTAGTCTTGTTCATTTTATTCTGTGTGTTATTCTCTTTGGCGCTTAATATTATAAGCGTTGTTAATCTATTTTCTCCCGCAAACCGGACATTGCAGATTGCGTTCGGTTTGTACTTCGGCAAATGACATATCACGTAAATCCATGGTCACAAGCCGTCCTTCTAATGTTTCTCCCAGATTAGACAGAACCTTAATAGCCTCCATAGCTCCCAAACAGGCTACCGTTCCTGACACAGCGCCAAATACCGGAAAGCGACGTTTCCATGCCTTTGGTTTCTCGGGATAGATACATGATAAACAAGCTGACTTACCTGGTACAATGGTTGTAATTTGAGCTTCCAATTCATACATGGCACAATCTACCAACACCTTGTTTTGTCGCACCGCCTCACGGTTCATCAGAAAACGTTCCTCAAACAAAGGTGCTGCATCCACAATCACATCGGCTTGCTCTACCAGTTGCTTCACATTGTTTTCGTTAATATTCTCGCCCACTGCCACAATCTCTAGGCGTGGATTGAGCTCTTTCAGGCGTTTCTCGACCGATTCAATACGGGCTGTACCCAAGGCTGCATCTGTCATCAACAACTGACGGTTTAAATCACTGGGAACAATATTTCCACCATGAGCCAGAATGAGTTTACCAACTCCGGCTGCTGCCAATTCATAAGCCACCACACTACCCAGTCCGCCGCAACGGGAAATAAGCACACTGCTGTTTTTTAAACGCTCTTGCCCTTCTTCACCAAAGCCAGGTACGTCCAGCTGCCATTCATAGACTGCTTTTTCCTTTTCTGTTAATTTCTTCATCAATTTAACCTCCTGCAATTGGTGACATAATCATCAACTCATCCCCGTTTTGCATAGCAGTGGCATCCAAAAAATCACGTTGAACACCATTCACAACCAACAAAACAGCATTTAGATAATGACCATCTTCATCGAATACGATATTAGTAAAAGCATCTGTATACTTGGCTCGTAATAACTTCAGGCAACCTTCCAGAGTGACAGTCTCTTCTACCTCCAACACATCGTTGGCTTTACCCACAGCCTTCTTCAGCTGGGCTGTATATTTTACTTTAATTGTTTTCATGCGTTTACAATTTATCTTCTACACCTACAATTTATTCATCTCCAATACACCTTCATTTAAGAAAAGAACCTTATCTGAGAGCGTCTCCAGTTCTGAGCGAGAATGTGATACATGAATCACCGTAATGTTCAGCTCCTGTTTAACACGTAATAACAAATCGTGAATATTGTTTTTGGTCGCTTCATCCAGTGCACTTAAAGGTTCATCCATACAAAGCACCTTGGGGTAAAAACTCAAGGCCCTACCTAATGCCACACGTTGTTTTTCGCCTCCACTGAGTCCTTCAATCTTCCGGTTTAACAAATGAGGAATTCCCAATAAACTTGCCAATTCTTCAACGCGTCCGTGACGCTCTGACCTGGACCACTTTCGCAATTTGAGACCAAAACCGATGTTCTCAGCCACGCTCATATTGGCAAATAAAGCACCATCCTGCGGCACATAACCGATGGCCCGTTCGGCAGGCTTTAGCTGTGTCACCTCCCGCTTATCTATAAAGAGCTGTCCCGACTTGATGGGACGTAAACCACAAATACACTCCAACAAAGTCGTTTTACCACAACCGGTGGTTCCCATCATACCCACATATTCGCCTTCCTTAATCTCAAAACTCAGATTATCCAAACGAAATTGTCCCTGTTGAATAAAAATGCTTCTACCTTCAATCATCATGGTTCATCACCTTTTAACGACGTTCAGCCCCAAAGTAGCGGAGCACAATCAATACAGCAAAACCTGCCATTATCATTATCAATGAAACGGCCACAGCAGCCTCAATATTTCCCACCGACATTTCAAGAAAAACGGTAGTTGGTAATACTTCAGTGCGCATACGGGTGGCTCCTGAAAATATCAGGATGGGGCCAAACTCACCCAACGCCCGTGCCCACGCCAAAGAGGCAGCCGTGAGCATGCCTTTCTTGGCTTGTGGCAATACCACATAACGAAAAGCCTGTCCTTTGCTGCATCCCAATGTGAGCGCCACCTGCTCTTGTCGGGTATTAATTTGCTGAAAAGTAACGTGCATGGTACGAACCGCAAAAGCACAAGCCACCATAAACTGCGCAATTATCACACTATATACGGTATAGGTAATACGTACATGCTCTTCTATAAATTGCCCGGCAGGTGTTTGAAACAAAATAAGCAAGCTCAAACCAATCACCAATGGTGGTAATACGATGGGAATATCCAAAACAGCATCTAACAATCGTTTACCCCAAAAATTGTAGCGCGCCATCAGATAACCGATAGGCACCGCCACCAATAAACTTAATACCATCGATGCTGTACAGGTAATCATGCTTAAGCGAATAGCATATTGAATTTGCTCATCTTTAAATACCCGAAAAATATGTCCTGGAGTGGTGTAAGTTAAATCAGCCATTACCATGGCCAATATCAGAAATACATAAGTACCCCCGATAATTACCATGATGGTAAAAAAAGGAATATCTGATTTAACTTTTAGTGCTTTTTGCTGATGCTTCATTATTCTTCTCAACCTGCCTGTGCTCTTATATTAACACGTAAATATTCCTAAAGTCCCTTTTGTGCATTGGCTTTGTATAACCAGTGAAAACCATTACTCAGATAATTCTGTTTGGATTGTTCTGTTACCAATGCATCCAACAATCGTCGGGTAGTATATGGGTATTTATTATGCACTCCTAAACCAACATTTTGAATCGCCATCGCCTCCTTGTCAGTTACCTGAACCATGGTCACCTTATCCATCACCTGCGACAGATTAGCCTCGTACACAATCACCGCATCCAGTGAACCTGTGCGCAATTGATTCACTAACAAATCAGCCGTTGGTGTTTGCGACATGATGTTAGGCTCCATTGCCGGCCAGATATTTTTTGCTTCAAGCATTTTTTTCGTTAAAGAACCCAATGCACTTTGCTGAGGATTACACACGCCAATCTTCAAGTCCTTTTGGGTCAAATCAAAAAAAGCTTTAATCTTTAGCGGATTTCCCTTTTGCGTGGCAATTACAATACGTGTATTTGAAACATCCTGAATGGCCGTAAAGTCATTCTCCACCTCATCCATAAAAGACACATCGCATGAGAGGTAAGCATCAGGCTTCTCGCCAGCCTTGATTTGTGATACCAGTATGCCACATCCGTTATA
The DNA here is from genome assembly GCA_025210475.1 of Carboxylicivirga sp. Classification (GTDB taxonomy): domain Bacteria; phylum Bacteroidota; class Bacteroidia; order Bacteroidales; family Marinilabiliaceae; genus Carboxylicivirga. The sequence continues at coordinate 174,441 of JAOARW010000021.1, read as the reverse complement.
AACACGCGTCACACGCACCCCTTCACGTTTTTCAAATTGCTGAATGGTTTTATCGATGGCCACACGGTTCACACCTCCACTAAAGAAAAGAATATCGGGAGTCTCAGCCCATTCGTCTCCTAATACCGGTTGATAGCCATGCTTTTTAAATACTGGCGCACCGAGGTCACGCGCCGACACATATCGCATAAATTTTAAAGCCTCTTGCGTATGCTGGCTGGATTTTAAAACACCAATGGTCACTTTCTTCTGGTACTTGGCCAATACATCAGAGGCCACCTGTTCAACTGCATCAAACTGGTTAGCTGTTGCATCCCAAATGATACCAGCATCAACGGTTCCCAAACGAATATCAGTAGCCACGTCATTAACAGTCGGCTTAAATACACTCGCTTTAGCTTCCAGTTGAGACCAGCTATTTAATTCCTGAAAAATATGACGTGTTAACCTGCCAATAGAAGCCGCATCCGGATTACCTAGCGCCAAGCGGGTTTCTTCCTTAAACAAATCATCGATACCCATAATATGCTTCGGATTACCCTTTGGTACGGCAATGACCGGTTGCATGATGGCGAGAGGTTGGATTTCGGCCAATAAATCAAAACTCTTGGCTGCCTGCATATAACTTTCGTCGGCTGCCAGGTACAAATCCCCTTGCTTGGCAATGCGCATATTCGACAGTAAAGTTCCTGAGCCACCATATTGTATATCGATACGTACCTTGTATTTTGCTTCGTAGGATTTAGCCAATTCCTCAATGGCTGGTTTGATACCTGCCGCACTATAGATCAGAATGCTTTTTTTCTCTTTGTCGGATGTACAGCCACCCAACAGAATTAAAGCAGCTATAAACAAACTGATTGTCTTTTTAATATTTCTCATTTATGAATTATTTTAAATATCTGTTCACCATTAATTTGTGGCAGCATCCGATTAAAGTGCAGTAATAAACTGCTTCCCTTTCATTGCAAAAGCCCGAAAACCATCTTTCAGACTACGTACCTTGCTAAATCCGTTTTGTTGCATTAGCATTACTGCCTGTTGACTCATTACACCCATCTGACAGTACACAACTATTTCCCGGTCTTTTAGTACTTCGGATAATTGTTCATTGAGTTCTTCAATAAGAATGTTTCGGGTACCTATTATCATTCCTTCTGTGCGCATAGTAGCAGGTCGGACATCTATTAAGTAAGGTTTGCTTTCTCTTTCTAACAATTGCATCAGTGCTTCCTTATCTATTTCAGGCACGGATGGTTTCTGACTGCCTCCATTGTGACACAATCCCTCAAAATCAATGGATTTCTCCTCCTTCACCTGTTGACTGCACACAGGACAATGCTCGTTTTGTTTTAGCTGTACTTCCTGAAAATCTAACTCCAAAGCATTAAAAAGAAGCAAACGTCCTGTCATCAATGTACCTTGTCCCAATATCAATTTGATAACCTCGTTGGCCTGGAGTGTGCCCATAATGCCCGGTAAAACACCCAACACGCCCGCTTCGGCACAAGACGATACCGTTTCTTCTACCGGTGGTTGAGGAAACAAACAACTGTAACAAGGGCATTGTCCCTTTATAAAGGTGGTTAATTGACCTTCAAAACCATGAATAGAAGCATAAACATTGGGTTTACCCAACTCCATACAGACTTCATTCACCAGGTATCGAGTTGGAAAATTATCAGTTCCATCCACCACTATATCAAAGCGGGCAAATAAGTCTTTAGCATTCCCTCTATCCAATGCCTGATTGAAAACTTTCACATTAACGTAAGGATTTATAGCCTTAATTTTTTGACGTGCGACCTCTACTTTGGCCAGTCCCACATCCGCAGTAGAATAAAGCACCTGTCGTTGTAAATTAGACTCATCTACCTCATCAAAATCGACAAGCCCTAAAGTACCAATACCAGAAGCAGCCAGGTACAAAGCCAGCGGAGAGCCCAAACCGCCAACACCTATAATTAGTACAGATGCCTTTTTTAGCTTCTCCTGTCCCTCTATGCCCACCTCAGGTAAAATCAAATGCCGGGCATAACGCTTCAACTCGCCTTTATCGAACTGCTCCATTTAGTTACTTTTTCGTCGAATCATTAGTATTACAGCCAATACTACAATCAGTATGCTTAATCCACCAAGGGCATATAATACCATCGATAGTACATTCACTTCCGACTCCTCGATTAGGGGTTCTTCCGCCACTTCATCTGCCATTAATTGACTTAAATCCACTGTCTCAGGGCCAAAGCCAAGACCACCTGCAGCATTAGCCTCTGTTTCCTTAGCCAGTATACGACTCATTTCTGCCAGAATCATTGGATTGTCAACGTCAAAGCCCACCTGATTAGCCAGTTCCTGTTGCTCACTCTTACTCCATAGCAGTGGTACCTGATAGCCCAACATCCATTTTCGGTCCAGGCCACATTCGCAGTCAGCGCCAATCATCGACATGTATTTTACCAAGGCATCATCTTCGATTTCATCAAAAGAAAGCACATCGCCCATGATGCGGCCACGACCATAAATAACAACTGCTTTCGCTTCCGTCGGCCATTGCTCCAGTCCCAGTGACCAAAGCAAAACACGCTCTTCTTTCCAATCATCCTTGTTAAGATAAAGTACTTCCGGGCCTTTTCTCACTTCTTTAGGCATGTGCGGCATCATATTTCTAACCTGCTCACAAGCTTCTTCTGCTTTTTTTCTTAGCTGCTTATTTTGAAAAGTATCATCTCCTTCCAGACACAAGACAACGGAAAAAGTAGAGGGAAAAGTCTGTCGCATCAATCGACGAACAGGGGAATCCTGTACCTGTCGGAGCATCACCTCCGGCTCTATATCAACTTGTAACATCAACAATCTACCATTGGGTGCAATCAATGCCCAGACAGGTAAATCAGTCGTCTGCTCTAATACTTGTTGAGCCAAAGGGTGCCCCTTGTCTTTTTCCGGATGCAACACTTCCAGACGAATATTGGCATCTTTACATAGCTTACGCCAGTACGCAGCATCCTCTACTTCTTTATCTAACACCACCAGTGTATAAACATCCTGAGCTAAGGTTGAAAAACCTATTTCTCTCACGGTAAACCGACAGGCCATCACCGAAGTGATGGCTTGCCAGCTTATTATTGCAACTAACAAAAATCTTTTCATGCCTTATAATATCGGTACTAAATAAAAAGCAACAGCTTTTAATGACAAAGCATAGTTTCCGGAACAAGTTGTTTCTCCATACCCGGACCTTTAATACTCACTTTCAACACTTGTCCGCCACCACCTTGATAATACAATAGGGTAAATGGATGCTTCCCTTTTTTAAGAGCTATATCAACTGAACGTTCACGCTCACCATGATTCCCTCCGTTATCGATTACCATTTTATCATGCAAGAACAAATAATTGCCATCATCGGTGCTGGTATAGAGGGTATAAACACCGTTTTTAGGAATATCAAAATACCCTTTATAACGAATGCCATAATCATCATTGCGTTTTCGTACTTCTGATGTAAATACAGGAACTACTCCCGATTTTTTAGCTTTAATTGTCTTCAAATCCGGAATTTTCTTCCATGAACCTTCGTAGTAATCGTAAGATGCACCGGGTTTTGTATCCACCTTAACAGCATCAATAAATTCAGGTACTTCAACCTCTTTTGTGACCACATCACTACTGTATTCAACTCCATCTTCTACCCAGATAGTGCGTGCTTTTACCGTTGTTTTACCGTTGATGATTAAATTACTGGTCCCATTAAGCGAATGACTGTTTGGTTCTGTGCCATCAATCGTGTAATAAACAGTACCAGTACTACCTGCTTTAATGAACTTCACTTCCATTGTACCTTTGGTAATGGTACGCTGACGTTCAATTTGAGGAACAGGACGAAGGCGTGTAAACTCACGTGTTCGTTCATAGTGCTTCTCCCCTGCATACATGACCACGCGCAAATGAGAGGACTGTGTGATAACAAACGGCGCTTTGTATTTTTCACTGTTTCTATCGGGTTGTGAACCATCCAATGTATAGTATACATCTGCTTTCACACCTGGTTTTACTAACAGTTTAATAGTTAACGAATCACCAAATTCATTTGGCTGATACTTTTGTGTATACTTACCATAGGTCTCTTCCTTGTAATCTGGCTTATCCTGAATCGTATTGATTGTCAAAGGTGCATATGACTTGGGTGCCAATACCATTGAGGTCTCTAACCAGTTACCACAACTACAACCACCGCCACCTTCGGGCGATAGAACCATACCTTGTGCCGGAATGGTACTAATCCAACAATCCGGACGTAAACGGTCCCATCTTGAAAATTCGCGGGTATCAAAATTAAACTGGGTCACACTCCCTCCCCGATAAAAAATAGCTTGCTCGGTTAAAGCATACGATGCACATCCATGTCCCGATTTTGGCACATTAAACTCAATGGCTTCACCTGAATCCAACTGATATTGCATTGGTTTTACCACCAAACGGTTGCCGGCAATGGCTGGACGTGAGAAGTGAGCACCATGGTCACCATGAAACCAAGGCTGCTCTTTTTCCCACAATAATTTACCAGTCGTTCCATCGTATGTATAAATCATGTATTTCCAATCATGAGATGATACCACCACAATTTTATTGCTACCGGCAGCCATTGAATACATAGAGATACCTGACTGATGAATCACTTTGTGACGCCATAACACCTTACCCGTTGACATATCCAACCGAACCAGTGAAATATTTTTAAATATGCCGTCATCGCCCCTTTTTGAAGACGTTAATTTTCGGGTCACGGTTTCAATAAATGAAACTGTTGTGCCCTCAATGGTAATGGTTGAATTAATAACATGCCCTTGGGGTTGGTAGGCCCAACGTTTTTGACCACTAGCCTTCGACAAAGCAAACAACTCGTAACTTAGAACTTTATGTGTATTCTCTCCTGTTTTTGAGTCGTACCAGCCATCGCCACCGCCACCATGAAAATCGGTATAGGCAGCACCATGTGGCACTTTACTCCCAATCATCAAATCGTTGCCAAGCCCCACATACCCCCAATCGGAATCCTTGGTATCCACCTCGTAATAGGCTTTCATCTGACCAGTTTTCGCATCCAGACGAATCAACTTATCAGCCTTAGCCAGATATACACTTGTAGCATCAGCCGCCCAGTTGGAACAATCGCGATGCATGTTCATACGTCGTAAGCCAGGCATATCTTTACTCCAGAGGATAGCTCCATTGTATACATTAACTGCAGCAATACGCTGATTACCCTGTACAAACATACGTCCATTCACCGCCAATGGCGATGGTTTACGACCATTACGGTCCGTTTGAAAACGGGGTCCCGGACGTCCCATCCATTGTATTTCAAAATCTTCGGCACGTGTAGAACCCCATAAACTTTCTCCACCAAAAGCTGAGTTATCAGCTCTTCCGTACTGATGGGTCCACTCCCCTTCTGTTTCAAACGGGTGCTTAATCAAAAGCAAGCCATTGGGTTTTTCCTCCAAATCCACCTGCCACAGGTCATTGGCAGCTTTTAACCATTGCTTATCAGCCTTGGCTACAAAAGCCATTCCTCGCGGAGCTACCAATCGAATCACCTCATCGGCAACTGTTAAGGATGCATCTTCAACCCAAACCAGGTTAGCTAAATGCGAAGAAACAGGTACTTTTTCGAGGTTCTCAACTTCCTGCGCATTCAACTTACGGCTGTAAACTGCTTTTGTCTGCCATTCTTTTCTGATATCTTTCACATCACTTGCATCATCACTGAGTACTATCACATCCAATTGCGAGTGCTTAGCTACGCTCAATGGAACATCACTTTCATCATCAGAGAGAACAAGAGCCAAGCCGTTATCGTTGACTTCGGTACTTTTTAGCCAGCTTAAAACCTCGGACACCGTTGTATCATCACTGTTACATTTCGAAAAATCAACGGCAGCCCGTTTAAAGTTTAAGAAGTTATCGTATTCATAAGTACCACTTTTACCATTCTCATCAATTAACTCATAAGCATACTTGTAACCTTTACGTACCACTAACTTCACTTGATGCTTCTTGCCTTTATCGAAGGTATAATTCAATGTATCGCCTTCTGCCATCACCCAATTTAAGAAATACTTACTTGCCTGACTGGTTTGAAAACTCAATAATACTGAATCCGGTGAAATCGATTTTATTTCAGGCCCCAACAATAAGTGCTGATTTTGCTCCAATACATCGGTTGATTTCTCATCTTCGATAGTTTCAATAACAGCTATCTTGTCTTTATTCTGATTGAAAAGGGAGTTATTCGCACCTCCTGCTTTAAAACAAGTAATGCTTCCTTCATTGGTTGAGATGTAAAGTGCATTTTGAGCCATTGCCATAGCCTGCACCACACCATTTACTTTTTGCTTCCATAATGGTAATCCATTGACCATACTTAGTGCAAAAACGGTATCAACCGAACCAATGTAAAGCGCATTACCACTCTGAAGAATGCGATGGGCTTCGTAACTGCGACGAACCCAGATTGTTTTTTTTGTCTTACGATTAAAAGCCGATACAGCATGGTCACTAATAATGAAGCTGGTATCTCCTTTAATCACCATCTCTTTTCCACCTTTAAAACTTAAATAATCCGGTGTTTCTTTATCCACATACTCACTAATAGATGCAGCACGTGAACTCTTCGGGTGAACAATGTGCTTTTCGGGTGTTACTAACACAAAACAACCTCCTGTTCCTGGCAACTGACCTTTTTTCTCACCATTCGATTTTTTGATGAACGAAGGTGCAATGCGTCCCTGTGGTTGAATTAATAATTCACCTGTAGAAGCCATAGCTCCTTCGAAGGTCATATCAAAGACCTCTTTCACATAGCAGCCTTTTTCATTAGATGAACCATTATCGGCATCAAGGGCACAGATATAACTTTGTTTCCAAGGCAATAAAGAAGCGCCAAAATACGCAATGCCATCTTCAATAATCACCCCTGTGCGCACAGGCCAAAATGAAATCAAGCGACCATTGTTCAATACTTTTTGAGCCTTTGCATCTCCAGCCGAAAACTTCCACTTTAAGCGTGCACTTTGGGCATCAATACAATACACATAGCCATCATCCGAACCAAAATACAATTTTCCTTGGTAATAGGTTGGCGCAATACGAACAGGCCCTCCGGTGGTAAACTGCCATTTCTCAACACCTGTTTTTGCATCAAGGCAATGTATAGCATCATCTGCTGATGAGCCGTAATAAAGGTTTTCACCAATGATAATTGGATAGTAGGCATGGTCATAATCGCGCATCGATGGTAGTGGTCCACTACGCGCATAGGCATCCTCCTTAGCAGGCCCGTACCAAGCTGGTTCCGGTTGATGCTCCGCCTGATATGTCCAGGACTTATCCAGCGTCTGCAAATCCAGGTCAATGTCAGCGACTCCGCTTCTGAAGTTATCTTTTTTAAATTGTGGCCAATCATCCTTTGTTGCCTCCGGATGTTGACAGGCCCAAAGCAATGCCATACACACCACCAGGGTAAAATAATGCTTGATTTTTGTTAGTTTGCGCATCCCCTATTTTATTTGATTAATATTCCCGTCTTTCATTATAATAATTCTATCGGCCAAATGGTCGGCACTCGTGCCGTGCGTTACCATGACCACCGTTCCGCCTTGCTTTCTGAAGGCATCCAGATATTCTAAAACCTGATTGGCATTATCAGGGTCAAGATTACCGGTAGGTTCGTCAGCCAAAATCATATCGGGCTGAATTATCAAGGCACGCGCCAACCCTGCCCGTTGCTTTTCACCTACTGATAACTCCGATGGTTTATGGTGTAAGCGATGGCTGAGATTTAAATCCTCAAGTAAAGCTTCAACGTCTTGCATGGTCACCTTTACACCTTTAACCTTATTGACCATCAGAATATTTTCAGCCAGTGTCAGATAAGGAATCAGGTAGTTAGATTGAAACACATAACCCACTTTATTGGAGCGATAAGCCACCCGTTGGCGTTCATTCATTTTGTATAAATCCTTATCTCCTAACAGCACACTGCCTGATGAAGGTTTTAGCATGCCCCCAATGGTAAACAGCAGTGTAGATTTTCCACAACCGCTAGGCCCTTTGACCAAAGTAAAGCTGCCATTTGTTATATTCAGGCTCACATTATCAACGGCAGTTACCTGTCCTTTGCCTGAGCGAAATGTTTTTTCTAATTGATGGACTACAATCATTACTCTTCTTTTAATACGTTAGCCGGTTGTAAACCGGTAGCATGCACAATTGGCAATAGTGCTGCTAACATCGAAAACACAGGTGCAACCAACAAACTCCACCACAATAAGTTATAAAGCGGTTTAATGGCCTTAGCGGTTACTTTAAATATATCCGGACCATATTGCAAGGCCAGGAATGTTCCCAGTCCAAAACCAATGATGGCTCCCACCAATCCGGCTAATATGCTACGTTGGAAGAATAGCAGCATGATACGACTACTTGTTAAACCAATGGCTCGCATCGTACCAATTTCATGATAACGATGGTTGGTATTAATCAAAGTCATTGCCCCTACCCATAAGGCACAAATGATAATAACAATCGGTAATATCCAGGCAAAATAAGCATCTACCATTTTTCGTTGACGCTCGCGTGCCACGGCAATGGTACGATTCATAATAACCTTTGTACCTGGTAAAACTTTATTAAGCTGGGTTCGCAAGGCTTCCAGTGGGTCATCGCCTTTGGTTGAACACATGCAGTTAAGTGCCATGATTTCATTAATGCGTCCTTCCATTTTCAATAATTTCTGGAGCGTAGGTAAATCAAAATACAATCTAATATCATCCTGACTTCCTACTTCTGCCAACACTTTTTCAACCTTAAAAATCTGCCCCAACACATCTATATCATCTCCTGCGTTAATCCCTAAAGCAGAAGCCACTTCATAACCAACATATACCTGTTGTGGCGCAATGGCAAATATCATTTTTGACTTCTTTGAGCCTTTTGGCTCCTTTTCATCTGCCGATACCCCTGTTAGTATTACATCCAGCTCATTCCAGACAATTTGTTTATGTAAAGTAGCCGTTAAGTGTGCATAGTAAATTGCTTTTTCATCCACCAACTTATCTACATGGTCGGCATCCATGGTTAAATTCGAATAGCCGTCAACCCAAAACTTATTCATATCCGTTTTTGCCGGAATAATCTTTAAGTTGAATCCCATATCCCTTGTCAGGCGTCGTGTTTCATTCTGTGATGCTTTAGTCATCGTAATAAAAACCACCACTAATGCCACAGCAACCGAAACACCTAACACCGTTAACAGGAAGTTGAATTTACGATACTGTATTTCTTTTAAAAATTGCATTCCCTTTATCGTTAATTGTTAGAACTTCATATTTATACCCATTGAAAAAATGGTTCCGTAATCAGGATAACCTACTACAGTTTGATACTTTTTGTCAAATACATTTTTTACTTCACCAAATAAACGCATCTGGTATTTTGGTAACACCTCATAACCAACATTTAAATCCAGCGTTACAAAATCGCCAAGAGATGCTTTACCATTCGTCTTCAAATACGATTTACTTACAAATCGATTGTTTTTGTAATCTCCCACATGGTGTAAATAGGCATTGGCATCCCACCTTCTTTTTTGATAATTCACCCCAGCATTCACAATCCAGTTGGGCATCTCATCATCTTTCACCCAATCATTATCCTGCTTTTCTTCACCTTTCATCCACGTCACATTGGTAAACATACTGACAGCATTCCACAGCAATGGAGATTTAAATTCAGCTTCTACACCGTAGTTACGCTTGTCACTATTATAGTATAACTCCATAATGTCACCATTCTCCTTTTCAATAGTTTGTCCATTATAAGAAATGGCATCGGTACGATTAACCAAGAATCCTGTTATTGAAACTTGCCCTTGTTGCCCAATAGTTCGAACATATCCCAAATCGATATTTACGCGTGTTTCATTTTCTGGCTTCACACCTTCATTATTCAATGCTCCTTTACGAGGTGTAACAATACCTGAAGCCATTGAATAGTGCCAGCTGCTTTTTGAATTAACTAAGTAAGAAAATCCGATGGTTGCATTCCAAACAGGCGATTGCCATTCATCTTTGATAGCATTTACTTTAGAGAACTTTCCGCCACTTCCCTCAATACTAAATCCACCCCACTCATCGAAATATTCACCAGTGAGTCGAAAACCTCCGTCAATTATAAATTTACCAAACACATGCTCATCGGTTATCACACCAGAAACAGTATGCACGCGCGCAGCATTGCCTACATAAAAGCGCTTACCTTCAGGTGCTTCCCAATAATTATACAAAGCTCCAACACGAAACGTATTGCTCGTTCCTAATTTAATAGCGTTGATTTGATTCAGTGTTAATTCAAAATCATCTTCATTCATCTCAGATAGCGCACCAGATGCAAGGTTATTATTTATATAATGAGCTTGACGACCGGTATAACTAATATCCAATTCACTCGTTAATCTATCACTTTTTTTATACCTCAATTTTGAACTTAACCATAGGGTTTTAATTGGGTCATATTCCTCTTGTCGTTTGCTAAACTTTTCATCGGCGGGTGCAATAGGCTGCACCAATTCTCGCTTGCCAGTGAGGTACATGAGGTTAAAAGACCAATCCCAATGTGAATTAATTGTCCAGTTGAAGTTTCCACTTGCATTCCATAAGCGCTCTGCTCCATTTCTTCCGTCAGGCCCATCGGTACCAAAACTTCCAACTCGGGCTGTGTACGAAACATTGTTATGTACATTACTATAGCCTAATTCACTATGGTAAGAATTTAAAGAGCCATATTTCATACTTACATCAAATGTTTCTACCTCAGGCTTGCGAGCAGTAATATCAATGACACCCACCAATGGAGACAAACTTTTTACCAAAGCAGCACTTGAGCGTATTATTTTTATTTCTTCGATATTGGCACTACTTAAAAAGTAGGGCGTTTCATGGAACTCTTTTTGCCAGATTCCATTTATCGAATAACTAGGGTAAGGATATTTTTGACCCCTAACCGAGAAAAATTGCTTTACTTTTCTTCCTCGGGTTTCCGTCCAACCACCAGGCACATATTTTAGGGCATCAATGACAGTTACTGCTCCCTGCTTTTGAATATCATCCTTTGAAACATGACTTGTTGTAGCTTTCAACGATAAAGGTTCACTAAGAGGCAATTGTACAAGTTGATTTTTGTATAAGTTTTCAAAAATATCAACCTCCACTAGGCGCTTATTATCTTGTATTAATTCGATTTGCAAACGCTTCTCCGCACCTTCTTTCACTGTAATGGTTTGAATCAATGTTTCGTAACCTACAACGGAAACTTTTAATTGATACTCTCCCGACTCAACGTTTTTTAATTTGAAATAGCCTTTAAAATCACTCACAGTCCCCTGTCCTCCAGGCATTAATACAACATTTGCATTTTCCAAGGGCTCAGTGGTTCCTTTGTTTTTTATAAAACCATCAATATCTACTTGTGCCATTAATGTCATTTGAAACATCAATAACAAACAAGTCATAATAAAATCTCTTCTCTTCATCTCTGTTGGGTTGTTCACATTTAATTTGTCGGTCTTCAGTCAATCCTTAATTAGCTTTGACTTTAGTGTTTTTAACAAATTTAATCCCAAGCTCTATTAATTGGCATTCATTTAAGAACTGAAGCTCTTCTTAGATTCAATAATACACATCATTTTTTTTGACTCCCTTATTACTTTATATATCTACCACTTAAAGAACTTAATTCAAATTACAATTATTACATTTTCACACTTTTTGACTGATTATTTTTTTTGAATTAACTACTTTTACAACCATAAATACTGCAATAATGAGTCATTCAAAGGAAACAGCAAACAGGACTTCAAAGCTTATTTTAGTCACCTCTCGATGCAAGCAATTCGGTATTGTACTCATGATGATTTTCTTTTGCATTAAACTTTCAGCTCAGAACCATAGTTTTAATGCTCGTCCCCATTACGTTAATATAAAAGCTAATTCAATACCCTTACCTTACCAACAAATTACTGTTGAGTGCTGGTTAAAACCGAATACATTAACCAATTGGGTTGCCCCTTTGAGCTGGATTTCTGACAATGGCTCCGATGAATCGGGTTTTGCATTGGCATACTATAATAATAAGCTGCGCTTCATGCTCAAAACAGAAACCATGAGAGGCAATGAATGGAATTACAACCCTGGTGCCCCCTTAGAAATGAATCAGTGGTCACATGTAGCGGGGACTTATGATGGCGAATACATTCGTTTTTATTTAAATGGTGAATTAATTGACTCTAAACAAACTACCGGACTTATTAATTGGGATTTTAAACCACAGAACCTGCAGATAGGTGTTTTTAAAGATATTAACGAACTGTCTCTTTTTGATGGACTTATTGACGAAGTGCGAATTTGGAAAACGGCACTTTCTCATTCGGATATTAAAAACTACAGATATAAAAGCATTGTTAACCCAACTGATGATCTTATCGCTTTTTATAATTTTGATCAGCTAGACAAAGGCAGTACTGTTGTACCTGATTTATCAAAATACAAAAACGACGGTCACCTCAATATCCCTGCCAACGAAGAAACACTGGTTCAATCCGGAGCGATGATTATACCGGTTGTCACTAACCTTGAACTATTATCGCCATGTTCTTTTAAAGTGGCCTGGGAAAGTTCGGAAAGCATACATAATTACGACCATTATATTGTTGAAATAGCGAAAGATCGAGCCTTTAATCAAATAATAAGCTCTAAACGATGTCCCTTCAATGAATTCACATTTGAAAATGTTCCGGGTGGCACCATGGTGTATCTTAGAATCAAAGGGTTTTCCAATGAAATTGGTTACACCAGCTATTCAGCCATTAGAGAAATAACCGACTTCAGAACAGGTCTTTCTGTTATAGTGACAAACCTTGATGATACTGACAACATCCAACACCGACTCGTCAATAACAACCAAATATCGACCAACTACCTGGGCTTACCTACCCAAGTAAGAAACCTGAAAATCGATTTTGCATTAAATAATGAAACACCAGAGAACATACGCACAGGTAAAATAAGTATTGAAGGTTCTGGTAAAATATACGAAACAACGTTTTCGAAAAGTACAGATGTAACACTGTTTAATCTGGATCCGGGTATCTATCATGTTAATATAGAATGGGGATCAATTGGTCAGGATACTATTTTAAGGGAACGACTAACCATGGAAGTTAAACGTTCACTTTTTGAAACCTACTACTTCAAAGGTAGTATTCTGGTTCTTCTATTATTGAGCATTTACTTTTTCCTCTCTCGCTATTCCATAGTCAATAAAAACTATCTCACTTCTTTAAAAAAGAAACTGGCACCAAAAGAAAATACCTCGGACTGGATAGAACCTGAACTTTTGGAAAGCAATGCAATGCAAATTAAAGAAGTGATTACCAAACAAAAGTTGTACCTCGACCCTAAGTTTAACTTAAAATCATTAGCTTCATTGGTAGATATTCCGCACTACCAGGTGTCAAAAATCCTCAACGATTATTATCGTACGAATTTTAATGATTTTATCAACGAATTCAGGGTAAAAGAATTTGTCAGAATCCTCAACGAAAGCAAACAGGATAATATCAAAAACAGTGCCTTGGCCTATCAATGTGGCTTCTATTCTGAGTCTACATTTTTCAGGGCTTTTAAGAAATTTATGGGCAAATCTCCTCAACAGTATCGTAAAGAAATACGCAATGAGTAATCAATATGCGAATGTTTAGTATTTGTGATAGTCCTATATCAATATTAGAATTTATCAATTATTTTTTGTAATTAGGTTTGTAGTATGTCTATAGAAAATATACCTGAAATATATCAGCAAGATCACAGTCCTAAATCGGATTTGTTCGTTTATGATTTTCGAATGACCGAAGATGTGGTTAAAAGTAAGGTGCAACTAAGCATGAACATGTTTAGTTTTTTGCAGATTGGTAAAAAGCAGGTGCATTTTGCCGATGCTTCTGTCATTGTCAACAAAGAACAATCTTTACTCATTCGACAAGGTAACTGGCTTTGGACAGAATTACTTGACAATGATGATATCTACTACTGTAAGCTCTTTTTCTTTTCAGAGGAGAGGTTAAGAATGTTCCTTAAAACGCATTCAAAAGTTACATATACAGCCAATGAAGAGGTGCCTTTTTTTATTGTCGAAAATGACAAGTATTTGTCCTCATTTCTGGATTCCTTGTCTACTATGAGTAAATTGCCAGAAGGTTTTTTGAGCAATCTTTTAGATGTGAAATTCGAGGAAATAATGATCTACTTGCTTACCAAATATGGTGACAAGTTTGAATTTTATTTGCATTCATTGATCTCCAGAGAAGAATCACCGTTTAGAAGAACTGTAGAAAGTCATGTACATTCGAATTTGAAATTGGAAGAAATTGCCTTTTTGTGTAATATGAGTCTTTCTTCTTTTAAAAGAAACTTTACCAAAGAGTTTGGAGGAGCTCCAGGAAAATGGTTGCAGCAAAAGCGCTTGCTTAAAGCAAAAGAAATCTTATCAGAGGGAAAACTTAGGGCCTCTGATATCTATCTTGACTTTGGCTACAGTAACCTTTCAAATTTTAGTATAGCCTTTAAGAATAAGTTTGGAATCAGTCCAACAGATATTTAAAAACCACCAACCCATCTCTATTTTACTACTATTCAGACGTATGCGACCATCCACTATGCCGCCTCAATTCTACCAAAATAATATTGAGCTGTTTTCATAAGCAATTGAGCCATTTCAGTAAGTAAGCAACCTGTTACTTGCCATACTTTTGTCAGCGTAATCAATCATGGGATTTTAAGATGGTTTGATTACATCAATAACAAAAACAAAAGTAATCAATAAAAGTATGGCGAAGTTTATCGTACCAAAAGAGATCTTCCACGGATTAGGAAGTATTGAAAACTTAAAAGAATTAAAAGGAAAAAAAGCTGTTATCGTAATTGGAGGTAACTCAGTTAAAGCAAACGGTTCTTTAAAGAAAACTGAAAACTTTTTGAAAGAAGCTGGGATTACTTCTGTAGTATTTTCAGGAGTTGAAGCTGATCCATCAATCGATACAGTAAAAAGAGGTGCTGAGTTCTTTACTCAAGAGCAACCAGACGTAATTGTTGGTTTAGGTGGATGTTCAGCGATTGATGCAGCAAAAGCAATGTGGGTATACTATGAGTATCCAGAGTCAACTCTAGAAGAGTTAGCAGCTCCATTCGCAGTAAAGAAAATGCGTAACAAAGCTTACTTTGTAGCAATTCCGTCAACAAGTGGTACTGGTACTGAAATTACAGGTCTTTCTGTAATCACTGACAAAGAAAAGGGGACCAAATATCCAATCGTTTCTCACGAGCTAACACCTGATGTAGCAATCGTTGACGGTGAACTTTGTGTAAGTATGCCAGCACACGTAACCGCTAACACTGGTTTAGACGCATTGAGTCACGGTGTTGAGGCTTACGTTTCAAACATTGCAGACCGTTACAACGATTCATTAGCAAAAGGGGCTATCGAATTAGTATTTGATAACTTGCCAACAGCTTACGCTGAGCCAAACAACAAAGAAGCTCGTCAGGCAATGCACGATGCTTCATGTATGGCAGGTATGGCATTTACTAACGTCTGGTTGGGAATTGTACACTCTATGTCTCACCAAATTGGTGGTACTTTCGGTATTCCTCATGGATGTGGCAACGCAATCTTGATGCCTAATGTAGCTCGTTTCAACTCTAAAGTTACTGACAAGTATAATGATCTAGCTGCATTGTTTGGAAAATCAACTGCTGAGGAATTTGCCCAAGAAATCGAAACTTTACGTTCGAAAGTAGGAGTTGTTGGTTCAATCAAGGAATATGGTATTAGCCAGGAAGAATGGGATGCAAAATTGGATACATTGACAGAAAATGCAATGAAAGATCCATGTACATTGTTCAATCCCCGTAAGCCTAAATTTGAAGAAATTAAGGCTATCTATCAAGCTTGTTACGAAGGTGGTAAAGTAAACATCTAAGGAATATTTATTCATATATCCTATGTGTTAATTAAACTAGAGGCTGTCAATTGACAGCCTCACTTTTTATGTACGTACAGCAAACCATTTGAAATGGGAAAAATAGTAAGAAAAGAATACCTCTCTCAGAACATCGTAGAACTCGAAATAGAATCACCACTAATCGCAAAGGCGGCAAGAGCAGGACACTTTGTTATTGTTAGAATTGGTGAAAAAGGAGAGCGTATACCCCTGACGATTAAAGATACAAATCCAAACTTTGGAACCATTAGCCTAGTCGTTCAGAGGATGGGCGTATCATCAAGCAAGCTATGTGATCTTAAAGTACGAGACGAAATAACAGATCTTGTAGGTCCACTTGGAGAAGCCTCAGAGGTTGAGAAAGTTGGAACAATACTGGCTTGTGGTGGCGGACTGGGTGCAGCACCTTTGCTACCTATAATCAAAGCACATAAAGAGGCAGGCAACAGGGTGATTGTTGTATTGGCATCGCGCAATAAAGACCTGTTAATATTGGAGAAGGAAACGGCAGCGTGGGCCGATGAGCTTATAATAATGACTGATGATGGATCATACGGTCATAAAGGATTGGTTACCCAAGGGATGCAAGAGGTGCTTAATCGGGAAAAAATTGATCAGGCAATCGTTATTGGTCCCGCTATTATGATGAAATTCGCCTCCTCGCTCACCAAAGAATACGAGGTGCCAACCATTGCTAGTTTAAATTGCATTATGGTTGACGGTACGGGAATGTGCGGAGCCTGTAGGGTTACTGTAGGTGGACGTACACGTTTTACATGTATCGATGGCCCAGAATTCGATGCCCACCAAGTCGATTTTAATGAGGTACTGAAGCGACTGGGAGCATACAAAGGTGAAGAGATGAAAGGTAATGAGCAGTATAAATGTGCTGCCAAAAAAGGCAGGTAAATAAATAGCAATTTCAGTATGAATGATATTGTACATAATCGACAGCAAAGTTGGCGTGCAGCATTGCGTAAGCGCATTAATGCCAAAGATAGGACTAATATACTCAGGGTTGAAGTGCAGGAGGCAGATAAGGACGAACGTATTAAATATCAACGCCTAGAGGTCAGTTCAAACATAAGTAAGGAACAAGCAGTTCAGGAAGCCCAACGTTGCCTGGATTGTGCCAACCCAACTTGTATCCAGGGATGTCCGGTTAATGTGAATATACCAGGATTTATCAAAAAAATAGAGAATAACCAGATCACAGAAGCGGCCTGCGTTATCAAAAACAATAACCTATTACCAGCTATTTGCGGACGGGTCTGCCCTCAAGAAAAGCAATGTGAAGCGCAATGTTTTTACGAGCAGAAGCTCAATAAACCTGCTGTGGCTATTGGTAAGCTTGAACGATTTGCTGCAGACTATGCACGTGAGAAAGGATGTGTATCTTTACAAGAACAAGCTCCCACCAATGGCATTAAAGTAGCTGTCATAGGATCAGGTCCTTCTGGATTAGCATGCGCTGGAGATTTAGTAGTTAAGGGTTATGATGTTACTGTTTACGAAGCACTACATGAGATCGGCGGAGTATTAAAATACGGAATACCAGAGTTTCGATTGCCAAACGCAATAGTTGATGCTGAAATAAATGAGATGAAACAACTGGGAGTTAAATTCGTTACCAATTTTATTGTTGGAAAAACCCAGTCGTTTGAAGATCTGAAAGAACTCGGTTTTAAAGCCTTTTATGTCGCTAGCGGTGCCGGGCTCCCACGCTTGATGGATATACCTGGCGAAAACCTAAATGGCGTGCTGTCTTCCAATGAATACCTTACGCGTATTAACCTGATGGAAGCAGATAAAGAAGATACGGATACACCAGTACTGCACGGTAAAAATGTGGTGGTAATTGGTGGTGGAAATACGGCCATGGACTCTGTACGAACTGCTAAACGATTAGGTGCAGAGCGAGCCATCGTAATGTATCGCAGGTCAAAAGAAGAAATGCCTGCTCGTTTGGAAGAGGTACATCACGCCGAAGAAGAAGGTATTGAATTTATGACTTTATCTAATCCACTGGAATATCTGGCAGATGAAAAAGGCAATGTGAGTCAAATTCGTGTGCAACGCATGCAACTTGGAGAGCCAGATGTATCGGGCAGACGACGGCCGATAGCAATCGAAGGTGATGAGTTTATATTAGATGCATCAGTGGTCGTGGTGGCAGTTGGTGTCTCGCCAAACCCATTGGTTCCATCTGTTTTGAAGGAAATGAATGTAACCCAATGGGGTACAATTGTAGTTGATGAGACTTCAATGCAGGCATCATTGCCAGAAGTATTTGCAGGAGGCGACATTGTGCGCGGTGGTGCAACCGTGATACTTGCCATGGGCGACGGACGACGCGCTGCAGAAGGGATTGATAATTACTTACGAAGTAAAAATTAATAACCTATTTTTGAATCCTGATTACGGTTATTAGCCTGAGTTCGATTTAATTTTAATGATCCCTAGAGAATCCGTTCGTGGCCTTCTACGATTATCAACTAAAAAACTTAGGATGTAATGTTTAGTCACTTAGTCAAACATTACATCCTTATATTCTTAAAAACTATCCTAAAATTAGAAGGTTTTCGTTGGCTTCATGAATAAGTGTACCGTTAATTTAGATGGAAAAGAGAATTAGTCTTTCTCATCATTTTTGAAAAATACTTTCCGGTACTTCACCTGTCCAGGCCTGTGGTACTTCACATCTAAAGATACGAGCAATTGTTGTTGCCGTATTCACCGTGTTATTAGGTTCGCTTAACATCTGTCCTTTAACAATACCCGGACCGGTAATGCCCCAGGGCACTAACATCTCTTCAGTGGTAACTCCGCCATGTCCTTTAGGTCCTCCTCCATGATCGGATAAGAACATAAAGTGCGTATCTTCATACAAACCAGCTTTTTTCATCTTTTCGATAAACTTGCCAATTTGAACATCTGCCTCTTCAATCGATTGAATGTATTCTTGAGACATCCATCCGTGGCCATGACCAGCATGATCGGTGTGCACCGAATACATAAAAACGGCTGTTGGTTTATCCTGATTCTTTACAATGAAATCATAAGCCTTCTCAAAATTCTCGATGTATAAATCGTCATCCTGATAATTATATTCATCAAAATAAGCTTTGTTGTATGGATAAATCAGGTTCTTCCAGTTATAATAAAAGGCTGTTTTCACATCAGGCACCTGGTCTTTCAGAACTTTAAAGATAGATGGATAATACCCCTTTTCATCTTTGTCAACTGGCGGTAAAATATACTTGTCAATTTGCCAGCCATTATCAACGGTTCCATGCTGCTCAGGACCACTTCCTGTCAAAATACTTGTCCAGTTAGGCAATGTTACAGATGGCATTACATCGCGTGTATCCAATGATAATACTCCTTCCGCCATTAATGCATCCAGATGCGGTGTTTGTGCTTTTTTATATCCTTCAATACAGATACCATCCAAGGCTAACATCACAACGCGCTCATTGGTTTGATTACACGTACATCCGAACAATGCAATGACTAAAACCAAACTACAAATTAATCTGAAGTTCTTCATTTCAACTTGTTTATTTTAATTTAACCACTTTATAATCTACTTCTTCACCTTTTTGATTCTTAATCCACATTTTAATTTGTCCTTTCTCAACAATGGCTGCTAAAAAATCTTCATTGGAACAAATCATCATAGGATAACCAAATCCTGTTTTTTTAGCATCCACCCATGCATTCTGATGGGTATGACCACACAACATCAGATCAATATCCGCCTTTTTTAACACAGGACCATAATGCTTGGCTAGCTGCGCCATTCCGTGCCAGCTTTTATCCACTTTCAACACCGGTATGTGCGCAAATACAATCTTTACTTCTGCGTTTTGAAATTCAGGACTGGCCATCTCTTGCTTCAACCATTCCAATTGCTCGGCTCGGTAAGTGTCAAAATCAACCAAACCAAAATACTCGCCATGGTTATCTGGTTTATCTTCACCGGTGTCCAACACTATAAATCGGGTATTACCCTGCGTAAACGCGTAATAGTATTTATCATTATCAAAATCGAAGTAGTTTTTCAACTGACGGGCATAATTGCCACGTGTTTCATGATTACCGCGAACATACATCATTGGGATGCGACTGGCAAAACGATTGGCACAAGTATCAATAAAGTTATGGTAAATCTGATATTCATCATCCACATGACCAATAATATCACCATTCAGAAGAAAGAAGTCCTGCTCATCAATTTTAGTTTGCTCAAGATAGCTACCAATCTTAGCGGCATTATCGTGCACATCGTTAAACATGGTAAACTTCACCAACTCCTTTTCTGCTGAAAAAGTAGAAAAACTATGCTTCCCGGAGTACAGGGTATCGCCATAAGTAACACTATAGGCCTGATGGTCTTTTATCTCGACAGCCATTACCTTGTAACTGTACTGTTGACCTTCCATCAAGCCTTCAATCCTTACCTTGTGCACACCATTGCCTACATTCACTAAACCATCGTGGCTATTACGAATCAAACGGGGTTCTTTGTTCGATTCACTCAGTAACACTCCTGGCAACACATATCCATCTGTGGAAAAAACAATGGTTACCCCACTACCGGATACATTTTGAATGTAAGGTCCATGATTGATGGACAAAGGTTTATCTTGAGCATTTAAATTGGCTGTAATTGCTATTAATACTATCAATACTGTGACTAAATACTGTTTCATTTTAGGGATTTAAATACATAATTTGGGAATAGCCCGGGGAATACTCCCCAGGCTTCTTAATTATACTTGTATGGATTATTGCCGTGTAGAACATCATTTTTATGAATATTCCATCTGTATTAAACCTACTCGATCGTAAAAACAACTTCACTTGTTTCTAATCCTTCTGCCTTCGCTGTTAACTTGACAGTTCCTTTTTTCTTACCAGCCTGAATTAGCACGACCGCTTTACCATTAAAGGCTTTACGAGAAGGCTTCGAGTCAATCTCACACGAAGAGGGGTCACCATTGCCACAGCCTAATATACGGGCATCTCCATTTATATCAAAATGCAATTGATGATCAGCTAATGGTACCAAACGACCTTTCTTGTCCTTAATCTCCACACGCACTACTGCCACGTCTTTTCCATCAGCCTCTAATTGTGTTTTATTGACTTCGAGGCTTAACTTGTTAGCTATGCCAGTCGTTTGAATCTGATACTGGGCGACCTTTTTGCCTTTTTGATAACCAATGGCACGTAAGGTTCCACTCTTGTATTTCACTTTCCAATTCAAGTAACCATACTTCGTCATTTTTTTCGTCCCCAATACTTTTCCGTTAAGTAAAAGCTTTACTTCATCACAATTACTATGAATCAACACATCAGCCTCTTCACCTTCCATGCCTTTCCAGTTCCAGTGCTGAGCAATATGCAATACAGGCTTGTTCGTCCACCACGATTGATAGTAGTAATACAATGGCTTTGGCAAACCACCCAAATCCATGGCTCCAAACTGAGAGCTGGTATTGGGTGCTCCACTTGGCCATGTTTCTCCATTGTAATCAAATCCGGTCCAGAAAAAGCTACCTGATAACCACGAACGTTCAGCATAAAACTGAAAGACATCATAAGCCCCTTTATTAGAGGAAAATGTATTGGATGGAATATGTCCCTCAGCCGTCTTTTTGGCTTCTTCGCCTTCGGGCATGTAATAACCTCCTGCTCCGTCGGATACCGCTACTGTTTTATGATCATCGGAGAAAACGTAAACGCCCCGCGTTACAGTGGCATTGCTTACCTCTGTTCCAATAATTGGCTGTGTCGGATGATTTTTATGGTATTCATCGATGAATTCCTTACTGTAGTTGAAGCCCATCACATCAATGATCTCGGAAAAGCCAAAATCCACTTTGCCTCCCCAGGCATTGACACCAGCAGTAACCAAACGTGTTGAATCGTACTTATGCGCTTCGGCAACCATTTTTCGCATGTATCGACGACCAATGATATCGCGCTGTGTACCTCCTTCTTCATTGGCCGCAGACCAGATTAAGATAGAAGGGTGATTGCGGTGATTGGTAATCATCCATTTCAATTGGTTTAAAGCTTCCGCATAACTGCCTGATGCGCGTGTTTCATCCATCACCAAAACACCTAAACTATCGCAGGCATTCAACATACTCTTAGAGAACGGATAATGCGAACGAATGGCATTCACGCCCATCTCTTTAAGCAAATTTAAGCGATAGTAATGCAAGGCCTCTGGCAAAGCAGAACCAACACCTGCAAAATTCTGGTGAATACACACTCCGTTAATTTGCTCACGTTGCCCATTAAGGAAGAAACCTTTATCTACATCGAACTCCATCGTACGAATACCAATGCGCGTCTGGTAAGTATCGATCACTTTCCCCTTGTGCATTACTTTCGTATTCAAAAAGTAACGATAAGGATTATTGAGCGACCATAATACCGGTGCATCAATGGACATTGTTTGCTCTTGCAATTGGGTACAACGACTCTTAACATCAATGCTTACGGACTTTTGCATGCCGATAACCTGACCATTTAAATCTTTTAGCTCGTTAATAACCTGCACTGTTGAAGCTTCAAAACCTTCATTCTGCACTTTGGTTCGAATCCTTAATTCTGCTTTGTTATCTTCAACTGAAGTTATCACCTGTGGGCCGATATGCTCGATGTGTATCGGATTGTTCTTAACCAGGTAAACTTCCTTGTTAATACCCGAACCTTCGTAAAACCAGCCTTCGTGCAAAGTCGCATCAACACGAACGGCGATAATATTCTCTTTACCATATATCAGGTAGTCAGAGATATCGAAATCGAAACCTGTGTAGCCACTCCAATGACGTCCCATGTAGAAACCATTGACCCACACTTTGCAATCGCGAAAGACGCCATCAAATTCAATGCGTATCTGTTTGCCTTCATCCTCTTTAGCAACATCGAACTTCTTGCGATACCATCCAATGGATGTTTCAGGGTACTCACGTCCTACTTCCTTAAAACCATAGCGATTTCCCATCAGAGGCGGCTGATTGAAATCACTTGGCATCTCAACCGTCCAATCGTGCGGTAAATTTATACTTTGCCAGTCCGACTCATCTAACTTTAAAAGAGTGGCTGGTATACCGTGACTACCATATGGTGCCGGTTCTTTCTTGGCAAACTGCAAGGCATTTCCAGCACCATAACCAAAGTCTTTTTCTATGTCATAGGTATGTCCCAAGTGGAACTTCCAGCCTTCATTGAATTCTATAATTTCGCGCTGGGCTATTGCCGTCGTAGCATAAAAGAAGCACATGAGCAACATTAGGGCGTTTTGTAATATTGCTTTTTTCATCTGTTTAAAATTTTTGTCTTTTGAAAATGCGCCAAAAAATTCTGCACATTCAGAAACTCGCAGTAACATTTTTAATCATTCTCCTGTGTGTAAAATGAATAATTGAATTTGCATGGTCGTTTCATATTAGTTTTTATAACAATTAAATGTAAAAAACACAAAGACACAAAGGCACAGAGGACATTAAACAATAAAGGAAAACTCTTATTCACTTTAACTCTGTGCCTCTGTAACTCCGTGTTGTTGATTTCACCGTTTGATCCGATTAACTTTCCTACTTCAAAATATACCACGACATACCATTGGCAGGAACCGCAACTTTCATAATCAATTTGTAGTCGCGTGTCAGTTTATGCTGGCTGCTTTTATCGTTCTTATCAATCACAGTTACATCTTCATTTAAGCCAGTGTAGTAAGCCGGTACTTTAATCTCTTCCACAATGTCTTTGTTGGTCGGATTAAATAATACCAAGAAACCTTTCTCCTCTAATTTCGGATTAACATGCAACATACCATCAATCTGTCTGCCATCAGGTCTTCTGAAGTGCACAATGTCGCTATTCAAAATATCCCAATGCTTCTCGTAATAGCTGGTTACTTTCTTCACCAATGCTTTGGTTTCCGGTGAATCAAACAATCGGAATCCTCGGTAGTGCCCTTGTACCCCCAATAGGAAATTCTGCCAAAGCACTTGTTCGTAATCTGCAATATTTTCGCTTAGCGGGTGATACGAAGCGGTACCTCCGCCACCTTGGTAAGGTGTTAATGGCACATGCATCCACCCCATAGACGGTGTCTTCTCCCAGGTTCCATCGTAGATATCACGACGTGCCAATACCAAGTGAATCTCCCTTGGCAAAGAGAAGTTAACCTCTCGATAATGCATCGCACATTTCTGAGCACCTGATAGGAAATAATAATCTGGCACATTGTTATAGTTCTGGTTGCCTGTATTCCACTTGTACAGGTCAGTAATGCGTTTCCAGTTGGCCCATTGCGAGTTTTCATAGCCATTGTGATGGTGCTTGGTCGAATGACATCGGTCGCCAGGATACGAACCATCGTTTTCGAAAATAGTGAAACCGGTGTATTCATAAAACTTCTTTAGATTACTGAAGTACTTATCAGCCCATTCAGAATCCAAACAAGGTGCATTTCCGCCGTAATAACCGCCACCGGGTGTGCCATCTTCCTTAATAATGCTTGCCTTTTCACCTCTCCAACTACTGGCCGTCAAAGAATAACCTCCAATTTCTACGCCTTTGCTTTTTGCATAGTCACCTAACATTTTCATATAGTAAAGATTCTTTTGGCTCATATCTTCAATGTCGGCACCAGAACCAAAGGTCAAAATGCCTGAATCAAAACCCACTTCGGCACAATCATCGATGGCTTGTTTTACAACATCTTCATCAACCGAACGGATGTGCATCACACTTGGATTTTCAGTCACCCAAGGTGCAATGGTTCTGTACATGCGTTTATGGGCTAAAGCGCGTCTTTCCCTGTCGTAGCTATCGGTAATCAACTCCCAGGTTCTGTGCGAAGAGAATACTTCCTCATTCGTTATAATTTCATTGGGTCCTAACTCCGGATAACTCTCCATCATCAATTTAGAAACCCGACTATAATTCACAACCGTTTTGTACTGAGGATCTGCCTTCAGATGAATAGATTTGTCTTGTACCTCATGGTCGTAACTTCCTCCAAACACATAATCTGAAGCGAAAATTATTTCCTGTGACTTGCGTTCATTATCAGCTTTATTTACCGATGCATCATACTCGGTTAGAGCTAGAATCTCACTTCTGTATTCTTGTAAAACAACTTCCTTCTCGCCTGTATTTTCAATGGTAAACCATTTCGAAAAAACAGGAATATTATCGTACAAATTATAGTGTACAAATAACTTTAGATTTGGAAAATCAGCATGTGCATATTCCATCTTCAACTCGATCCCTTTGGGAGGCCAGTTGGCGTATTTTTCACTCCTGCGCGGACTGTTCCAATCCATACGCTTCACAATAGCTTGATGTGAAATATTCACAACTGCAAATGCATTAGGATCACTAATTAGTTGATTGTACCATTCTTTTTTGTTGTAGGCATATATCTTTTGTCCAATTGCTCCACCCACATCATACCATTTGTCACTAATCTTAACTTTTGCCTCTGGTTTAACACCTCGGATAAGTGAACGGTTATTCATATGATCCACTACATCCAAAGTGGTCATATTAGGGCTTAAGCTAAAAACTCGCGAGGTCAATCCATTCGACAAAACAATTTGCCTATCTGATTCGCCTTTCATCACGCTTGCTTTATAGCTTGCATCATCAATCAACCAATCTGTTTGAGGTGTTACGACCTGCTTATAGGCTGGTAAGCTTTGATAATAATTTACTATTTCTGATGATAAGGCAACATCTTCTTTAGCAAACTCATTATCTGTCAATACAGGTTTTGTTTTTGACTTGATAATTGGATTACAGAAGTTCACGTGGTCACCCAGGTAACCATTATCAGCCTTGTCCACAGTGATTTTTAAAATCTTTACTCCTTTTAAATCAACTTTAACAGGAATAGCTGGTTCGCCGCCACGAATTACTTTGGTGGCGTGTAGAAATTTTCCATCTCCGGAGAAAGTCACACGCACACTTCCCTGCTCCAACTGATTGCTTTCTCCAACTATACCGATGAACTGTCGGTTACCATTAACAGTAGCATAGCACATACTGGTACCATCAACCATTACCGTTTTTTCCACCTTTCTTACATCCGGCTTATTATCATCGATTCCAATTAAGGCTTCAAATGAATTAGCTTTTCCATCCAGCAGAATAAAAAACTGACAGTTGGAGTGTAAGCCTAAACCATTACTGTACGACTGTCCATCTATATTAAACGACGTTCCTGATATTGATCTGTTCTTTTGAGGTACGGAATACGTTTGTTCAGCTAAAGAAAAATCGAGTTTCTCTAATTTATAGGTCTTTTGCGCTTGACACAGGCTGACAGAACCTAATAAGATTCCGGCAGCTATTAATAATCCTTTATATTTTGATATTAACTTCATCTTCTTATTTCTTTTTCAAAACAATCACTGCTCCACCTCCTTGTTTCATTGTTACAGGTAGTTGAGTTGCATTGCTCACAATTTGCTTTTTCACCTGGTAATCTTCAGCATTTTTATTTGCATTTACACCGTCTAAAAATAGTGTAGCATCGTATTGACCATTGGCCAAGAAATCCAAATTAACAGAAACTTCTCGCTCATTCCAATCGGTCATAGCACCAATGTACCAATCGTTGCCCTTGCGACGAGCCATCACAACCTTTTTGCCTATTTCAGCTTCCAACACGACTGTTTCATCCCAACTAACAGGCACATCTGATAAAAAATCTAAAATATCAGGGTATTTTTCATATTGTGTTGGAGCATCACACAACATCTGTAATGGCGAAAAATAAGTAACATACATGGCCAGTTCACGAACACGCGTACCTTGACTTGCTGTATTGGTATTTTTGGTTAACCATTCGGCTTTTATAGAATTATTCATCGCACCAGGTGTATAATCCATTGGCCCGGTAATCATACGGGTGAAGATAAGATCTAAACCATGCCCAGGAGGGTTACCTTCCGGATCAAACTTATTCCATTCATTTCCGCGTACCCCTTCAAAATTAATAAGGTTAGGGTATGTTCGGTGCAAACCTGTAGGTTTACTACACCCATGAAAATCCACCAACAATTTACGTTCAGCAGCTGCTTTAGCTACGCGCTCGTAATAGTTAATGGCGTATTGGTCATCACGATCAATAAAATCAACTTTGATACCTGCAATACCCCATTTCTCAAACAAATCAAGAGCTGTGCCTAATTGGCGATCAAGAGTGTGCCACACACACCACAACATTAACTTAACACCTCTTTCTTTGGCATAGTTGACTAAGTGAGGCACATCAATTTCATTAACAGGTAATAGCACATCAAACTGATACGACCAGCCTTCATCCAGGATTACATACGGAATATTGTTATTCGCGGCAAAATCAATGTAATACTCATAGGTTTTATTGTTAACGCCTGCTTCGAAATCCACACCCGTCAGGTTCCAGTCGTTCCACCAATCCCACACCACTTTACCTGGTTGAATCCAATCCGTATCAATAGCAGCCGGACGTGCCAATTGATAAACCAAGTTATTATTGGCCAATCCTTTGTCGTCCTCTGTAATAATCATTACTCGCCAAGGAAAGGCACGTGTACCTTTAGTTTTTGCAAGATAATTATGACGCTCAATCACTTTATCATTAAACAAGGCGAAACCAGACAACTCTGTTTTTTTAGCTGCTTTTGGGAAAACACCCACCAACTTTTGCTTGATAGTACTCTGACGTGTCAGGTACATTCCCGGATAATCGTACAAATCCGACTCTGTAATAGCTACTTTGTAGTTCGGACCATTCGTTACCAAAGGCATAGACACCAAGGTCGTATCCAAACCATGAAGATCGGTCCGTGTAAAGAACTTCTCAAACGACGTTTGGAAATGCTCAACAATGTGTGCCAATACCGGTTCGTTCTTTACAAAACGGTAAAGCACTTCCTCGTCAGTCACCGTAATATTATTCTTAAAGTTCGTAACAAAACGGTAGGCCACTCCATCGTTATAAGCTCTAAAAACCAAGGAATAATGACCTTTCATTTTAAGTTTGAGTTCGTTGTAATTATCAGCAATCTTGCTGGTAATACCCCAAACTGGTTTGATCTCTTCATTAACGCTTCTTTCGTTAGCTTTTTCCACCACCGGGTTTAAACCCAATACCTGTCCGGTTGACAGTGCCATTGACATGGGAGAATAATTCAGAATGACTTGCTTATTCCGTCCCACCTGGTAATAAATTTTATCAGTAATTATTACCGACAACTTTATTTGTTTATCAGGCGATTGAATCTCATAAGACTTTTGGCTGTATGCATTCTGTCCGGCTATAAACAAGCCAAACATTAATACCAGCAAGTGAGTTAACTTTTTCATAAAAAAATATGTTTGTGTTATTTACTTCTTAGTCCTTTAACTGTACCATCTAATCTCCAACTTTGTTGAAGATCTACCCCCATATGATACAAAGCTGTTGCAGCTACATCAGTTACATTAACATTAAGTATCTGCCCTTTTAATGCAGCCTCACCGCTTGCAATAAAAAAGATTGTAGTATGTTCCGGTATTTTTAATCCATGACTCCTTCCACTTCCTCCATGATCTGTAGAAACAATAATTAGCCAATCCTCTTTATGGTAAGTTGTTCGTTTTTCAATCGCATTAACAACATCCTCAATCCAATTATCAACCTTCTTAACAGCTTTAACATACTCTTCCTGATCTATAGAATATCCGTAAGCATGTCCGGCATGATCAACATCATCCAAATGCATAAAAAGAACATCTGGATCCTCTTTGCTTAAAACATTTATTGTACGTTGTGTTACCTCCTCGTCACTATTGTAATGTTCTGCAACATCAGCATCTCCTTCCTGTAGAAGTGCATTAATCGGTTGCCAGTGAATGATGGAGTATGTCTTTTTTGCCGGATTCAATTCTTTGATTCTATTAAAAAAATGTGGGTACACATCTAAATGCTGTGGATTTGTAGAATTCGTTAAAATCTGGTGTTTTTCACTCCATACACCGGTTAACATTGACGACCAACAAGGTCCACTATAGCTGATTTTATCAGTTTGAGCCTTATATGAATATACACCATTATCAATTAGTTTATCAATGGCAGGAGTAGTAACCTGTTCTAATATATCAGGTCTGCAACCATCAATTCCAATTATTAACAGTTTTTTTTCTTTAGGTTCTAAAAGTTCATCATTACTACATGAGGTGAATATGCTTAATACAATAGCTATTATCACGTGTAATCCTCTGGTCAACAACATAATTCTCTTTATTAAATAGTTCTTTATATTTCAAACATCCTTAAAAATAATAGGCACGAACTTGAAACGATATTCCACAAAAATCCAATCAAGTTATTTAATCTCAATCTCTTTTTCTAAATACGGACTAAGCGTTGTCATCCATACTTCTGGTTTTAGTTCTTTGGCATCGGAGTTCACTAACACAACCGCTTTCATTTCTTTTCCGATCATCCATTTTTCCAAAGGAATGTAATACGTATAATTGCCAGTTACGTATTCTTTATGGCAAACTCCCGACTCCCAGGTATTGGCCGGATAAGAAATACTACGGTCAGATGCTCCAACGTATCTATCACCAACTTTTAATGCGGCATAAGCCCCTTCAGAACCATGCTCACCTTTAACGGCCACACACAAATAACCATTTGGCACTACTTCATTAATGCTGAAGGTTGCTTCCCAAGCCGTTTGAGGCAGGATGTTATCGTAATCGGCAAACAGATTAGATGCTCGCCATTGACTACGGTCTACTTTTGCCCCTTTAGCATCAAGACCAATCACCTCAGTCATTCTATCTGGAAACTCCGGTATTTTAATGTAGCGATAGGCTGTTTCTGGCATATCAATAACAATATCGTCATGAATAAAACCGCTTACCTTTTCCCAGTTTTGCAAATCATTGGATACATAGGCATAGATGCCTTCTTCAATTTCCAATGGTTGAAGGGCATATACATCCGGATACTTGATGATAAGTTGCCTTAATGCTATTGGCTCATTCATATCAATGCGGAAACAACCTTCATTGATTTTAAATTCTTTATGACGACGACGGCACACATAAAAGCTGGTCGATTCGTCACCATCAAATAAGTACTTATCCCATACCCCACGCTCGACAAAGCGTTTTTGTTGGAAAAAGGCATCGCGCGCCGCTTTTACGGCAGGTATATTTGATTCGCCTGAACGTTTCAATGAACGCACCTCTAAGGCATTGTTATCGGCTGCAAAACAAGTGGCTTCGTACAAGGCTCTTGCATCAGCGGGCACATCAACCAAGGTTAAATCCCCTAATTTACGATGCGTTTCTTTTTCCAGCTTTTCTCCCGGAAAAGTTAGGCTCACCTTTTTACCTTGCAATAAACGCTTATTGCTTTTGCCATCAAGTGTAGCATTTTTATAGCCTTTCTGAAGCCCATTCAATGTAAATGTCTTCTTTTCACCTGGCAAACCAAGGACTTTTATTTTTAAACCATCTGCATTCTCCATCAATTGATAATCGGCACCAGCCAGGTAAGGTTCTGTTTCTACTTCATTGCTTACGCGTACCAAACAAGTGCGAAACGGTAACACTTTCACTTCCACTTTAGCCCCATATTGATATTGACCTAGCAGGCTTTCAACCGGATGGTGCTGAAAGACATTAATAGATTCTGATGTTGATGCCAATCCAATCTCATCACTCAGATTTATGACCATGGTTTTCGTTTCCCATGTATTATTGCGCATCGTGATTAAACGGGTGTTTTCATCGCCACGAGCAATGCCATACTCTCCATAAGTAGATTCCGGTAGTAATTTTCCATCTACCATAATATCTCTGTACTGGCGGTGTAGGTTGAAAATACGCGCCAACTTAGCAAATTCTTCATCATTCAGCAGCCATGGATTACCATAAATCTCTGGCGCTAAAATCAGGTTACGGTTAAAAGCTTGTAATATTAGTTCATCATCCCAGGCATCCAGGCAAGAAGAGATACACACGCCATGGTCTTCTGTCAAGCGACTGCCCCCTGGAGGAAATCCCCTGTCTAAAGCACCAGAGCGGTGATGTGTTGCTGTTTTGGCATTCCAGATGTGACAATCGGTGTAGGTTTCAACGCCTTCCCATAAAAAGGTAGTGGCATATGGTTTACCCTTGGTTAAACCCAAACGGTGATTCAATAAAATTAAATCAGGGCTGTACTTACGACACTCCTTCATCATTTTAATAAAAGCATCCTCTTTTTTCAATGGCAGAGGGCCACATACTTTATCAAATTTAAACAGCTCAAACTCATACTTCTTACACAGTTCTACCATTTCTTTGATGCGTTGCTCTTCTTGTTCAGGTGTATCACCAAAACCATCGGGTCCGCCCCAAACACCTAAGCGAATACCTAAGGCTATTGCCTTTTCATACATGGGGTCAAATCCATTGGGAAATTGCTTCTTGAAACGTTCGCTTCCAGTGCTGCCGTAGAATTTAGCACCATCAATGGCTCCGGCATCAAAGGCATAAATATCGAGCTGCATACCATAGGTATCTTTCAACCATGCGAAAAAAGCCAGGTTAATCATGGTATGCTCTTCCGTTGCCCCTTCATTCGTATTATTTATCCAGGAAAAATACTGTGCACGTGAAGGCGTTTTTTCATCTGCTCCCGGAAATACTTTATCCTGTGCGTGAACTGTTAACATAGTCCACGTCATCAATAGCAATCCAATAAATCGTATTTTCTTATTCTTCATTTTTTTGGTTTTAATTTTGCAACAGAAATTTCTGCAGGTAATACATTCTACTGTATGTTTTACCTTATATTATAGTTAATTTTAATCTGTTCAAATTCAGCATTTGTATAGTAGAAGGGTTCCAAAGAATTAACGTCACTTAATACTAGCAGGCAACCATATACCTTCTTTTCATTCTGAAAAACATCATCTGATTTTAGTTGAAGTAAGCTGTGCCATTCCTTTTTATGTGCTTGACGAATTTGTATTGTTATAATATCGTTGTTCTTTTGAATTCGGAAATATTTATATCCTTCAGCAAACTTATTGAAACGTTGAATATGCGCTGGCTCATCTGTTCGCTTTGTAACCAGGATAATTTCTTCTTTTTCAGGTGCCCATCCTACATATACATAGGCATTATCACTCGATAGAGCAGAACGAAGCATTAAACCGGCATTTGGGCCTGTTTCATTCACATAGGCTTCGTTAAAGGAATTAGAAAACCATCCATTTTTCAGGTGTAGTTTACCAACTCTTAACACTTTAGCTTCAATGGATAATACCTCCTTAGGTGTAGGAGTATGGTAAAAATAAAGTGGAGAAGTTGCTTGTACCTCTTTTGAAAGAGCTCCTCCTCCTTGTATAACAGCTCCTGAACGATAGAAGCTGGCGATCTGGGTTTTCAGGTTCAAGCCATTATCTCGTGCAACCAGCAGTGTCGAGCTGTTGCCTATATTTTTTCTTGGATTAAATTTCCAGTTTGTATCCAGTGGAGTATCATAGGTCATATTGTAACGCTCTCTTGGCCCGTCATCGATGTAGCCATAGTATCCGTTACCCCATAAACGACCACTCCAGGTTCCCATGGATTGGCCAATATGATACATTTTATCTAACGCTTTACTACCAACATTTTTAACTAATAATTCTTCTTCGGCCACTAACAGGTAATTGGCCTTCTCAGTGTACCCTCTATCTTTTTGGCGCTCTCCGATAACTTTTGGTGCTTTAGAAACACCATTGCTCGCTACACTATAAGTTATACCTGTTTTACTTTGTTTCTTCGCATAAGGGTAAATAGCATGGCCACGAGAACCATATAACAAGTCGATTGGGCCATTGGCTCCAACCCAGAAATGTGCATGTGTACCGCTAAGTTTTAAGGCGTATGTTTTTTTATGATGACGATGAATTATGCCAGGACGGTTTTTGCTTTTATGAGGTGTGCTCCATATTTTATGACTATGCGCTGTGGATGATGCGCCTAATATTTGACCTGTTTTACTGACAATCATGGTAACCCCTTCAATATCCCCCATATGGTCAAATAGGGTTCCCGGATTCACTTCATTATAGGTGTGATAAAGCTCATAACACAGCACATAAGCCTCTTCCAACTCAAGAAAGGAAGTATATACAACTGGTGTGATGTCATTTATTTCGCTATCGATTTGCGACAACTTCTGCGCGATAGTAGTGCGCTGCCAATAGCTGTCTTCTGCCCACACATCCTCATCATCGTCATAAGTACCCCAATTTTTATCCTGATCAACAGCTACAATTAAATCTTGTCCCTCATAATAAGGTTTCTTTGAGTTAACACCCATGTGAAAAATTGGTGCGTAACGTTTAAGAATCTGATAGCGGGAAAGGGTATCTAAGGGATTTTGTACTTGTCCACTAACCACACAAATACACGTTAGAAACAAGAATATAAAGAATGCTTTTTTTGTCATTTTGAATGGGCAATAAGGTCAATAAAAAAGTAAGCAGAACAGGAATAACCTGCCCTGCTTACTAAATCAATCATTATTCTTACGATAAAACTATATGAACTATTCAGCGAATAATTTTAAGGCATCGTCAGCAGACACTACATAATCGAAGATCATTGCGCGCCCAATTTTTCCTTCGAAGAAATCACCATAAGCACCGGTTCCTTCTTGTGCCAAACGCATTGGTAATCCACTTGCCAGACTACCTGCACCTGCTATTGATGTTGAGCCAACTTTCTTACCATCCTGATAAAGTATTAGCTCTCCATCTCGATCAAACGTAGCCATTAACAAATGCCATTCACCATCATTTATAGCCTGTCCATCTACATCTTTACGATTGCCATCTGCATCAGCAACGTTAATTTTCCACACATCGCCCTTATAAGCCATTATAAAGCCAGGATTTCCTCCGCTGCCCCAATCTTTATCTCCAATAATTGAAGGATCACTTTCTTCAGATGTGGTATTAACCCAAACAGCAACAGACCAGTCGTTCTCGTATCTGAAATCTAACTTGCCCTCATCTTTGATTGTTGAAAAATCATCGGTACCATTATAAGTACCAACCGGCATACCATTTTCAATTGTATTTTCCGAAGCCCCGTTCTCAACCTCAATTACGCTAACAGCATCTTTCGTACGCAACTGAACACCGGAACCTTTACCAGCCATCACCTTAATTTCATCCTTTGATAATAAGTAATCACTAACAACGACCGATCCTATTTTTCCCTTGAAGAAATCACCATAACTACCGGTTCCGTCCTGACCTATACGTATTGGCATTCCGCTATTCATGTCTGTAGTAGCAGAGATATCGGTTTGCCCAATTTGTTCTCCGTTTTGATACATGGTCATGCTTCCATCGCGATCGAACGTAACTGCTAAATGGTGCCATTTTCCATCATTTATCTTGTTACCTTCCAGGTCAACACGTCCATCCGCACCATCTCCTATATTCATCTTCCACTTTTCACCAGTAAAGAACATTACGAATCCTTTATTACTACCGCCTCCCCAATCTTTGTCTCCAATGATTGATGGATCACTTTCTGTTGCAGTAGTATTCACCCATAATGAAAGAGAGAAGTCTTCACTGTGAGTAAAGTCCATGTTTTGCTCGGTTTCTTTAATAGTCAAATATTGGCTACTTCCGTTAAGGTCAACATACTTACCCGCTAATGCATCTGTACCGAATTCTGTTGCAATGCTTTCAAAAGCTAAGCCCATGCTCTCTTTAAAACTCTTACGATACGAAACCAATTGCGGACCACCCGTTTGAGTAGCATTAACCAAAAAGTTTATTTGACTAGATGATGCATAACCAAAATCACCCACTGCTAAATCATCGTAGGTTATTTGAAAATTTAAACTTTTATTTAAACCGCTTGGAATTTTCAATTCTTCCAAGGTCGTTTTAAGCGTCATGCTATAACCCCCATCGAACTCAACCGCATTTTCTAAAGTTGTGAATATACCATCTTCACCTACTAATAAAACATCCGTTTTCTTAGGCTTAGCTTGCGTCCACAACAATAGTTCAACATCCTGATCTGCCAGGTAAGTTTCCTCCTTAGTTGGGTCGTAGTTCAACTCTTTAAGTTCTTCCTCAGTATATGGTTTGCCTGTTGCCGGATTGTTATGTCTAATTTCGACTTTTTCCTTTCCAACAAGACGCATATCTGGTTCAAATTTCTCGATATCGTCGTCATTACAAGCACCTAAACCTAATGCTGCAATACTTACAAAGGCGATTGATTTGAACCAAAAACTATTTATAATATTATTTTTTTTCATTATAACTTCGTTTAGTAAATTAAATCCAGGAAGAGTCTAAAGACCCTTCCCTAACTTATTAATCGTGCTTATTTTAACAACCACATTTTTGTACTCCACTCATCTGGCCCTTGCTGAGCCACTGCCGCTTTGTAGTTCTCTTCGTTGTTAGTTCTCTCATCCTCAGGATATCTAAATCGTAAAGGATTCACACCTCCATTAGGTCCTTCAGGATTGAATGTTAAAGCAGGACGGTTGGTACGGCGATATGAGAAGTAACCTTCCATATCAAGGTATAATGCAATCCACTTTTGAGTAGCGATTTTTTCAAGTTTATCACCATCGTACTTTACACCAGCAGTTTCAACATATGCTGGACTCCAGTCAGCCAT
Source organism: Carboxylicivirga sp. (assembly GCA_025210475.1). Classification (GTDB taxonomy): domain Bacteria; phylum Bacteroidota; class Bacteroidia; order Bacteroidales; family Marinilabiliaceae; genus Carboxylicivirga. The sequence goes on along the minus strand of JAOARW010000021.1, from coordinate 138,605 downwards.
TGCGCTAATGTCTGGTAAAGCCTCGTACTCTGACTTATGATGGTCATTTAAGCCATTTTCCAAGCCACCATCCAATACGCGCTTACAGTAATTATAAGATGCTTCGATACCTTTTTCGTAGTGAGCTTTCGCTGCTTCTGTTCCGCCATCGATCCATCCTTTTTCAGCAGCTTCTGCCAAAAGAAATTCAAGCTCTGCATAGCTCATCCAAACTGTTGGCAGATCATATACTTCTCGTGATTGCATAATCAATGCTGAAGTAAATGATGCATTACCTGGAGCTGGTGCTTTTGTTTCACCATTTTTAATACCAATAAAAGGTTTACCCGGTACAATCGTTGGCATCGCATACATGTGTAATCGCTCATCATTTAAGCTTACCATTTTATCTACTAAAGCATTACACATGAAAGTTTCTAGAGTGTAGTAACCACCGTGTAAACTCCTTGGATATGTTTCAAGTGCGTAGTAGTAAAATTCTGGCTGATCGTCATTTGAACTCATCAGTGGATACTTTTCAGCATCTGCCATCATTGCTTTTAGTTCTGCAGTCGGATCTTTCTGTTTAGATTGAGCTATCAGCACTCTCACTTTTAAAGAATTGGCAAACTTGCGCCATTTCAATACATCGTTATCTAGTAGAAAATCACCTTGCAAAGGGGCTGCTTTATCTGTTAATAACAATTCGTTGGCCTCTTTTAATAGATCTAAAATACCTTGCATTACCACTTCCTGCTTGTCATACTTAGGCCTGTTAATATTATTATGAGCTTGACCGCCCTCAGAAAATGGAATATCACCATGCCAGCTTGTTAGGTTATAATACATCCATGCTTTCAAGGTTAAAGCAACAGCTTTCTGGTACTCGTGTCCTTCACCTGAGTTATCAATAATATACTCAATATTCTTGATTTGCCCAAAGTGAATTTCCCAATAATCTTCACCGCGCCTACTTTCGTCAAGGTTAAAAGTCCAGTGCTTACTTGGCCACTCAGTATGTTGAACAAATTTTGTAGCTACATCGTATGAAATTTCTGTAAAAACAATACTCATACCTCGCTCCACCTCTGCAAAAATATTATCTACAGGTGCCGATGAGAAACTATTTGGATCAATATTCTCTTCTAACAGGTCGTCGCAGGCTACTATTGATAGCATACCCAATGCCACAACCATGTATTTAAATATATTCTTCATTGTTAGATTTTTTTTAGAATGATACGTTAAGCGTTACACCATATGTTCGGCTTGTTGGATATGTAAAGTTACCTGCATATCCAGGGATACCTTCTCTGTATACATCAGCATCCTGATTAGGTATATCATCCCATGTGAATAAGTTTCTTCCCACAACCGAAACACTTGCTCTTGATATTGGTAAATTATTTAAAACGACTTGAGGTAGAGCGTAAGTTAACGATAACTCACGGATTTTAACAAAGTCAGAATCAAAGAAGTTGTTAGGACTAATTTTACGCCATTTACCAACCCAAATATTTTTAATATCATCACCTTTCAAGACAATGTCATTTTCTCTATATGTTCCATCACCGTTAGCTATAACGCCATCGCCTTTTACACCATTCGTACGCCAATCAGCTGTTGCTGTATTATAACCACCTCCATACATAATGTTAGTCGCAGATGAATAGGCGATACCACCGTGACGCATATCAAGTACACAGTTCAAAGTCAGATTTTTGTAGGTAAACCTATTGGTGAAACCTAAAATCCAATCCGGGTTTGCCGTACCCAAGTACTCAGAATCAGGGTTCTGCACTGGTGCACCGTTCGAATCATAAATTTTACGGCCATAATGAGGGCTTTTAGTATCTTCTACCACCATTTGCTTGTGACCAAAAATACCCATCACTTCTTTACCAACCATGGCAGTTACACTCTCACCGTTATCACCAAAGCCTGTAATTTTGTAGCGATCTAAACCATACTCCAGCTCAACAACTTCACTGGTGTTACCCGACATGTTTACTGTCGCATCCCATGTAAAATTATTCGTTTTAACAGGTGTTACATTTAAAGATATTTCATATCCTGAGTTTTTAACTTCACCGGCGTTAGCCATTCGTCGAGTATAACCTGATGACTGAGGCAACGAAATTGGAATAATCTGGTTCTTGGTATTATTTCGATAATAAGTAAAATCAACTCCAATTCGATTACTCAAGAATTTAGCCTCAACACCTACTTCGAATGTAGTTGTTTCTTCAGGCTTTAAATCAGGATTTTTTAAGTTAGATGGCAATCCTAAAACAGTATTAGCCTGATACTCGGTTCCTAAACCAGGATAAGTCAACAAGGCATAAGGGTCGGTATCTTTACCTACTTGTGCTAAACCACCACGAAGTTTTAAATAATTAATGCTACTTGGCAACTCAACCATTTCATTGACTAAGAAGCTTAAGGTTGCAGAAGGGTAAAAATAACTGTGATTATCCTTAGGCAAAGTACTTGACCAGTCGTTTCTTGCGGTTAAAGCCAAATATACCATTCTTTTGTAATCAACGTTCAAAAACGAATATACAGAACGGATTTCTTTATTAGACACATAATCAGCAGCAGTAGCCGCAATCTTGGCATTTCCTAATGAAGACATTTCTGGAACTAAAGCTCCACCATGGCTACCTGTTAATTCCTCATACTCGCTTTTATAGTTACTACCACCAAAGTTGACATCAAATCCGAAATTATCGCTGATAGTTGGATTATAAGTCAATAAGAAATCACTTTGACCTACACGTGTACGCGCTTTATACTTACTCGCAGTTGAAACAGAACCACCACCCATTGGTCGGTAATAGCCACGATTTTCATACTTAACATCTTCTCCATGGCGTACTTTTAAGTTAAGATCCTTTCTTATTTTGAAATTAACATTAATGTTACCAAAGATACGATCGCGCAACAACGAGTTTTTGATTTCATGTGTAATCCAGTAAGGGTTGTTGTGTCCATCGCGCCAGTTAATGGTTTCTCTGCCTTCTAAACCGGGTTGCCAGTAATCTTTCAACTGATCCATTCTTACACCTGGCATCATCCAAGCCATTACGTAGTTAATAGAGTTACTGTTCCAGGCTTTTTCCGGACGGTTACCACTTTCAGTATTGCTGTAGTTCATTGCCAGATTAACACTTACACGATCATCTAACTTAAGCGTTAAGTTCGAAGACATGCTGTTTCGTTTCAAATCCGTACCGGGTTGCATACCTTTTTGATCCATGTTCTCAAATGAAATACGACCATTTAAGTTTTCATTCGATCCTGACACCGAAACTTGGTTGTAATAAGTGCGGCCAACTTCGAAGAACTCTTCATAATTGTTTTTTCCTGACGATACATAAGGCAACTTACGCACGATTCCTTTGTCTGGAATGTTTACATCTCCTGCCCTATAGCCATTTGATGTTGGTGAGTACCACCACTCGATGTACTTGTTTTCATCGTACTTTTCACTCCAAGTTTCATCGTATGGCTTAGGGTTGTATGTACCGTTGCCTGTGTATAATTTATTATTCTGGTATTTACCTACAGCATACTCATATTGATAGGTATCGGGATATTCCAAGAGGCTTTCGAACATTAACGAACCACTGTAGTCTACACTTAATCCGGTTTTTCCTTTACCGCTTTTTGTGGTAATTAAAACAACGCCATTACCGGCCATAGAACCATATAAAGCTGCCGCTGCACCACCCTTTAGTACACTAACCGACTCGATATCATTCGAGTTGATATCACCTAAGGCATTACCCCAGTCAACAGCATTAGCGACAGAACTTCCTCCATTGATTGGCACACCATCGACAACAATTAATGCTTCGTTACCACCAAGACTTAAACTTGACTCACCACGCACCACAATTCTTGATGATCCACCGATGGTTGATGATTGGTTAATTTGTACACCTGACATTTTACCCTGTAGTTTAGAGCCCACATCAGGCGATGCCACTTTATTCAACTCCTCACTCTTCACATCCTGAACTGCATATCCAAGTGCTTTCTTTTCTTTTGAAATACCTAATGCAGTTACAACAACTTCACTAATATCTAATGATTCTTCTACCAGCGTCACATTTATTTCGTTGCGCCCGGCTACGTTAACTTCCTGTGTCAAAAATCCAATAAAGGAATAAACGATAGAAACATCCGCAGACTCGACCTCAATATCATATGAGCCGTCAACTCCAGTAATAACGCCATGTTGTGGGTTGCTTTTTTGATAGACATTAACTCCTGGCAAAGGATCTCCGTTTGCATCCATCACCGTACCTTTGACCCGAATGTTTTGTTGAGCTACAGAATACGCTTGTGCTGTTTCGTTTTTAATGATAACTACATTATTATCGATAAATCGATAATTGTAACTTCCATCTTTAAAAAGTTCATCTAAAATCTCTCTTAAGTCTACACCTCTTTTCGAAAAATTGTATTTCTTCGTAAGGTTAAGTTCTTCATTCTGAAATACAAAACCAAAACCACTTTGTTCTTGCATTTCATCTAGTACCTCAACAATAGTTGCTTCCCTTAATTGCAGATTGATTTTGGTTTGCTGACTAAGGGTCTTTGCCGATACACTTAACATTGACATTAAAGCCAAAAGGAATGTCATTTTCATGTACATAATGATTTTCCGTCGCCAAAAGCATTGGACTTCTGGCAATTTGTCCGTTTTTTTCATAAATTTGTAAACATTTGATTAGACTGTGAAGCCTTTACTATCTCGGTACAGCTTCATTGTTTAATTTAGAATCGGGTTAGGTGGCCGCCTTTCCCGATTTCTTTTTTTGGGTATTAATACTCCTGCTTATTTGATTATTACCTTATTAATTTTATTATTTTTCTTTACGATTTCATATTTCATTTCTGAACCTAATGCTAATAACTCCAGAATGTTTTCTGCATTTTGTGTTTTATCAATATTTAATAAAAACTGCTTGTGCTTTATTTCTTCATTCTGCCACTCAACATCGAAGTTATACCATTGAGCGAGGTCAATGAGTATAATCTCAAGCTTCTCATTATGATATTCAAAACGATTCTTTCTCCAAGCAGTAGGGTTGGAATTTAGTCTCCTAACTCTTTTAACCTCTTGACTATTTGTATGATATACATAACTTTCTCCAGGCATTACAGATACTTGATGTTTATTATTAACTAATATATCAAGAGCCCCTTCAAAAAGAGATGTTTCTATAGTTTCATTTTCGTCATACGCTTTAACTGAAAACTTGGTTCCAAGGTCGATGATTTGTAATTGATTAAAATCCAAAACAAAAGGCGATTGTTCATCATGTATCACATCAAAGAATGCTTCCCCACTTAATGTAACTAATCGTTCGTTATTAGATTCATTCTTAACATAGGTTATTTTTGTATTGGAATTTAAACTAACCTTTGAGCCATCAGGAAGTTCTATTTCCGCTACGCTCATCTGACCTGTAGAGAATCTATATATCTGATCGTTTTGTTGTCCGAACCTTTGACTGGTCATTCTTGCCCCAATCACTCCAGCCATCACAATTATTAATATAACAGCAGCATATTGCCCCCACTTTCTAAAACGATTCTTCCAAGAGTCTTTGTTAATTCTTTGCCAAATCTGATCAAAATCAGCTTTTGGAGCAGCATCTTTGGAAACATTTAACAAGCCTGCCTTTATCCAAGTATTCTTTAGTTCATAAAATAATTCTCTCAGTTCATTGTCCTCGTTAAGCTTGTTGTAAAACAATGCCTTTTCCCTTTCACTGCTTTCACCTCTTATGATAGCTAATATTTCTTTATGGGATTCCATGTTAATTATTTCAAATCCTTCTTACTTGTTTATATACTTAACAATTCGGAAAGTGAAATCCCTAAGACAATATTTACTTTTTTTTATTTTATTTCTTATCGCTCAACATATCAACACCTTAACAATGGGACTTAAATTAAAATTATTTAAACAAAAATATCAGATATTGCCATTATAATACTCATATAAGGACTGAGATCTTTTCGTAAAGACTTAAGTGCTTTTGTAATATGAGCTTCAACCGTTTTTTCTGAAACATTCAACTTTTCGGCAATTTCTTTATTTCTCAAGTCATCAAATCGACTCATTTTAAAAACTAACCGACATTGCTCGGGCAGCCTTTCAATTGCATCCTCTACCTGTTTACGTAACTCATCAAATTCAAACTCATCATTTCCTAAACGCATCATCGATTCATAATGATAATGCATTTCCATCCACTTTAAATCTTCATTAGAGCGCATTATAATCTCTTGTTTCTTGAGATAATTGAGAGAGTTATTCTTAACAATAGTATAAAGAAAATTTTTTAGATTAGTCGATTCTTTCATTCGACCTCTATTTTCCCAGAGCTTTACAAATGCATTTTGAACAGCTTCCCTAGCCTCCTCATAGTCATTCACGTATTGATAACTGAGGCTAAAAAGCATTTGATAAAATTCATCATAGATTTGCTTCAGTGCATTTTTCTTCCCTTCAGATAACTCTAATACGAGTTGTCTGTTCCTATCGGTATTCCAAGATGTTGTTGTTGATTCCACCTAACTAATATAGTTAAAATATCCCTCAAAGGTAAACATCTTTTAACAATCAAAGACCTTTATTTTGTATAATAACTTGTTTTTAACCCTAAAATTTTGATCTCTATTTCAGCTACCCGATAATAATATTTCTATATCGGCCATATAATAAGAATCTAATAATAAGAAATACCCAATGGCGTTCCATTATCAATAAATTAGTTACTGACAACTAATGCAATACTCCCCTTAAAGTTTAGCAGATACACTGTAATTAATAAACGCTTGATTGATTAAATACTAATCATTGTATGGTAAACACATAAGTAAAAACTGACAAATAAATGACAATACACATATTAAAGCTGCATTAAAAAATAAAATGGCCAACCAGTATTACCGGTCGGCCATTTTTACCTTGCTATTATTTGAAAGTTACTTGCTCTTTACCAGTCGGAAACCAATTGTTTCAAAATTAGCTGCTGAATGATTTACATTCCGGTTAGTACCGCGCCAGAATGGTTGATTAAGTGGATTGATAGAAAAGAATCCTCCCAACTCTAAATTGAAAGCGCCACCGCGGGAAACAATAAAATCACCTTTTTCATTCTTAGGATTTGTTACAGTTAACTCATCATAAGCCAATCGACCGGTATCATCGTAAGTGTCGCTGCACCATTCCCAAACATTCCCGGTCATATCATATAATCCCAATTCGTTAGCCAGTTTTTGCCCTACCGGATGTACCTTCATTTCTGAGTTGTTCTTATGCCAGGCTACCTCATCCAGTTCGTTACCACCTGCATAGGTATATCCTTTTGTTTTGTTGCCTCCACGAGCAGCATAAATCCATTCAGCTTCCGTTGGCAATCGGTAGGTTTCGCCAGTCTTAGCATTTAGCTTTTTAATAAATTCAAGTACTTCAGCTTTACTAATATTATTGGCTGGCATATCCCCTCCTGTAAATCCTTTTGGTTTTGTTCCCATAAGATTTAACCATTGCGCCTGTGTCACCTCATATTTCGAAATGTAAAAATCATCCAGGGTCACCTTGTAATGTATCGCTTCGATATCGTCTTCTCCTTTTGCCCTGAATCCGACTTCCAGGTCATAAGTACCGCCTTCTACCAGTACCATATCTCCTGAAGCAGCTCCCGGCACCTTTACATTAAACTGTACAAATCCGAATTCGGCAGGACTAGCTTTTTCAGTACTCAACACCTCTACCTCCACAGGTGATGATTTATCTTTTTCGATACTAAATGCAATGGCTAGTGGATTGCTCACTTCACCTGCAAGAACCGAACCTTTTAATGGAGCCGCATATAAGGTTTTATTATCCTTGTCTTGCAATTCAAAACGTACCAATTCATAGTCTTTTCCAACCCATAATTTAATTTCATCGCTGACCAAACTTCCACTTCCCCAATCGGACACTTTGATTTGTTTTAAATCATAATCCTGAAAAGTTTTTCCTCCTTTATGAATGCTAATAATGGCATGAGTCACCCCTGAAAATGCAGATCCACTTTTTAAAGTGGTGGCAGAACCAAGGGGCTTTGATGTGATAGCAAAACTCATTTGTCCATATTCCGCATCAGTAATAATGTCGTCTTTGCTACATGAAGCAAAACACAATGCCAATACCAGGCTATAAATAATTGATAGATGTTTCATTATATCGTTATTTCTAAGGTTTATATTTTTCTTAATTTATTATTTCCGTCCAACAGCTGATTGGTGTATATCTCACTAATTCGTTTGAGAGAGCTAAAACGTTGCAATCTGATACATTTTTTTTTGAAAAATTAATTTCTTCTTATTCTTTTGAATACCGATCGGTTAATTACATCTTGTATCTCAACAATAAAGATTCCCTTATCAAATTCCATTAATGAAACAGGTTGTCCCGAGTTTGTATGCACCGTTTTTAGCAATTGCCCCTGCATGCTGTATATTCGTACTTTCAACTGCTCCCCATTATTTTTGGTTTTAATGTACACCATATCATTGGTCGGGTTGGGGTATAAAACCAAGGTCGTTTGAAGTTTTTCATTCTCAATTCCTGTTGGTTCATCGCTATCATCATTATTGCCATCTCCCGCCGGAACAGGAGCATAAACATATTCATCTTCCTTATAATCCAGCCTCTCAACCTTGTTAAAATCATATTTCAAAATACATACAGAAGGGCGATAGAGTTCAGCTGCCACCAAATAACTATTCTGATCGATCGCATTGCGCCTCATCAGCTCATTATAATAACTTTGCTCAAAGTTTTTAAATGCTAAAGGCGTGTCTTCTTTAAATTGCTCTACACCGCCCCCATTTTGAATATTATCCATTAGAGTATTGAAACCAAAATCACCTTCGGCCTCGCAATAAAAAACCAGGTCTACTCTGGCATCTTTATATTTATCCAGCATCTGCTCTCCAAACCTTTCGGCACAAATAATGGTCGCATATCGATACTTTGTCCCACTTCTGCTTGTTAGCGTACGTACTTTTGTCGTACTATTGGTAAAAAGAATGGCATCTTTTCCGGTTGGTGATGTTTCAGAATTGGTGAAATGATTGATATCAATCCAATCAGACCCGGCATAATCAGCCTTCAAATCATAGTCTACAATCTGGCCTTTATTATTAACGATTAAAACAGCATTACAGACATGTTGTGAATTAAGATGCGGATATTCTTTCTGATCGATCTTTAACTCTAAAGCCACCGTAGCCAAAAGCATATTCACCTTTTTCTCTCTGGCTATATTCAGCATCTGACCTAGAGCATCATACACCTTCGAACTACTATTGGCTTTGTCCAATAAATAAATGTCCCCAGACTTAATAAGTTGAATGTGATCATCATAAAAGCCATCACTAAAACTATACTCAGGCGTAAGAATAACATCAACATCGGGATGTGCCGCAAGTAAGTTCTTTGTATTGGTAATGGCTTGTTCTGTTTTATTGGCAAATGAATTGGCAGCCACATTTACAACTCCCACGTTCAGATAATCCTGTGCTTGTGTTGCTACTACCATAACAACCAGATAGATTACTGCTATAATTTGTTTCATCATTTTTTCAATTTACGTTTCATTTCTCCTAATCGTTAAAGCTATCCATAACGTTGCACCATATTTTTTTTTAACATTTAAGACACAGTTATTCTATCACTTATAAAACCAATTTTATTATTTTTGCTGCCCCCTGCAACGCCACCTTAAAATTTTCCGAATATGTAATTGTACGGGCATGGTAAAAACACGACCGTAGTAGTAAGATTGTGTGCTTTGAAGAGAAATAAGACTGATAAAAACAGAATATACAAGCGGCTTTTCGATCAGTTCAGCAGTTATGGTTTATCCATAGCTCTGCGATTTGTGGGCAATAAAGATGATGCTCTTGAAGTGATCAATGATAGCTTTCTTAAATTGTTCTCTTCGATGGATGAACGGATGGAACAGAAACAGATTAAAGCTTTTTTTCGCAAAATTGTGATTAATACCGCGATTGATCATTATCGAAAAGCCAACAGACGACCCGATAATCTCGAATTGGATGAATCGGTTCGTGATGATCAGGCATCTGATGCCGAACAAAATTTGTCGGCTGAAGAAATACTTAATGCGCTAAAACAATTAACAGATGTACAACGCTATGTATTTACCCTGCACGAAATAGAAGGATATAATCATGAAGAAATAGCCCTTAAATTAAACATTAACATCAGTACCAGTCGCAGTCATTTGCGAAGAGCTAAAACTAAATTACAACAAATTTTACAGTTTTATGAAAGACAATTGGGATAACAACTGGTCGGATTATATGAAGACAACACTGGATAATTATCAGCCACCAGTGCCTGATAAACTGTGGGATCGATTAGAGACAAACCTTGATACCAATCCTGCATCCAAAATTGGTCTAACTAAGTTGATCGGAGGCATTACTCTGGGGATTGGTGTTATTATTAGTACATACTTTCTCTTTCAAAATAGTGATACTACATTGGATACTGTTTCTGACACAAAGACAAATGTTCAACTCCAATCTACTGAAATAAAGCCAGAGGAAGAAAATACAGAACACAAAGAAGGTACATTTAATAAAATGATTCCTGACCAAACTTTGACCAGTGCGTCAAACAGCTTACAACACCTGTCTAAAGCAGTTATAAACACCAGTTATGAAAAGTACCCCAAGTTATCTTCTTCTGAAACAGACAAAGGCATTCAATTTTCAACAAAAAATAAGATTAACAACACCGGAAATCCAAGCAATATCCTCACAAGTAATTACGATAATAACTTCACTGAAAGAGATGATACATTTACAAATAAGTTAATAAGAAACAATAACGAAGGATCTGAAGAGATGTTGAATTTTGACCGAGTAAACTATCTTCCTCTTCATTCTGAAAAGGTACAATCCCACTTAGCTCAGATTAATGCTGAACCATCACTTATTCCTCATGCAGTAAAGCACAAAAGAAACATGAAGAAGGAGTTACTTTATAGTATTGGTGGTGGCATGCAATTTTTCGGTTCGTGGAATGCCTACTTTGATCCATCCATCGAATACCGGATCAATCGATTTGGCTTTTATGGAGGCATCTTTTACAATCTTAATAATGTAAGAGAAATAACCAGTGGTGAAGGAGCCAATGAAAGTACTGTAAACATCCTGAATAAAAGCACTATTCAACACCGTTTATCAATTTCAACTGGCCTCAACTATGCACTTTGGTCTTCTAAGAAACATCAAATTCTGGTGAATGGAGGTGTTATTTCCAAGTCAATCACCTTAAATGGAAAAGGAGGTACATCACTGCCATTCTTAATCAAAAGTGGTTTGCAGTTTCGCCTACCTGTTTTTAGGAAATATCAGTCAGGAGTCTATTACAATTATTTGTTTAGTACTTCTGAGGCAAGCAAATCAGGGCATCAGCTTGGTTTTCGCTTACTATTTGGAAAAAAGAAATAATCCCAGTGATAAAAAAGACTGAGTGACAGTTTTATTAACTGAGATTAATACATATTACAAATCACAATAAAACTCTGCCAGAACCGGATAATGATCCGATAAATACCAGGTATCTGCCTTATTAGCTACAAAAGCATTCTTACAATCTTTTGTCAACCCTGGTGAAACCAATATATAATCAATTCGCTTGGAGTTGATATGCCGTCCTTCGCCTTTTTCATTTTCAAAAACTTGAGTAGGGCATGAAATCCGCTCATCTAAACTATTGGTATATTTCTGAACCACATCAATCAATGGAAAACCAAGATAGGCAGCTATCGCACCATACTCCAACTCTCCATTTAAAAGGTTTCGAACATGAGCGTGTTCTTCTTCTGAAGCTTCCATAGCCTCCATCATCGCATCTTTGCCTTTATAAAATTCAGCATCAAAAGGCGACACTGCATTAAAATCACCAAGCACAATGTACTTGTTTTGTTGCTTTCTTATCTCGTTTAACTTCGATAGAATAACACCTGCCTCTTCATGCCTTTTTACATGCGAGAATGGCGAGAAATGAACCACCATAAAATCAATACCATGCGTTTTGCAATGCAAAGCCCCATGGTGCATATTTTCCAAAAGTCTTTCCTTTACATCAATTGGTTTGGTAGAAGTGATGCCTACTGGATAACCGCCTGTTTTAAGAATTTCAGCATAGGAATGTCCCCATGCTTTTGCATCCTTCAGTAACTTTTCCTGATTATAACCGCACAGCTCTTGTAAGGCAACTACATCTGATTGTTGAGAACGAATCCATTGAATCACGTTTTCTTTGCGTTCAGTATCTTTACCCCAATCGAAGCCATTCCATATGTTATAGGAAATAACTTTAAGTTCTGAATCCTTTTTCTGGGCTGCTATCGCCAATGAAAAAAGGCAGAAACACAGTAATATTGTAAGATGTCTCATATTATTTTAATTAATAGAAAATGTAGAAAGAACAGCCCCATGATCAGAAGGAAATTCAGGGAAGCTTCTCTGAAGATTAGAAGGGTGATGCAATATTGTTTCAGAATCAATTGGCTTAATACCATCGCCGGCACAATAGATATAATCGATACGTGCATATGGGTCCTGGTATTGTGGACCTGGATTCTTGTCAACTGGCACAAAGCCTTCACCCGACTTATAAGTATAGCCTTGTCCCACTGTCGTCCAGGTGTACCCAAGCGTATTGATTGTTACCTCGGGATGCATATGCCTGTAGGAATCAGTAAAACCAGCTTTTACCATCGCTTGAGAGGTCTGACAATCTAATATCCTTGAGTAGTTCAAGCCTTTTTTCTTTGTATCTGCTGTATAGTCTAAATGAGATACACAGTTAAAATCTCCTGCCACAATAACCGGAACTTCATTTTTGGCAAGCATACTCTTTTTGTAGTCTTCATGATTTAATAACTCCTGGATATGCTTGTATCGGTTTTCATCACCCTTATTAAAATCAGCATCTGACAACTCCTTGTTTTTTACTTCGACAATATGCCTTCCTCCACTGGTTAGCCAGATATTAAAAACCTTCACTTGCTTATTATTAGGCAAATTAACAAGCGCCTGAATAAATGAGAAAGAAGATAGTTTTTCTAGATTACCTGCTGATGCCAACGGGTATCTGCTAAAGATCGTTAGATTAGCATCCTCTGCCGGCGTGTAGTAATGGAAATTCAAAGCCTCAGCAATCGCTTTGGCGGAACCATAGGTTTCTGTCATTGTAATGATATCTGCTTTGCTTTCTTTGATTATTTCAATCACACGCTCACGGGCGGTCTTTCCATTAATACTGTACTTCGGCTCCAGATTTAGTTTTCCCCAAATATTCCAGGTCATTACCTTTAATTCAACTGCCTTTTGATCAGTGTTTACTTTTTTGCCAGTGCTGGTGCAACTCGCAAACAGTATAAATCCAATTAGTAGTGTATATAAAATTCTCATTCTTGTTTATTTTAATTCAAATGTCGTTACAACAAAGCCATGATCAGATGGATAGTTGGAATAGGTTTTGCCTTTAAACTGGAATTCCTGTGAGAATGGTGCCACACCAGAATAGGATTCCTTTACCTCAATGCCTCTTCCTTTGCTGTATAAATAATCAATACGGTCATTACGGTTAAAATGAACATTCCCCTCTTCATCCCAAACACTCAGCCATGTTGTTCCCACATTTTTGGTTGGATCGGGATACATCTTACGGAAAGTATCTTCAAAGCCAGCATCAACCATAGCCTTTGATACTGTCCAGTTCACCACTGCGCCACCATGATTATACATGTTTTTAGTACTTTCAGTCCAATCCAGGTGAGAATGACTGTTAAAGTCTCCTCCCATAATCACAGGAATGCTATCTGCTTTTTCAATGTACTGATCAATAGTGGCTAAAATGGTTTTAATTTCATCATCCCTGGTTCCTTCGTTTTCCCATGCTAAAATTTCAGCCTCTGGCTTATCAAGAGGTACTTTACGCGTATCAGGTAAATAATGCAACCAGGTATCAAAAAGATTCACTCGTTGACCATTAACATCAATTTGAACACCTCCGAAATTAAAGGCAGAGATCTGATCAGGAAACTTGTACTTTTTTACAATGGGATAACGACTGTATACACAAAGATTGCTGGACAACAGCTCGTAATTAAACACCAGTGAATCAGCAACCATCGGCGCACAACCGTAGGTTTCAATCATCAGGATAACATCTGCTTGTGTTTGCTTGATAATGTTTATCACATCAGGCCTTCCATCAGCCGGAAGGTCTTTGTTTTTACCACCATGAAGGATGTTCCATACCATAACTTTCAGTTCGCTGGGATTCTCTTCCTGAACTGTTTTATTTGACGTTTGTTGACAGCAACTGGTAATTGATAGTGCCAATAAAATACTTATAACAATTCGCATCTGTATTTATTTTTACTTAAACTTAAAAGGGATATATTGATACCTGCGTGTAATATCCGGAAGCATTATGACCGGAAACCAGTTGTGGTATATCATTTTTAATGTCGAGAGTTAGGTGATGAGTATGGCCCGTTAAAATAGCCAATAAATTAGGTGTATTAAAAACCTCATCATGAAACTTAAAGGTTGTCTCTGTATGCCCACCTTTCCTCCATTTTTCGCGCCTTTCAATCTCAAAATTTTTATCGTTTTTTTCTCCCCATTCCGGATGCCCACAGCCAAAATCCAAATTATGTCCGGGAATATACAGAGGAATATGAATTAACAACACCAGCGGTTCGTTACTACTTACCTGTTGACGATAGAAATCAAGCTGTTCTGGTAATATTTCGTAGGTTGAATTATCAATACATACGAACCTGATACCATTAATATTATATGTGGCGTACAAGGGATTATTTCCCTGGTACATGGGCTTTAGCAGTTTTTGCGTCCAGGTTTCCCTCAAAAAATTCGAACTGCCTTTCATGCCTTCGAAGTGCCAATCGTGATTTCCAGCCACAAAAGCAAAAGGAATAGCTGTTTCTTCAAGTAAATCCAAAACCCATTCCACTGCTGCTTCTGATGGAAAACTAAAAAGGTCTCCGGTTATAACAATGAAATCAGCATTTTGCTTTTTTGCTTCTTTTAAAGCCTCTTCAAATCCTTTGTTGCTGGGTATCGTTTCGCCTGTTTTAAAATGCTTATTGCTCCTATATGCTCCGGCCATCCTTTTACTGAACTCCGAATATTTTTCGCCCCTTTCGTCGTCAAGAAACAAGTGCGTATCGGTTATATGGAATACTTTGGTTGCCTTTACCTCTGCATTTGTATAAATCGAAAAGGAATTGCCATTCAGCGTACTTGTTTCACGTAGCTTTTTTTCCTTAACGTTTGTACAACCTGTTAATGTTTTCCCAAGGGATAAACCAATACCTGATAATCCTGCTGTATATAAAAAACTCCTTCGCTTCATCTGTTTAAATTTATTTCATTTGTTATAACTTGTCTCATTGCGAGATGGAACTCCCAATAAATTTGATCTCCGAAACTAGTATCGAGTCAGGTATCAGCTCTCGGGTATCACCCCCATCGCCTATCGGCACTTCCCCAAGGGAAAGATAGGCCTTTCAAGCATTCTCCCCTCGGGGAGAAACCAGAAGGGAGAGGGAGTATTAATATTACTTAACCTGCACTATTTTGAGCACATCTCCTGCTTTTAACTGCTTTTCATCCATTTGAATCAACAGCTGATGATCCTTTACCAATTGCTTACATGCTATTTTTTGACCATTTAGCATGACACTTACTTTAGCAGCTTCAGCTTCCAAGGCTGGCACTGCTATTTCTTTTAATACCAAGGTACCGTGTGCTAACTCCAGCTTATTATTCAGGCTGTCGCCTTTATTAGTCTGCTTAAAAGTACCCCAGCCTTTAGCAGTAGAAAAGAAAGAAGTATGAGCTTCTGGCTTCCAAACAGGATTAAAAGCAATGCTACCTTCCGGTCCGTTGTATTCAAATCCCTGAGCTGCTAAAAGCACCGACCATGAAGCCAAAGCGCGACTGTAAAACTGTCCGCATTCGTCATCACCAAAAGGATTACCACTATAACCAAAGTTACCCCAACCATTATCTGTCTTATAACCTTCTCTTAAAACACCATTATAACGATCGTAACCTGAGCGTAACAGAGTAGCTGCTCCTCGTGATTCACCATATTTCATCAACGCTGCTCCAATGGTATATTCGTAAGACGTCCAAACCTCATCTGAATAACCAGAAGCATAAGGCGTACGATCATTCCCCGGCCAGGTTGTTCCTACCATTCCTGCTTCCTCATCTTTGGCAAACTTACGCGATACTTGAATGTGGTTCTTTAAGTTACTTTTAAAGTTATATTTAAGAACTGCCTTAGTGGCTTCATGAATTCTGTAATCGGGATATAAGCTGCCCATATTCAACTGATCGGCCCACCATTGTCCCAATAATTGGTCTGTCATACAACCGTTCTCGTAATCAGTAGCGCGCTTCTCACCCGGAATCTGGTAATAATATTCTCCATTCCACAAGCGCTCGTCCTGCAGTTTAATAGAATTAACTGACATCTTCTCCCAACTTGCTGCCTGCTCATTATCACCAGCTACTTTAGCCATTTCTGCACTCGCCTTTAAAGCAACGGCATAAAGGGATGATAAAATAGATGGATTACCGGTCATGCTGGCATCATAAGTGGTGTGTTTAGGTGCATCTGACAACCATCCGTCTTTATCGGTGTCATGTTTGTTCACCAGGTAATTCATGGCTTTTTTAATGGCTGGATACTGCCCATTTAGCCAGTCTTTATCTGCAGATAACAAATATTCGCGGTAAGCACCTATAATATCACCACACTGACCATCGAAGGCCGGTGATCCTGCAGGTTGACGATATGGGATTTGTCCATTTTCTTTAATGGCTTCAAAGGACTGTTCTTTAATTCGACGTCCCATTTCCGGGAATAAACGGGCATGCGACTGGGCATAATGCCACACGTGGTTACAGTTACCCGAACAGGAACCATCACCTGATCCACATCCTTCCCAAAGGCCTACATAACCGCGCTTGTCATGAAAGATGGTACGACTTTTAAGAATGGCCAACTGGTTACCCAGACGCTCGGTTAACCACCAAGGGAAATTCGTTTGGTAATAAGCGTCTGCAAATTTCTCAGAAGTTTGCATTAACCACTTATGATTCTTAATGATGTAATCATTTACTTCATTGATATTGCTCCAATAATTGGCATAGTTGTTTCCTTGTCCTTCCCAATCACCTTTACCCCAGGCATCCCATTTATCCATATGGCCGCCATTTAATCCATTAGGGAAATACCAGGTCAATATCATGTTCAAGTGCTTAGTTTCTCCCGGCAGAACAGTCAATTTTGAATTTAATGCTCCAGACCAAGTCATTCCTTTTTTACTGGCAGCTATTTCTGTTTTCTCCTTGATATTGCCTGTTTTCTTAAAATAGCTTGCTAAACGCTTACTGCTGGTCCAGGCAGCAGCACCTTGTATCTCAGCCTCATTATTTAAGGCCACTAAAGCCATTTGTCCATAATGTTCATCAGCCTTATCATATCCCCCTTCCATCAACAACACCTTGGCATTTTCATCAGCCTTTACGGTGTTTGTATTCCCACCATAAAAAGAAGAACTATTACCCGATACAAGTGTTCTGTTGATAGATGCTTGATAATTGTCTGCAAATGAAATATTACGATTAATTTTTTCCACTTGCGTAAAACCTACCGCATTTTGCTGCGATGCCAACAAGCTCACTTCAATGGCTTCATCGCCCGTATTGGAAATTGAAAAACGGTAGAATACAGCCGGAATTTCCGAGTTTTTAAGGTCCGTTGGAATAAACGGATTAAACACATCCATACTAATATTAGCAGGCAATTCGTCTTTAAAATCGTAAGTGATAAAAGGAAATTGTGATGAAGCTTCCAAAGCTTTCATTCCTTTAAAACCTACCACATCCTTTGTTTGCAGTGCCCTTACCTGAACACCGTTTTTACTTTTTACACGCACAGCAAAGAAACTATTGGGTACAAAGTCATGTGTCATGTTATTAAAAATCTGCCAAAAACGAGGCACAGCATTGCCATCGTATTGAATACATCCGGTTCCGATACCTCCAACCGGAAACTGAATGGCCTCAAGGCTTTTTCCAGCATAAACAGTAGGTTGACCACGCTCAAGTAGGTATGATTTTCTTGACAGTTCATAATAGTCCTTAAGAAGGTCATCTTTGTTTTCAGTTTTGTTTTGAACTGAAGCTTTCGATTTTAGTTCCCTTGCTATTTGTGTCCATCCCGGAATAGCTATCGCTACCAGCAAAAGAACTATAAAAGTTTTTTTCATTTAATCTTATATTGGTTTATCTCATTAACTACCTAATTATATCCCACTTTAAACCGCACATTACTGATTTTATTTAATATTGCATCAACACAACTTACTATTCAACAATATACGATTTCAAACCTTTCGCAACCAAACGGTAACCTTCTGCATTAGGATGAACACCATCTGAAAAATAAGACTCATCAATTTTGCTGTCAACATTAAGTAGGGCGACACCCGGATCACAATAATCTATCCCCAGCAAAGCTGCCACTTTAGCCATTTTTAGATTTAAGTCTTCAACGCGCGTTTCAAAATCTCTTCGTGGCAAAATACCAACTGCCAATAGTTTTGCTTTTGGTTGTTTCTTCCTGATGGTTTCAAACAGCAAATGGTAACCTTCCAGCATTTCTTCATCACTGCTTACTTCCAGGTTATTGGTCCCCAACATGACGATAATCTGATTGGCCTCAAATCCTTCCAGTTCATCGTGATTGATTCGCCAAAGCGCATTCTCAATCCGTTCGCCACTGCATCCCATGTTGCAAACCGTTTTTCCTTTAAACAATTTCTTCCACGAGTCATTTCCTCTTTTAAGACCTGCATCAGGTTGTCCACTCCAAGCATGCACAATTGAGTTTCCAATCACACAAATATCAGGTGGTGTTTGTATGTTTTGAGCCAATATTTGCTGATGCCTGCCTTCCCAATTGTAAAAAAACGGATCTCGAAAATGAAAGACAGGCTGTGTGGTTGCTATCGTCCCTTTGGGTTGAGTCAATATTTCCCTTATACTCTTTTCATAGGCATTGGCATATTGCACCATACCAAAATCTGTTGGATGTGTTCCATCCACAAAAGCATCGATGTGCTGGGCAATATCCTCATTTGTTAATAAATAAATATTTTTAACGCCAGCTTTCAGGAGGTCTGCAAAAGCATTTTTGATTGTTTTATTTAATTCTCGATATAGTTCGTACCTTTCTGTGTTTGTCGCACCATCAGAGTAACCGGCATGTTCCGTTAGTAAAACAGGTACACCTGGTCTTTTGGTTTTTAACTGCTTTACCGATTTAATCAATCGTTTATAGGTTTCTTCTTTGGTGATATGGGCCCAAGGCATCATATTTGGCAGACAATCCAAGACAAACAACTTAGCATCAATCTCTCCCATCAATTCAATCAATGGCTCTTCTAACCGACCATTACCCGAGAAACCAAGATTCACCAAAGGCCAGTCCAATTGACGACTCAAAACAGACGTCCATGCCATACCAGGGCGCGATGCACAAGCCCCTTGAGCAATAGAGGTACCATATACAACAATTGGCTTCTCATTGCGTTGTGGTAGTACCTCAAAGTTCTTTTCGTTCAACACACCAATCTCCAAATGTGTTAGTGTATTGTATAATGGAAGATACATACAATATTCCCTTCCATTGCGATCGAAAGGTAAAGGAGTCTTGATGTCTTTATAATCATAACGAATGGTATCGGCGAAAGAATAATTCCCTTTACACCAAGTCCATTGACCATCCAAAGTCTTAGTATACAAATCCACACCACTTACGCCTGTTGCTGGCATATGTGGCATGGCATGGCCTCCAGAAACGGTGTAACGCACAACAATTCGATTACTGTTGCTGCGAAAACGTATGGTGAGCCCGGCACTGTTTTTAGACAGGTTCCAAACCTCTGGTCTAACTTTTCCTTCAGCGTAATCAGGCAAACGATGGTAGGTCGATATACTTTTCTTTTCCCAACCTTGACCTTCGATACAGAACTCATCCGTTTGCTCCGGACTCCACCATTTTAATTTAACTTCCTGTGCTTGTAAAGGCAGCCATATTAGAAAGAGTATGATTAAAAATACTTGTCTCATCACTTCACTTATTAATTTGCTATATAGCAATACACATTGCCGGCAAAATCACACACGTAAATTTTGTTGTTCGTAACTGCCACCGATGTAATAATAGGTGCACCTACTTTAGTTTTCCACAAAAGCTGACCGTTATCTGCATTCAATACATACAAACAACCATCCATGGCACCAAATACTACTTTATCGCCAACCAATACAGGTGTTGACTCGATTGTTTGTTGTCGATCCGCGAAATAAGAAGGTGTGTAAAGTAACGATTCACCAACTTCGAATTGCCAAATACGATCACCTGTTTCCTTCTTAAATGCTGCTACACCAGGATGCGAACCGGCCACAATCACTTTATCTTCTAACACTACAGGAGCTGAAGTTCCTGTATTCTGCATTTTAGTTGGGAACTTATTTATCGTCTCACCCGTCTCTTGATTTAGCTGGAAGAGATTTCCCAATCCAAAATCTTTGTTACCGCGATTGGCCACCCATAAAATTCCATCCTTATAGGAAAGGACTCCATCCCTAAATCTCAGACCTTCATCTCCTCGCTTCCAAATCACTTTACCAGTTTTCAAATCATGGGCATAGATTGCTCCCCACTGTCTGGATGCAATCAATTTATCTTTCGCAATGGTCATCGTTGGTGTGGTTCCATCACCTCCTTTCCAATCTTTATTCTTCCAGATGATATCGCCCGTTTTTGCATCCAATGCACATAAAGAACTTGCAAATCCTGCATATACAACCTTACCGTCAGTGACATTACCATTTACTATGCCGGGCATACGATTATGCATCAGATTTTTCTCCCAACTTAGTTTTCCTGTTTCACAATTTATAGCATATGTCCATCCTTGCATGTCGGTTGCAATAACCACATTTCCTGCTACCACCATCTGGTTTTTTACACCATTTCTTGTTTGATAACGCCAATTTTCTTGTCCAGTAGTTGCATTAAAACACAGAATATGGTTATTTTCAGCATTACCATCATCAAAGCTGCCAACCATTACATAATCGCCCTTTACTACCGGCGAACTCATGTAAATATTACTTCTAACATTAGTTGTCCATAAGAGTTGATATGGCATTTCATGGTTTTTATCAACTACGGAAACATGTTCTTTGTTACCTGCCAAGTTATTCCATAAAGTTTCTGATTCTGGTTTCAGGTCTTTTTCTGTTGCAATAAATCTCATCTTCTGGTGCAAGACTTCTCCACTTTTTAAATAGGCTAATACCACCAATTCATAATGTTTCTGATCGAATGCATCAATATGTGCCGACCAGTTCCAGTCTGATTGTGGCTTCATATTTTGCCATTTCTCTGTTTGCATAGAAGACTTCCAGTTAAAACCTTCCTCACCCCAAACAGCACACTTCACACTATCAACAGCAGCCCCTGAATCATACACATTTACTGAAACATGCATCTTACCTTCATCATTAAAAACCAGTTTATCCTTTTGTGGAGATACTAATTCCATCTGTCGATTCTGATATGTCCATTTCAGGAAAGAGCTAACTTCTCCCTTTGAAGATACATCAACAACACGAAAGCATGATGGTGAATGGTCAATCCCCCCCATAACCGCCGTAGCTGTTCCGTAAGATACTACGCCGTTACCATGATCCTTTGCCATATTATTGTGCCAGTGACCAAATAACCAAGCTTTTAAATTATAATCATTCAAATTAATATGTTTCTTTTTATTAATCTGAAAATTAAATTCACTTTCGTTGGTCAGTAAATCATGGTTAAAGAATACCTTTGGCTGATTCTTCGGATAAGCATCCAGAAGATTCTGTAACCAAGCACCTATTTCTTCCTCGGTAAATCCAGGCTTGTAGTCACCTCCCATCATAGGAGTTACCACAAAAAGCGCACTTCCCTCTTCAAATGCATACCAAGCGGGACCAAAACATTTTTCGAAGTGTTCCTCGCCGTATTCTCCTTTAATCAAATCATGATTTCCCAAACAATAATAAACTGGTACTCCCATATGTACCGACATTAAGTTTTGAGCGTGCCAATTCATTCCGGTTTCATAACAGATATCACCTGTATGGACAATAAAATCGGGCTGATGCACTTTTGCATATTTCTTTAGGTTATCTACCCAGTCTCGCTGCTCAAATGTTTCTGTATCCGAAATCTGTACAAACCTAACATTCTCCTTGCGCTTCTGATTAGTTACAGCAAAATTATAGGTCTTTGTTTCGCCTTCTATAGCAATAAAACGCTTTCGGCATTGAAAATAAGCACTGGGATAAAGAGTGACAAAGCGCTGTTTGTCCCAACCAGGTAATTTGAAAAAACCCTTTTTATCGGTTTTAACAACATGATATCCATCCGAAACTGTGGCACCGGCAACGCCGGCTTCATTAGCATCTTTTTTTCCGTTGTTGTTAATGTCATTAAATACAAAGCCTTTTAGCTGAGCATTGGCCAGAAAATGAAAGCCTAGAAAGGTTATTAATAATACGTTTTTCATGTGTCTATAATTTGCTTTTCAATTGTCACAAGGAACTCCCAAATAATTTTAGAACATCAAATTTGCATGATCGTTTCATTATAACTCATTTATTTTTGAAAACTTGATTTGCAACTGTATTCAACCAACTAAAAGTCGTTCCCTGAATGAAAATTAAATCTAATATTCATTTAATATTTGTCATTCAGCTAATTCAATGGTAAAACTATCAAACGACTCATTACGCCATGCTTTGTCAATGGTTGAAGGCGAAAAAGCAAAATAGGGTGAGAAGGTTTTGATTACCACAGTTTTTCCATCGGGCAAAAATTCCAGTATTCTTAACCATCCATCACCTCCGTTACCTTGCCAGCCACCGCCATCGGTTTGAGCATTAAACAGCATCTGATGTACTTCATTTCCTGCAGCATTCTTTTCCTTTCTGTATCCGATGTTTTGTTTCACATTATTTGTTCCAGCGATGTGGCCACACAAAACCATCTCTATATTTTCGGAAGGTGCGATTAACTTTTTCCAAAGTGCCTTGCCATGTGTGACATCTTTCACCTTGTAACCTTCTTTCACAATCAAGGCATTATTATCAGTCATCGCCCTCATATAACTATGCGTTAAAATCATAACTTTGTGATCTTTATACTCTTCACGCGCCACTACTTCTTTCATTTGCTTCACAACTTTAGCTCTTGGGTTAAACTCCAATGATACAATCAAGAAATTAACACCGTGCGGCGAAACATATTCGTACCAAGCATTTTCAAGCGTCTTCTCGCCGGCATAATTCGGTAACATTCCCTTAAGAATCCTTTTTGTCTTCGGCATATTAGCTGGAGTAAAGTAGGCGTTTAATTGAGAGTAGCGGTTCTCTGCTGCCACACGCCCATAATCATGATTACCGGTACATACAATACAAGGTACCACATCATCCAAAGTAGCAAAAGCCTCCCGCACAGCTGACCATTGTTCCTCACTGTTCTGATCTCCTCCCCGGCCATCAGCCTCAAAAATATTGTTTTGTTCCACCAAATCACCTTCGCACAATACTAATTCGATATTTAGTTTCTCTTTGTTCTTTTTAATCCAGCGGGTCATTAACTCAAATACAGGTTGATTAAGTTCGTATTTTGAATAAGATTGAGGATCGGGTATTACAATCATTGACCAGGACTGATCATTCTCTAATTTCGGATGACCGGATTGAGCTATTGCCCCTATCGAAACAAGGATTGCTAGTAGGACAGTTATAATTGCTTTTTGCATGATTTAGAAGTTAACATTGTAAAAAAAGAAACGCGAAGACCATCACTTCGCGTTATCGTTGTTGTTATTTTGACTTAAATGGAATAGTAACATCTGATATACTAGCCGATAAAGGCAGTCCGCGTAGCAAACCATCAGTTAAACCTTGAGTTTCAGGTCCAGGCTGCACAAAATTACCATCTACTCCATCAATGGTAAGCACTCCGTCTTCAATGGTTATTATAGCAAAAAGTGGTTTCTCATATGGAGCAATATACTGTAATATGGGATACTTATCTAGCATCTCTTCATTGTAACGCTCCCGCGTTTTGTAGTCGCCTCCTAGCCAGGTATATGACATACTATTGATTTGAACATATTGTATCCCATTTATTTCTTTTACATAGTCTGTATGATCGTGCCCACTAAAACAAGCCACTACCTTTTGAAATCCAGCTTCTTTATTAGCTGTTTCAAATATATCGCGAACAATTTTCTGATTTTGACATGCTTTAGGGTTTTCAAAACTTTGGTGTGAGAACACCAAACAATGCTTATCAGTATTCTTTAAATCTTCTTCTAACCATACCAATTGCTCAGGATCAACAAAAGCCCTCTGTGTGGCAGGCTTATAAAAGTTGGCATTTTGATAAGGAATGTATTTACCATCCATAAACAGGTTATTAGGATCGAGTACGATGCAATGAAAATCGCCCTGATCGAAGGAGTAATATCTTTTTTGGGATCCAATAAAATTCAAGTAATCTTCCTTCGTCCCCTTATCCATATCATGGTTACCCAAAGCATGGTACTTGGCTATTGGATTTGCCTTCCATAGGTCTATAAAGCTTTGATTCTCCTTTTCCGGATGACAAAAATCTCCCATATCCATAATAAAATCAACCTGTTGTTTCTGAGCCACCTTTAAAAAGGTGGTGATTCGTTGATCTGCATCAGGTATCAATCCTTTATGAATATCTGTTGAAATGGCGAACTTAAGCTTTTGTTTATCAAATAATTTACACGCATTTAATAAGCCGGTTGCACTGGCTCCCAACAGAAATGCTGATGATTTTATGAAATGTCTTCTCCTCATAAACTATATTTTAAAGTCTCTCTCATTTGCTTAATGGATGTGTCCATTAACTAAACGGATAAAATGCCCATAACCCTAACACCAAATTTCGACTCTCTGTTTAAACCTCTCAAAGCTAAGTTGAAAAAAATAGGGTTTAGGGCACATATTGTTCAAAAAAGTATCTTATCCTTGCAATTCATTACGATAGTTCCATGTTTCCTGGTATTTCTCGATACTTTACTTACATAGCCTTACGAATACCCTTAATCGCTCTTCTTTTCATTATGTGAATTTCTCAATTTTGAATAACTCCAAAACATCTATGGTGTATGATTGCATTATGGACGATCTATGAATTGCTTCATCCCTTGATTCAAATTATATAAACTGGAAATTTCACACGTGAATACCCTCTCGGGCGCAAAGGAAGTATAATATCACTTAAATTCACCTGCTCCACACCCTAATGATCCCCTTCCGAGCGCCAGTTTTCCCTTCCGATCACATAAGAATCCAAAATCTCATACTCTGGTACCTTCTCCGATTGCTCAGGAAGTACTATCTCACAAAACTTTTCGACCATCTCACATAAATTCACCTACACCACACTATAATGATCCCCTTCCGAGCGCCAGTTCACCCTTCCGATCGAAAATAATCCAGGATCTTACGCTCTGGTACATTCTCCGATCTTTATTAAAACACTTCCGGGCGTAAAAAGAAAGACTCTCTTTGCGCCCGGAAGGAATTTTTTTGCGTTAGTATCAACCATTCTTCGTCTGTTTCTTATTCAGATTGTTCCTTTTTTGAATTACGATAGGCGATTGAACGCTCGCGTTGGTATTTGCTGTAATACGCTTTAACGTGATCCTTGTCCTTTCGGAACACAAAACGCCCATATGCACGAATATTCGTCACTTCCTTATCCAGCAAAGTAAAGGTTTTGTCGCGCAACAGCTTCATTTCGTTATCACCGTACATATAACCATTGGCCTGCGCTAAGACATTAGCCATGGTTTCTGCCATATTATCGGCTTCATCAAATTTTGTAGCCGGATAATTGATGGCTTCCACCAACGCCGGGTTATCTTTACCCAGTACCGCTAATCTGGCCATATCCTGGATGGTATCAGCATGACTATCACCTTCCTTTATTCGTTCAATGTGTTCCAGCAGAGTACTATCTTCACGAAATGCAAATTCCAGTGTATCCAATAACTCATCACGTAACTCATACAAGGCAGGTGCTTTCTTTTTCCAATTATCATGGGCTTCCTGACGTTCGCTTTTTACTTCCTGCCAATTGGCTTCAGTATAGCGCAGTGCATCGGTTAGTAGTTCCAGACGGTTTAAACTTTCCATGGTTAAACCGCGCTCAGCCAACTGTGTAAAATCCAGCTGGCCACGTTTAAGCAGGTTTTCGCATTCCTGCAGATAAACACTAATTGGCATTCCACAAGGTTTTATTTTTTCCTTTGGCAAGGCATTCAATTCAGGTAACATGCCCTGAAGATCTTCTTCTTTAATAACTTAACTTTTAAAGTTTAAAAAAAATTCTCTTCACATATCAACTTCACAATGTTCCAATTACAATTAGTTATTTTCCCGAATTACTAACGCATAATAAAAATTAAGAAATTAATTTGGGATAAGAAATACTTATAATTAATAAATCTATTCTTAGACTATCCTCACCACATCTTATACACTTCCAAACACATTCTTTTACTATTAGTTTTAAAAACTTCATCTGGCCAAGGCACCAACTGCAAATTGGATTTGTAAGCAGGGCGTTGTGCATCCACCGAACGCAAATAATCACCCAATTTTGTTGCTAGTTCTTTCACTTTATTAAAGTGTGAGCCCGATAAGTCATTAAGTTCTCCGATATCATCAGCTATATTAAACCGCTCAAAACATCTGTCTTTATAATAAAAAATGAGTTTCCAATCCCCACTTCTAATGGTACTGGTAGCACCGATACCCGGTTCTTTAGGACCCCCAATTATTTGGGAAATGCCAAAACAAATCAAGATTTTCAGCAGTAACGCCAATCTTTTTTAACATAGGCACGAAACTTTTACCATCTACTTGCTGAACGGTCTGATAATCCTTAATACAAGCCTTCTCAAGTATCGTTGGATAAAAATCCTTAATAATTAGATAATCGCCACAAATAGTATTTGGCTTCACCATTCCCGGCCACTTAACAAGCATTGGCTCTCGGATTCCTCCTTCATAAGACGATCCTTTATCCCTTTGTAGTAGTTTCTATGCCTTTACAACTGTTTCTTATGAAAGGTAAGCGTATTAATCTTTTCTCCACCTCGTAATCGTATCCAGGTAGTAAACTGCCTTTCACCCTCTTTTAATACAATCACCCGTGCCCCATGAAGCAAGTTACCATAGGTATTTGATCCTCCTGAGAATCGGCCATAAGCTAAAGCTATTCCATAATAGGAGACTAAAAAGTCATTCACATGATCGTGCCCTACAAAAGTGCCCATCACATCACCTTGTTCCACCATGGCGGCAAACATACCGGTGTTAAGCACCGGACAGCATACTTTCTCATTTTTAACCCCTATCGATTCAATTTCACTATTCTTCCATGCTAAAGCATACTCTGGCAGTGGTATATGAAAGAAAGCCACGCCAGGAATTGGTGAGCCATTATTCTTTTCAGTCCACTGCTGACTCATCTGCCTGTACCAATTGACCTGAGTATAATCGAACCAGGCATCGTGCCCCAGGTATCCTTTTCGAACCGGATACTTATTGGAATCCATACAATAAATCAATGCGGCTACTTTATTTCCTGAATCTGTTGTTAGTGGCAGCACATAGTTACCATGTCCATGCACACTTTCACCACCCTCTTTGGCCAAGCAAAAAGGAATTTTTTTGATGATGGGCAAAATCTCACCCCTCGGCTGAGCATGATCATCATCATGATTCCCAAACGTAACTGCCCAAGGGATGGCTCTTTGAATCATTGGCTCGCTGATCGTTTTCCAGCCCTTATCAAATGGGGGATACGTAACCACATCGCCACTGAAAACCACTAAATTCGGCTTTTCAATTTCCAATACCTCAGTAAGTAAAGCAATCACCGAATCACCGCTACTTGTTCCTACTTGAAAGTGGGTATCGGTAAATTGTACAATCTTAAAGCTTCCATCACCGTTAAACCTTAAATCCTTTTGAGCCGTAGCCAATAAACCTATACATAAAATCAGTGCACTCGTGACAATCCTTTTTTCTATTTTTCTCATACCCTAATCGTTTACTTTTGGGAAATAATGGCTGCAAATCCACCGCCCGATGCCAACTGGATTTTTTGCTGATGCAACTTATTAACACTCGAGCTTTCGTAGATATAGTCCTGTGCATAACGATGCGTATTAGGTCCGTCACGCATCACCTCCATAACATAATCGCCCTCTCCCAGGAAAGAAAAGTCAATCTCTATCTCTCTAGGACTTTGATCCGTCATGGCGCCAATGTACCAGGTATCATTTTTTCGGCGTGCTATCACCATATAATCGGCCACCTCGGCTTCCAACACTCTTGTTTCGTCCCATATGGTAGGTATCTGAGAAATGAATTTTGTGGTCTCCTCTTCTTTGTAATAGGTACTTGGTGATTCGCAAAGCATTTGAAGAGCACTTTCATATACCACATACATGGCCACCTGATGACAGCGCGTTCCTAGACTCATGGGGCGATCAAACGAGATACGGTGATTTTTATCGGTAGCATTAACCATACAACCCGGTGTAAAATCCATGGGTCCGGCTACCATTCTGATAAATGGTAGAGTCACATTATGCTCTGGTGTTATGTTCTGGCTCCATTTGTTATTTTCGTTTCCTTTAACACCTTCGTAGGTTAACACATTGGGGTAAGCACGTCTTAATCCGGACGGTTTAAAGGAACCATGGAAATCAACCAGCAAATGATGCTCAGCTGCCTTAGCTGCCACACGCTCATAATAGTTGACCATGTATTGATCGGCCCGTTGCATAAAATCCACTTTGATGCCTTTAACGCCCCAGCGTTCGTATAATTCGAACACACTTAAATCCTTATCCAGAGGTTCCCATAAGACCCATAAGATAACACCTACATTCTTTTCCTTGCCATACTTCACCAGTGCTTCCACATCTATATCGGGCTGACATTCGTGAATGTTGGTGGTGGTTTTACTCCATCCTTCATCGAGGATAATATACTCGAGGCCATATTCCGAAGCAAAATCAATGTAATACTTGTAGGTCTCAGTATTTATGCCTGCCTTGAAATCCACCCCGTAAATATTATTGGCATTATACCAATCCCATGCTACTTTACCCGGCTTAATCCACTTCGAATCATCTATGTTTAATGGTCTTGACAGCTGATAGACCAGGTTATTTTCAATCAGATCACCATCCTTGTCAGAAATGATCATCACACGCCAGGGATAGTCTCGCGTTCCATTAGTTTTAGCAATATAATCTGCGGATGTGACGACCTGATCTCTGTCCTCCGACCCGGTTTTTGGTTTAGTTTGCTGCACATAACCAGGCCATCCGGCTTTAAGAGCATTGGCGTTGGTTCCATACATAAACATAGCAGGGTAATCGTACACATCTGCCTCAGTAACTATAACATTTACATCCTTTATCTTCATCAATACAGGCAGAGAACAAAAGGTCGTTTCAGGCAGCGTATCCAATTGAGTTGGGATATAAAGCCTTTCGTAGTGAGAAACAAGAGATTCTTCTTTCGAAAATAGGCTACTGGTATGATCGGCAAAGTTAAGCTGTAGTTTTTCAGTATTCACAGTAACATCCTTTTTCAAGGATGTGCTAAATCGATATGCCACACCGATATTATAAGCTCTGAAAGTGATTCGATAATTACCATGAAATAATACAGACAGCTCATTGTATTCATCTTTAATAGAAGATGTCTTTTGAGGTACGGCAGGAGTTAAAGTCTTACTGACCTGTCTTTCGATCTTTTTTTTACCCCTGGGTGATGTTCCTAATGTTGGTAATCCCTCTAAAGTCAGCCCAATTACACTATTTTCTATGACCGGTGTATTTTTGTAGGAAACACTAAACGATACATCATCATCGATATTTACTGTCACACTGGCATGCTTATCCGGACTACTGAACTCATAGGTTTGAGCCATTGTATACGAAAAACTGAAACAGATAATTATAACAAACAGATATTTTTTCATAGGGTTTATTTTTACAATATGTTCATTTAAATGACTTTTCAATTTCAAATTATTCCATCACAAACACAAGCTGCCGGTTCTTTTCTGCCTGTTTAATGGTAACAAGTTCAGGAGTGAATTTAAAACCTTCTTTTACTGGTTTAACCGTAATTCGCTCTCCACTGATCGCCGGGAAACAGCCTTTGCCATGGGTTTCGCTTCCTACAATTCCTGAGGAAGGAAATGGAATTTCATAAGCATCGCTTACAGAATAACGATTCTCCCACTGTACGCGTGGTACAATATTTCCTTCCTTATCCTTTACAAGCACCTCTATTCGGTGACAAGCATTCAGATAGTTGGCCACTTTGATTAGCCCGTCTTCTTCCCGGAAGTAGTCAACAGCAATAATATTGGGTTGCCTCCCCACCTTTTTCCAGGCATTGAAAGTCATGTTTCGAATAAAATGAAAGTCGTTAATTTGCTTCGAATGCTTTTCACTCCCATATTCCAGTTTATTGGTAGCATAGGCACGAATTTCAAATATGTCGGCTTCAAGCGAACCACTGATATCAAGAGACAGTTCATCCATACCCGTTCTTCCAGGAATCACCATCAAATCACTGGAACTACTCGTCCAATAGGTAGCAGGTCCGCCTGTTATCCAAAAGCGTTTATTTAATTTTGCTAATTCAGAAAGTGTTGGCCAGGCCGTACTAGGTATATGTTTATAGCAATAGGGTAACAAACCGGCATCATCCATCAGTTGCTCCAGTTCAGCATCAGAGATGTGTATGTCGGGATGAACACGTAGAAATAATTCCGGCTGATCATCCAGCATTTTCTTAATTCCCTTCAGATAATCAAGCGCCTTGTAATAAAAAGGATTGTAACGGGCATCATGCGTAATAATGAAACCTACATACCACCTTTTCCAAAAATCCAGTTCAATGCTACGAATTCCATATTTTATTTGGGACGGAAGATCCAGGCACTGGTTAGCAAAGGCGATTCGTCCTTTCAAGGCATAGGAATTATGGGTTCCCAGTAATGTAATCTCATTCAATGATCTATCATAGGGAATGACGATCTTTTCCGGCTCCTCTACTGAATCGGTATGCTTAATACTCGTACAATTAACCAGCGGTAGTAGCCAAAGTATTGCTATAACATTCACTAGTATTTTAGTTACCTGCATCTTTCATCACCTCAAATTCTACAACTACACCCAAATGATCAACTAAGTCAATGTATTCCCAGGGATTTTCTTTCACCCACGCTTTCACCGGTCTCAAATTTGTGTTTCTCGAATAAATTCTGTCAACCCGTTTTATGTAGTCGTCCTGCCCGGGACAAGTAGCATCTTTTTGAATATCCCGTTTTTGTACGGCTATGGGATAAACATCAACGAAACCACTATCCAGCAGAGGCTGCGTGGTTTTGGATGAATAATGATACTGCCCAATGGTCTTAGCTGAATCCGGGAAATCAAATGCAGAAGGGCTGTTCCAATCACCGGCAAAAATTACGGGACTATCAGCAACAACACTGTTGACAAACGGCAATGCTACTTTACTCACTTCCTCATCTGTAAAAGGGGATCCGATACTCAAATGGGTATTAAACACATACAATGATTCATTATTAAAGAGAACCTTGACACCAAGCACCCCCTTCGACATGGTTTTCCCATCCATGGTTTGTACAGCATAGGTCTCCTGAATCGGCAACTTACTCAATATCACCAGTGGATAACCGGAGCCACTCATTCCTGAGATATACCCCACTCTACCAACTCCTTTTGAGTAATCAGGTCGGTAAAAAGCTGTATATTGGTAGCCTTTTTCCTCCAGTTGTCGTTTGATACGCGCATAGACTTGTTCCTCCTGACCGGATTCAAGGGTCACCTCCTGTAGTATTAAAACATCGGCATTATCTTCAGTAAGATAGTCAACAACTGCATCTACCGGATAACTCCCCCTTTTTTCCCACCAGGAATAATCACCTGGATCCCAAATATTAAACGTCAATACACGCAAATTTTGTCCTTTTACATTATAGCATAGTGCACTACCTGCCAAAAGCAGTATTGCTAATATATATTTTAATTTAAATGCGATATTCATTATTTATTTGTAATTAAATGGCGTAAAACCACGTCCTTTCTATTGACTAAATTTTCACCTAAAGTATAAGCACACCGATATTTATATATGAATTTCAATTTGCTTCAACCCAATAAAGACAAAATACTATTGTATTTGTTTATTCCGGGCAAACTTTTAATCTTTCATATTGTAATTATCAATTGCTATAATCAGCTATTGAACTATTAAACCCCTCGTTTGCCTTATGTTATTCGTAATCAATTCCACTAAATAAATACCTGGTTTGGTATCAGACACATTAATTATAATGCTGTTATTACCAACATTAGCAGTTTCATCTTTTCGCAGAACTACCTGCCCTCCTATTGAATAAAGCTTAATTGTGGCATTACCTTCTACTTCACTATTATAGCTAATTTTAACATCTTCACCTCCCGTTGGATTGGGCCATAATTTTAATGTGTGATTTTCAACCGACATTTCCTTTTCCGGGATATCGCTGATGAAGCTCAATTTAGATTTTAAATTTTGCTGAGTTTCTATTCCTCGTGCAACAGCTTCCTGATAAAAATGACGCGCAGTATTAGAAGTTTGATCCGAACCATAACGGGTATCTCCTACATAGTCTACCTTATGAATCCAACTATAACCGGCATTGAGCCACGTCTTTATTCTATTATCATGTAGATACTTATTAAAATTGTATCCACTTTTTCGTAAGTTGGCATTAAGCGCCATACTTGCTCCCAAAATATTAAAGGTGTTCGGGCTTTCACTATAATAGTATGCTAAATATGAATCTGCTGCAACGGCATAATTTTTCGCTTCTTTTGTACCGCTGCCAAAAAAGCTATCCTTTTCATACGAAGGAAAAGGTATACCATAATAATCATCCACTCCCAACACATAATCATCATAACCTGGAGCGTTTAAGCCATGGATTATAAGGTTACCTTTTAAGAGCAGTTCATCCAGAGTATATCCGAGTGCTCCATTTGGCGCCTCAGACTTGGTAATTATCAGGTCGCCAAAAACACATAAAAAAAGTTCTTCCATTGCTCTAATAGAAACTTCACTATTTGACAGATTTGGACTCTTGATATCTGATACGAAAAAGATGACAATATCATTTTGAGCTTCACCAAGCAATAAATTTTTTATCGCTGTAAGCTGACCAATTACATCATATTTTTCAGGCACACAAAAACCGCCATGAAATCCACCCCATGAACCGTTTGATTCGCGATATGGACGCAACTCAAATAACCTGGATCCGCATCTAAATTGTGCATCAAGAGCGCGCGATTGAACAAAACAAACATTGGCGGCATTATTATCCAAATACATGGCATTATGACTTCCCAAAATGGCTATCTCATTAAACTTTTTATCTTTGATGTACGGATACGCTTGAGTCATCCACTGTACTCCATTAAAATCAGGTGCTTCTGCAGCCAAAAGCGCTCTCCATCCTTTTTGAACAGTCCCTTGAGATTCTATTGTTTCATTGGCTACATTGTACCTTACATACCTGTCACCTTTAAAAAAATAAATACTCCGCTCGTAACCTGAATAGCAAGCAGACTCAATATCTGATTGCCAGTAGGGATCAGTAAGTCCGGGCCAACCAGCAGCAATGGTATGGTTGCTTAAAATGGTTTCTGTTTCAAGACTATAAGACACGTAGCGATCGCCTTTAAACAAATATACCTTTCGCTCAGTGGTACCGGAAAAACAGGCTGCATCAATATCAGATTGAAAATAAGTATTGGCAAGTCCGGGCCATCCGTTAGAAATGGATGAATACCCTTCTAATATTCCGGTATTTTCATCCACCCGTGCATACTCATCACCTGCAAAATAATAGACATCATATCCACCATTAGGGACATAACAAGCAGCATCAAATCCTCCACTTCCTTTGCTCCATCCTGTAAGCCAACCCATTTCTAATTCCCGGTGAACAAGCGCTTCATCTGCTACATCGTACTTTGCCTTTAAGGCTGTTTTATAAAAATAAAGATTTCGTGCGTTACCACTATAAGTAACAGCATTGAAATTTGCGGACCAATCTGTTCCATAAGAAAGGCTGACTGCGCATGTTAACAATAATAACATGGCCATTCTTTTTTTTAATTGTTTTTTCATTACAAATTAGTTGGATTTAGGAAATAACACAAATGCTATTCTGAATAAGGGAGTTCAAATCATGAAAATAAGGGCAATCACAACCACACCCTAGATTGTTACCTCATCGTTTTTCGGCAATTGGTAAGAAATAAAAATATCTGGCAAAAGGGAATGCTATCCTGCATTCCCCCTTATTATAATCACCTAGCTCAGTTTACTCACTGTATAATTCAAATACTTCTTCTTTTGTCAAAGCATAATCGAAAATAATACTGTTCGCAACTTTTCCTCCAAACCAGTGGCTGTAAGTACCGGTACCGTCTTGTGCTATGCGAACCGGATAACCACTCGTCATAGCACCAAGATGTGACATATCCTTAGATGAAACTAAGACACCATCCTGATAAACATTACAAAGGCCATCTCTATCAATCGTAGCTGTAAGCATGTGCCATTCTCCATCATTAACTATTCCACCTGAAACATCAATACGTACACGATCGTCATCAGCTAAATTGATCTTCCAATCACCACCGGTAAAAGTCATTACAAAACCTGGATTATTACCACTGCCCCAATCTTTATCTCCTAATATAGAAGGGTCACTATTCGTGGCCGTTGTTTTCACCCAGGTTGACACTGAAAAATCACCTGCTATTCTAAAATCCAAGTCTGTATCGTCGATCGTTGCTAAATCATCAACACCATCAAACTCAAATCCAACAAAACCATCTTCATTAACAATTCCTGAACTGGCATCTGTGATGGCTAAATTTTTATTCGGTGCGCTTTGTCGTCTCAGTTCTACTCCGGTTGCTCCAAGTGACATGGCCTTTACATCAGCCGGGTCAAGTACATAATCAAATATGTAGGCATTACCTATATTTCCCGCGAAAAATTTAGAGTATTCGCCTGTACCATCTTGAGCAAAACGGATAGGATTACCATTATCAATATTGCCTACACTCGACATATCTGTACTGCTCACCTCAATGCCGTCCTGGTACATCTTCATATCGCCGTCGCGGTCAAACGTAACAGCTAGAAAATGCCACTGACCGTCATTGATAGGAACGGTCCCATTGGTGCTGCCATCAGCTTGTGCTGATTCATCACAAATAACAGATCTCCATGTGGCACCTTTAAAGGCTAAAGTAAAACCCTTATTATAGGAACTTGACCAGTCTTGGTCAGAAATCATAGCCGGATCGCTTTCAGAAGAAGTGGAATTCACCCATAAACCGATGGAGAAATCTTCCGTGTGCGTGAAGTCCAACGATGGTGTTTCTGTTAGTGTAGCCTTATCATTTACGCCATCAAAAGTAATCTTAGAGCCAACAATACTGTGTTTAGCTTTTTTTGATGCATTATCACTCGTTTCCAAACCTATTAGCTCACCTGTTAACTTTTGCAAGTAAGCGAAAAACTCAACTCCAATAATTGGGTACTTCGCTATCCGGGTAATTTTGTAGGTTATTCTATTTAATGAAGCGTAATCTCGTCCATCTTGCCCCAGATCATCATAGGTCACACTAAACAACAAGGTTGCACTTTCACCAATTCCCAAATTCAGATCCGTAACAGTGGTGCTGTAGGACGCTAAATACTTACCTTCACTTTCTGTAAACTCGGTTAGAGTAGCAAGTACAGTCTGGTCTGGTGTTGAGGTCACTACAATATTCAGAGGTTTGGCTTCAACCACAATCGTTAAATCCACAGGAGACTGATCTGTATACTGGTCGCCTTTATAAGGATCATAGCCTAATTCACGCAACTGATCGTCTGAATACTCATCACCTGTTCTGGGGCTTACATGTCGTATATAAAAACCTTCTTTTCCTACCAGTCGTGTATCTGTATCAATATCAGGTCTGGAATATTCATATGCCTTATCACAGCTACTTATCCCACCTATGATCAAAACCAAAAGGAGTGCAATTTTATTAAATATCTTCGCTTTCATACGTTTAAATTTTAAAGGTCACTTTGACATCATCTATTTCAGCAACCACATTTTTGTATTTACATCATCAGCACCTTGTCTGCGAATAGCCTCTTCGTAAGCGTCTGTATTGAGGGATTTTTCACTTTCAGGATAAATAAACCTGACTGGAGGTCTGCCTTCATTCCTATGTAATACACCAACTACTAACTCCGGTGTAACCGTTCTTCTTTGATAAAAGTACATCTCCATATCATTAAATAGTGCGATATACATCTGAGTATTAATTTTAGTCAAGTTAGCTTCTGTTTCTGAAGTAAATGCCACTTCAGGCTTTAGATAGTAGCTTTCGTTAAAATCATCCATTGGCTCCATCATTAAGCCAGCTTCAACAACCTTATCATTCAGTGATTTTTGATACTCATAAGATGATTTTATACCAGCCTGATAGTAGGCCTCGGCCACATCCGATCCTCCACTTAGGTATCCCTTCTCTACCGCCTCCGCAAGTAGCAACTGAAGTTCTGCTGTTTGCATCCACACCGTTTGAACAAAAGGATGGGTGCGATTATCTAAGATTAAACTCGATTGAAGGGACACATCGTCGGCTTCAATCAAATCATTGGTAGCTTGCGGTGCTCCGATGTATTCACTTCCATTGACAGAAAGCGATGCAGCGGTTTTTATCCGCTCATCACCTAAACCTTTAACTATATCCACATATGTTTTACAGGCATAGGTAGACTCTAGCCAACCTGAATACTCAAAATCAACACTGCTACTGTATTTAAAAGTAGGCTGATCTGTGTAATCTTCAAAAATCGGATAAGTTTCCGGATTATCGATAATAGCTTGCAACTTAACTGATGGGTTTACTTGTGAAGACTGAGCCATAAGCACTCGAATTAATAAGGAATTGGCAAATTTCTTCCATTTCAACACATCCCCGTCGTATAGTATATCTGCCGTCATATTAATGGTGCCGGTACCTAATAATGAATTGGCCTGTTCCAGATCTGTAATCAGGCCTTTAAACACTTCCTCCTGGGTGTCATACTTAGGAAAGTAACTACCTTCCATACCCTGTCCGGCTTCGGAATATGGTATATCCCCATAGAGACTTGTTAACACATAAAACACATATGATTTTATGACCAGGGCTGCCCCCTTGTGGTTCTCATACCCCTCTCCTGCTTCCAAAACTATATTAGCATGCCGCATGGTATTATAGGTCACATCCCACCAAGGACTAATGGACTCTACATCCCATTTATCACCAATCACATCCTCTCCTCTTGTTGTGTATTGCACCAGTTTATTAAACAGGTTAATACTTTGCCGGCCATTATCTTTCGACGGTACCGTTATTAACTCGGGAAATAGAGAACTTGGATCAGGAGAAGTCACCCCAGTCTTAGGCGTGTTAATATCATCAAAATCTTCGCAAGCACTCAAGGTTAACAGCAAGATTAAAACTGAGGATATTTTTGTATAATAGCAATTTAAAACTTTCATATCTTAAAAATTAATGTTTAAATTAAGACCATAGCTCCGTGTAGTAGGTATGTAATAACTACCAGAATTTCCCGGTACACCTTCCAGATAAACATCAGGATCCTGGTTAGGAACATCTGAGAATACAAAGAGATTTCTACCAACTAAAGCCACATTCACACCGCTAAAAGGTGTTTTTGACAGCAGGGAATTTGGAAGCGCATAGGATAAGGACACATCACGAACTTTAAGGTAAGATCCATCATATAAAAATTTGTCTCTTGCTCTTCTATAATTACCAATCCATTTGTTCTTTATATCAGCTCCAATCAACATCGTTGTATTTTCGGTATAACCACCATTGCCATCACTTACAACGCCATCGCCAATGACTCCTTCTTCTCGCCATTTTACAGTTTCGGTATTATACCCTCCACGGTACATAACATTGGTAATGCCCGAATAAACTTTACCACCATGACGATAATCCAATAAGATACCAAGTCTAAAATTTTTATAAGTAAAATTGTTTGTGAGCCCAAGTATCCACTCCGGATTTGCATCTCCAAGGTACTCGTTCTTGGCGGTTAATACCACCAGACCATTGCTGTCATATATTTCTCTCCCAAAATGCGGGCTATCGGGGTCATCTACTGTCAGATGCTTTTTGCCATAAATACCAAAAACCGATTTCCCGACTTCCGAAATGATTTCCAGATCACCACCTGCATTGCCTCCGATATATTTTCTTGTTAGGCCTTCTGCTAATTCTACAACTGTAGTCTCATTTTTACCAAAGTTGGCCATAATATCCCAACTAAAATCATTGGTTCTCAAGGGTGTTCCGGTTAGAACTATCTCAATACCTTTATTTTCAATCTTACCGGCATTAATGGTCCTGCTCCCGTAGCCTGATGAAATTGGTAATGCGGCACCTAATACTTGATTGATATTGTTAGATTGGTAATAAGTAAAATCTAATCCCAACCGATTTCCAAAGAATTTAGAGTCAAAACCTACTTCGTAAGATGTTGTTTTTTCAGGTTTTAATTCGGGGTTTGATAAACCACTCCCCGTATAATAACCAACAACACCGCCATAATTGCTTGTATGGAATAAATTTTGCCCTTGATAAGGACTAGTGTCCTTTCCAACCTGTGCTGCTGCCAGTCTTAATTTTAAAAATGAAATAGCATTAGGTAAAGCTGGTATTAATTCCGGTAATAAGAACCCTAATGAAGCAGAGGGGTAAAAATAACTTCTATTCTCTTTTGGTAATGTACTGGACCAATCATTTCTGGCTGTCACGTCCAAGGTAATAGCATTAGCATACGAAAGCGTTGTGACAGCGTATAAACTATTCACCTTTTTTTCATAAAAACCCTGACCAACAGATCTATTACTTATTTCCGCGTTCGTTAATGTGTATATACCAGGAGAAACTAAATTTTTTGCTCTATTTGATACATACCTATTATTTATATGCAGTAAATTACCCCCTACTGAAGCACTTAAATCCCACTTCTCAGTTAATTCACGATCATAAGTCAGTAGGAAATCGGTGTTCGTCTCTAATTTATTATCTCTGTTCTCGTAATACTCTGGATTTTGTTTGAAAGAACCAAAACCGTTTCGCTCCGTGATCAGCTGACTTGTTAAATCCATACCAAACCTTGCGATAAGTTTTAAATATTTGTTAAAGGAATAAGTAGCAGCCGTATTACCAAATAAGCGGTCTTTATTCAGCCCTCGAAGTACTTCATGGGCTACAAAATAAGGATTATTATGACTTTGGCCCCGCCAGCCAATCTGAGCTTGCCCTTCAAGGCCTCGTTGCCAATACTCCTCTAACTTATCCAAATGAGTACCCGGAGCCATCCATGCTAACAGGTAACCAATACGGTTTTGCCCCCAGCTATTATCAGGGCGATTATCACTGGATATGTTAACATAGTTAACATTCGTACTTACTCTTAATTTTTTGGATATTTCACCACCTGCACTGACAGAGAAGTTTTGTCGTTTCAGATCCGTTCCAGGTGCAACCCCCTTCTGATCCATGTTCGTATAGGAAATCCTAAAGTTATGTTTTTCTCCGCCACTGGAAACAGATACACTGTTGGTAAAATTCAAGCCCGTTTCATAGTACTGTTCGTAGTTATTCATTCCATTCGACACATAAGGAGACTTTACTGAAACGCCTTGAATCAATTCTGTATCACCCGCTCGTGCACCACTACTTGTTTCAGACCACCACCATTCGACTAATAAATTGGGATCATACGGTGTATCCGACCAGGCTTCATCATACACACCCGGATTATAAGAAAAGTCGGAAGGATTGTAACTTTTTGCAGTACCGTTCGGTCGGCCCGATCCATATTTATATTGATATGTATCCGGATATTTAAGAATTTCGTCGAACATAAGACTCGAACTAAAACTAACACTTGTCCCTGAATTCTTTTGGGCTGTTTTTGTAACCACAACGATAGCACCATTACCAGCCCGCGAACCATATAAAGCAGCTGCCACGGGGCCTTTTAAAACATTAATCGATTCAATATCATCAGGGTTTATGTCAGAAATTGCCGATCCCCAGTCAATACTTCCCGAAGTTGAAACATTATTGTCGACAGGAACACCATTTACAACAATAAGCGGAGTATTACCTCCTTTCGACAGAGAAGATTCTCCTCTTAATACTATTCTTGTTGATCCTCCAATAGCTGCGTTACTATTAATTTGCAATCCAGCTACTCGGCCAGCTAATTTGTTGGCAATATTTGGATCTCGACCAGATGCGAGTAACTCTTCGCCATCCACTTTTTGAAACGAAAAACCTAGCTTCTTTGTCTCCTTACTAATCCCTAGAGCGGTCACCACCACTTCGTTCAACCCTGTTGTTTCCTCTACCAATGTAATATCGAGTAAGGCTCGACCTGTTGTGTGAATCTCCTGACTCTCAAATCCAATATAAGAAAAAACAAGAATTACATCTTCTGAGGATACCTCTATCTGATAAGCACCATCAACACCAGTTATAACACCGTTTTGAGGTTGTATCTTTTCGTAAACATTTACACCAGGTAATGGCTCTCCTGTGGCATCAGTTACTTTACCAGTCACAGTATGTTTTTGTTGGTTTTGCGATTCTGTAGTAGGTGCTATCAATAACTTTTTAATAATAATATTATCACCTACTTCTCTTAAAAGATATTTATCCTTCTCTAAGATATTATCAAGTAGGTCTATCACGTGAATGTTTGACTGATGAATACTATACCGTTTTTCCAAATCAAGCTCTTTGGTATCAAATACAAATCCGACATTTGACTGATTCTCTATTTGTTCCAGCAACTCAATTAGAGTAGCATTCTTCACCTTTATGCTTACCTTTGACTGAGCATTCGAATTATTACCATAGCTAATCGAAACGACCAGCATCAATATCATCATAGTTGCTTTCATACGCAGTATTAGCTTTCTCTGCCAGTATCGATCCCGATACCTCAGAATTAAATCTTTTTTCATAAATTTGTTGTGTTTTAAAATGTTATTTAACTGTTGCTAACAAGCTTCAGTTTGTAATTGCATTGTACTAGAGCTGGCTGCAACCAGCTCTTTTTTTCATTCCATCATTGCTTCATAGGCAGTATAATGTTTGTTAATATATTAGTAGCTTTTGTGGTACACCGTTATTGGTTTCTATAGTATATTCAAATCCTGCAATATATTGAATGATATCTAATGTTGTAAGCAAATCTTGTTTTCGAGATGCACTAAAATATATGGTCTTTTTCTTTAATTCCTTTCCTTTGATCTGGACTTCTATTTCGTACCATAAACCTATTTGATTAAGTACTTCTTCAAGCGATGCATCATTAAAGTAAAATTTATTCTTGGTCCAGGCAATTATCTCTTGTTTCCCAGCCTGAATCAATTCTATATTTCTGTTTTCCTTTGTATAAATAGCCTTTTGTCCAGGCTTCATGCTGACTTCTTTTCGATTGTCCAAATGTAAATCAACTTGTCCCTCGAGTAAAGTTGTTTCTATAAAATCCTGATTTTTATATGACTTTACATTAAACACCGTACCAACATCTATTATTTTCAAGTTGCCACAATCAATAATAAATTCTGATAAATCATTATGAATTACGTTAAAGGAAGCTTCTCCATTGATATAAACTAATCTTTCGCCACTTTCACCAAAATTAAAATCAAGTGAAGTATTTGCATTTAAAGTCACTTCTGTCCCATCAGGCAATGTTATAGTCGAGATGCTTTTAGGTCCAGATGAATAACTATAGTTATTTAGTTTATATGAAGTAGTTGAATCAGGTTTGATCAAATATATTCCTGTAGCTCCTAAAAACAACGATACAATAACAATTGCTGCATAACGTATAAATATTAAATATGGAGCTCTGTTATTACGGCGTATTGACTTCCATACTTTAGCCCTATCTAACTCTACTTCTCTTTTATTAAGAACATTATATACGTTACTCTTCCCCCACAAATTATATTGTGACAAAAAAAGTTCTTTAAGATCTATATCATTATCCAGTTGGTGGATAAAATCGACCTTCTCTTCAGACGACATCTCGTTTGTTAAGTAACGGTTGATTCTCTTTATTTTATCACTCATCTGTTTTGGTGTTGCTACATACATATAACAACTTGACAAGGGCCATCCCTAGTGAAAATGTTATCTTTTTAAAAAAAAACAAAAATATAACACCTCAAGATTCACAAAAAGTCTTACTTATAGCACTTTAACCAGCACACTTTTAAACACTAATTATGCTAATCACTCCTATACTTATACCATGAATTTCTAATAGTTTAGATGAACTACACTTTCCTTTAATTATGTTTTGTAGATAATGTACAGTTCTATTCAATTCAAAACCTATGGATCGTAGAAATTATTAAAAATCCATAAGGTATTAATTCATTTTCGTCCAGTCATCAGTGATTACTTTTACCTGGTTTTATTATAATAGTTGCCTACGAAGCATTTATGAATTTAAGACAAAATTATTATTTCTCGAAGAGACTAGATACAAGAAAAAGTATAGGTAAGTATGGTGATAAATCTTTTTTTATCAATTTTATAGCTTTATTCATATGATATTCCACCGTCTTTTCAGAAATATTCAATTGCTTAGCTATTTCCTTGTATTTTAAATCTTCAAATCGTTTCAATATAAATACGCGTTTACAATGTTCTGGAAGTTTTTCAATGGCTTTCTCAATTAATAATTTTAATTCTTCGAACTCCATATCTCCATATTGAACTCGATCCAAAGCTTCATAACGATATTGCATTTCTTTCCAAAGGATCTCCTTTTTATTCTTTAATACTATTTCATTATGCTTCAACCTATTTAAGCAATTATTCTTAACTATTGTATACAAATAACTTTTAATATTTATATCAGATGATAGTTCTTTTCGAATTTCCCATAGTTTAACAAAAGCTTCTTGCACAATTTCCTTTGACTCTTCTTTATCTAACAAATAGCGCATTGCAAAAGATAACAGTACTTCATAATACTGATCAAAAAGAAAATTGAATATATCTTCACTTCCTTCATTTAAACCTCTAAGTAATTGTTGATCTTTTTGCATAACTAATTTTTTTCATGCTACAACCCGCATAACATAGAAATATTTAATCGCTAAAGACTAATTAAGACAATAGCTTATTTATTCAACGATCCTCCTGAAAATAATATCTCCTTATAGAAAGTCGAATATACAAACAATATCTTGGTTTATTAAAAGAACAAAAATAACAATTCGTTAAAACCTTGATTTACTACCTACTAAATAGACCGTAATTAATAAGAAATTAATTTCAATTTATCAACACATACAACAGTCTCGTTTCATCTATCCATTTCACAAGCTATATCGTCATTACCGACAATTTGAATTGAAATAGCAAAATCCTCTTAAATCTAATATTTAGATGAAAACACAACAATTTCTCATTCTAATCTTAATAAATAGCTTTATAAAGCTATTCAACTGTCGGATATAATTTTTCAAAATCAAGCAACACTTTCTCCCTGGCCCCTTTATAGTCGGGTTTGATATTTGTTGTGCCTCCGGGCATCATGTAATAGAATGTGGTTGGGGCATAATTAAC
This sequence comes from Carboxylicivirga sp., assembly GCA_025210475.1. GTDB lineage: Bacteria > Bacteroidota > Bacteroidia > Bacteroidales > Marinilabiliaceae > Carboxylicivirga. The sequence continues at coordinate 94,467 of JAOARW010000021.1, read as the reverse complement.
CTTGGCCTTATTCCAGTGCCACAGCTCCATATCAAAGCGTAAACTTGTATTAAAAAGCATCACATCCAAGCCACGCACCCTTGTATTAACAGTATATCCGGGCGACAGGTTGCCTTCTCCAGACGGTTGAGCAATAAATGGGTGCGAATATTTTTCTTCTTTACACCAGGCATAACAGTAATAATCTTCGGTACCTGTACCAAAATGGGAAGGAAACTGTTCGCCGTCGATATATATTTTTTCATCACCCTCGCCCCACCACGAATGTTGAAAATTTCCATATTCTTTCGTCCAGGTTGTTTTACCAGGCGGTAAGTTGTCGTTGAAAAGGGTTAGTACATCACCTACATAAACACCTTTTCCTTTGAGACTGACAAAGTTTAAATCTTTTATTCCCTCTTCTACTGCCATCGTCACCAAATTTTTAGGAAAACCTGTTTCCTCCTTGGTATATTGATGCCATGATGTGTAAAAATGCATCGATTGACCGTTCCACTTATAGTCAGTAAAACAAAGCGCCCCACTAATATCAATGGTTTCTTTGCCAATATTCTCCAGACTTATTTCACAGGAATTTTTAAAAGGCATTAACCATCTCGATGTTAAATTACCATCAACAGTTACTTTGTTATACCTTGTTTCGTAAGGATCAATTCGATAACCCGCTCCGAAAAAATCACCAATGGGCGCCCATACGGTTTGATGATTGTCAAACTTACATTTGATGATTACCGACCTCAGGTTTTGAGTTGGCAAATCTTCCTGCAAGCGCATATTAATTTGATCAATAGCAGCTCCTGCATCTTTTTTGGCAATAAACACTTCTTTCCCCGGTGCCAGTTGTAGCTGAAAGGCCTCCACTTCTTTCAGTTCTTTCTCCTCATTAAACCGGTTGTTTAACAACATCTGATTGGTGGCTGTAATCACAGGGCTATTTTGGCTAATTGATTTATCAGTAAAACCCTCAATAACGGTTCCCTCATCGTATACCCTAAAATCGATATTATAATATAAAATTTCACTGCCTGTTCCCCAGGGATTCCCCTCATCAATAATGTAATCAGACTGATAAGTAATTTTACAAGATTTGGCATAAGGTATTGGCAAATACAGGTTGTGACCACGCTGTCCGGGCGATGTTTCGGGCGACACAGAGCAACTCAAAGGATAACCTACTTCCTTATTTTCTCCAACAAAGCTTCTTATTGTCTGCTTAATTACCGGCTTCTCATTTCCATCGATGTAAATTCGCAAAGTACCCTGTCCCCTGTTTTTACCTGCTCCGGTCATCCAAAAATGCGTAATAGCGCCCGGAGATTTTTCATCCATTAAAACATATTCCTTGCCATTGGGGGTTTGCTCAATAGCTTCCCATTGATTCATGTCCCAATTATGAAACCAGTTTTTCTCAGAGGGCGATGTACTGCTTCTATCATAACTACTCACATGTTTTGTAATAAATGCCTGCCTTGGAAAATAGCTTAACTGCTCGCGCGATGTCATTTCATGTAACAATGATTCAACGCTCACAACCGTATCCTTTGTGACTGGAACACAGCTTGTCATTGCAAAAGCCAAAATGATTAAGACAGAAGGTAGATTAACATTTTTCATTCAATAATATTTTAATAATTCCTGGTCTTTCGTTTAATAATCAGTCTTTTTCCAACTGTTCGATATGCATTATTTATAGTCTATCACTCTATCTGATATTTTGGGTGTTAAGGGTAAACCATGCACGGTACCATCGGTTAAGCCCACTGATTCCGGCCCGGGTTGTACAAAGGTACTTTCAACGCCTTCGATGATTAGTTTGCCATCCTTAATAGTAACAACCGCAAATAAGGCATCGGTATATGGGCACGAATCCATTATACCAGGATACTTCTCATTAATCTCCTGAGAATACCGGCTTGTACATCGATATTTTGGCCCAACGTAAGAAGCCGTCATACTATTTATCTGCACATAGTGTATCCCGTTAATTTCTTTTGCATAATCGGTATGGTTATGTCCGCTAAAAGCAGCTATTACCTTATTAAAACCAGCTTCTCTATTGGCTTCTTCCAGAATACGTCTCACCTCTTTCTGATTTTGACAGGCCTTGGGATTTTCAAAGCTCTGATGCGAAAATATAACACAATGTTTGTCTGTTTGCTTTAAATCCTCCTTCAACCAATCTAACTGTTGTGGATCAACAAAAGCTCTTTGCGAGAATGGACAATAAAAATTGGCATTGCCATAAGGAAGGTATTCCCCCTCTATATATAAATTATTCGGGTCGAGAATGATGAAATGAATACCACCTTTATCAAAGGAATAAAACCTTTTGTCCATACCTACCATCGCCATAAAATCTTCTTTACTCCCGTAATCCATGTCATGATTTCCAAGAACATTATATGTCTCAATTGGTGAGTCCTTCCATAAATCAATAAATTCTTTGTTCTCTTTACTTGTGAGGCAAAAATCGCCCAAATCAACCATAAAATCCAAGTTAAGCGTCTCTACTTTTTGCAAGTACGACGACAAACGCTCGTTAGCATCAGGAACAGTTCCTTTATGTATATCGCTTGAAATACTAAATTTTACAGATGTTCGATTTTCAGCATTACAACCAAAGCTTCCTGCTACCAACAAACCGCCTAGAAAGTAAGTTGTGCATTGTATAAAACTTCGTCTCCTCATATTGAACTTTAAATTTTAAGTCAATCTCACTATTTTCAGTTCCATTATTCAATACGGCTAAAGTATAATGATTATATGGAGCTTATGAACTTAACAATCGAAACATAATTACCCCTAACAATCATTATCAACTATCAAGTTAATCGCAAACATAACTGAGGTTAACAAATGTGGGATATCAATAGCATAAAAGAGATTCTCAATCATTCCAAATCATGGTTTTTTTTTGCGATTATGCGAACCTGCCTTGTTACTTTCATTACCACCAATGTGGATATGATCCAAGGGAATAAATCCATTTCACTCTATACATCTTCCATAAACCGGTATGTCTCTGGGGTAAACACAGAAAATACATTATCTCTTGCCACAACACCTGTGTCTACGTAATATGGACGTTGAGAAATACATGTATAATCTCGATAAAAAGTTAAAACTGGTAGTGAGCCCTGGAACATCAATTTCACTCAAAACCTCTTTATGTCGTACTTTAGTCGTTTTACTTGAAGCACGTAGTTGAAAACTCGTTTTGCTATATAACTTCAACAGATATAGCTTTTAAGGATCTTCAAAATCAACAAAATGAACTTGTGTATTTTTATCGATTTAGAAATAGCTCCCACCTAGTTATACCGATACTGACTGTGAAGTTAAGTAAATGTCCTTTTCTGGAATTATTTTGGATGTACATCAAAAAAAATAAGATTGAATTGATGACCCAGAATTTGACTTTAAATTTATTTATTATACCATTTAAGAGATACTAAAAACTTAATTTTAATAATTTTTTATAAGCCTGGAAACACTATTCAATCAACAGGTAATCCAGACCAATTTTGTATCCACTAGCATGTTTTACTTTAGGTCGAGCCACAAGCTTCATACTGTTTTGACCTTTTTGTAAAATGACATTATTGGTTTTATACTCTTTTAAACCTAGTTCTTTGCTTTTAAAATCAAGGTTTTCAAACACCAATTGGTCGTTCAAATAGACATCGGCCGCACCATAATTTGGTCCTTTGGTAAATACCATCCTCAAAGTACCAACTTGCTCCTCTGAAACATAAAAATAGGCAACCATTTTATCACCTTCTTTTGAATCTTTCCATAACAGGTGATTCTGAGCACTCCAATTATGTGATAAGAAGGCTTCATTAATAACTTTGCCACCTGTAACTTTTTTTACTAAAAAATTCTCTGCTTCGTAACGTTTTGATACTCTAACTGGTATTTGAACCTCTTCAAGCTTGGTCGTATATTCAGTCTTCGAATCGTAGGTGCCATACCAAAATACGATTGGGGCATAATCCATTTTAATATCCCCATCCCAATGCCACAGCTCCATATCGAAATGATAGGAAGTATTAAAGGGGATGACATCCAACATTCGCCAACGGCTGTTTACAGTCATTCCAGGGCTACGGTTACCTTCACCACATGGTTGTGCCAAAAAAGGCATAGAGAAATTTACCACACTACACCATGCAAAACCGTAATAATCCTCGGTTCCTGTTCCAAAATGCGATGGAAACCTTTCGCCATCCACATAAATCTTCTCATCGCCTTCGCCCCACCAGTATTTGCTATTATTATAAAGAGTTAAAGCATCGCCAACATGCTTCCCTTTTCCTTTAATGGAGATAAAATTTACATCTTGTTTCTCTTTTGTGCCAATATTGTTATACAGACGCCAATTAGCATGAAAATACAAACTTTTATCATCCCATATCCAATCAGATGTTTGGATGTCCAATTTTTCCACTACTACCTCTTGTCCACCATAATTATGTACTGTAATTTTTACCATTTTTTCAAATGGCATAGGAAACCATGTAGTCATTTCCCCATCATCCATTACACGGCTGTAACCCGATTGATAAGGTGAAATTTTATAACCTGTACCAAAGAAATCACCAACTGGAACCCAAACTGTTTGCTTTCCGTCAAACTCTAATGACAAAACAGTTGAACGCAAAGCCTGCTCCATATTATCAGCCTTTATCTTTAGCGCTAACTGTTTAATCACTTGTGTTCCTTCAATAGAAACTGACAAGGATTTTCCTGCTTCTAGCTTTGTTCTTTCTGTCAGTTGTTTAAGGTTTTCATCTATATACTGTGGATTCTCTAATTTGGCCTTGCTTACAGCTATGGCATCTTTGTATTTACCATTCTCCCAATCTCCTTTTTGGTAAGTTTCCACAACTGTTCCATCTTCATAGCTTCTATAATTAATCTGATAATAAAGAATATCAGTCACATTTAAATCAAAAAAGCGGTTTTTCTTTACCTTTTTTATGTCTTCTTCGTAAGTTATTTTACAATGTTTACCGTAAGGCAATGGAAAGTACAAATTATGACCTGAATACCATCCTCCATGTTCAAAAAACGCTGCTGTGGTTTGCGAGAATGGTTTCCCTACAAACTGATTCTTTGAAATAATTTCATCAATCCGTCCCTCTATCTGAGGTGCTTCGGCATGATCGAAATAGAAACGATAGGTTCCCATTGAAAAATTCTTCGCATGCCAGGCGTGCCAGATTCTAACAATAGCACCTGGCCCGTCAGAATCCAGAAGTACATACTCAATGCGTCCGTTAGCCAGGGTATCTATTCGTACAAATTGGCAGGCATCAGCATTGTGAAACCACCCTTCTTCATTCTTGCTAACAGATTTTCTTGAGTAACTGCTGGATTGGAAGGTTTTGTAATTATTGTCTATCCGTGCCAAATCACTTTTATCAGTCATTTCGTTAAGGAGGGACTCAACAGTTACAACTAATTTAGAGTTATCTGAATCACACCCAATAAAAGCAAGGCCTCCTATTAATAAGAATATATTTAAAACCCTATGTTTCATCGCTTTTTAAGTTCCATGTTAATTCAGTTCTTATAACTAGCATTACTTTCTTTAATTTGAGACCAATATCTGAAATACTCTATTTCAAATCGACCTCCATTATCATTGTCAGATGGCAGCCCCCACCAGCTTGGAAATGCCTCGCTATCGAAGTTTATTGTTGCTGGACTATGCCAGAAATCGTTTCTACGACTGCGTATTTCCTTACCATTCAGGTACCAGACTATTTCTTCACGCGTCCATTTTAAGCCTGCAACAATAAAACGGCTAGCCAGTTTATAATCTGTTTTATGCGCAACATGGTCACTAATTGCCCAATTCTTTTCATGTATAATAAAGTGAGATGTGGCAAAATAGCTATGTGAATACATTGTATCAACATCATTCCGACCACATATCTCAAATATATCAATTTCTTCTTGTTTAACAGAGTCCGGAGTATACAACCAAAAAGCACTGGATAAAGCTGAATTCATTGGTTTACATCTTATTTCGAAATACCCATAGAGTACTTTTTGTTTGCTCTGCACGGCCGCTGATGTGAAAGTATGATATCCTTCGGGGGCATCGGCAACCTCTTCTCGTTTGCCAGTAAGTACCAACATACCATTTTCCAGTGATACATTAGAAGTCCTAAATAAAGACGGAGCGCGCCCAATCCAGGTTGGGTTCGTATCGTACCATTTATTTATATCCATTTCATTTTGATTAAACTCATCACTAATAGCTGGGTCATACGTCCAGTTATCGGAAGCAAGCTCAATAGTTGGTATAAAGTGTTCTTTTCCTTGTTTATTAACACATGCTGCGAAAAGCACGCACGCCACGATGGCCAAAAGGCTATTAAAATATGCTCTCATCTTTATTATTTCTTATTCCAATAACACACTCGAATCCACTTTTGCAAAACAGTTTATTGCCAACACACTAGTAGGATAACGACTTATAACCAAAATATTATCCCATTTTGGTATTTAATTTATAGGAACTTGATTCATTTTCTGACAGTATCACCACAACAGGCTCTATGTCTATAAGTTAAATATTTAATTATCCGATTTTATTGCTAAATAAAATAGCCACCTCAAATTTATTGAGGTAGCTCATATAATCGATAAATATATTCGATGCTAAAAACTATACATTTCCTTAGCTATCTTTTCAAAATTTTCAGTACCATAGAGGCGATAATTAACTTCCAATCCATTCCACGCCTGAGGCCAACCTCCAAGATTGTTTTCCATATAAATTAACTTAACGGCATGTTTGCCTTTTGCTAAAGCAATTGTACTATTGTTTCTTGAGAAACGCTTAACTAATCCATCGTTGTTAATTAATAACTCACCATCAATGTAAAATTGATCGAGATTTGTATTAAACTCATATACGCCATCTTCAGGTATCTCAATATAACCCGTTAAGATTTTTGCCTCTGTAGTTTTAACACTTTCATCTTCATAAGCTGGTTTCGAAGATAAGTCGCTAACTCCTTCTTCCCAATTGGTAACATTCTCAAGTTGTGCGACTCTCACAAATGTGCCATCAACACGTTGTTGCTTTAAAGCATTGTTTGTAGTGGTTTTAACGTCAAGTGCTGGCTTTAATGCCTGTTTTTCGATATTAATGGTTCGAACTGTACCCATTTTTCCACTTACCAACACAGATGTAATTTTTAATGTTGTGTTTTCTTTAAACGATAAAGGCTCAGTATATTCTTCCGAAGCAAGTGTTGGTTCACTATTATCAGTTGTATAAACGATTTTAATAGGACGTGTACTTGTAAATTCAAGTTTTACACTATCAGTAAATACAACATGATTACATGGTCCTTCGGGAAGAGGAATGTGATAGTTAATTGCATTCATATCCAAACGAACAAATTGGTTGTCCATTCGCTTAACGAAACTCTCAAAATCTCTGTTCTCCTTCGTACTCCAATTCACCTCAGCCAAGGCAATAATGCGTGGATAAACGCGGTATTCAACAATTTCCGGAGTGTACATATACTCAGTCCATACATTACCCTGTGTGCCTAGTATATGGTGAACCATTTTATGATCGAGCTCTTCTGGCACTGGTTCGTAACCATATGTATCCTCAAGAGTGGTATAACCTCCAATTGCAACTGGCTCTACATTAGAATCACCCTGATAATGATCAAGGTAACACCAATCTCCTGGAGTCATTACCACATCGTGACCATGAGTTGCCGCTTCAATTCCTCCTTCTTCACCACGCCATGACATCACTACTGCCGACTCAGCCAAACCACCTTCAAGTATTTCATCCCAGCCTATCATTTTTTTTCCATGCGCCAACAAAATCTTTTCAATGCGCTTAATAAAATAGCTTTGCAGCTCGTGCTCATCTTTTAATCCCTCATCCTTAATTCTTTTCTGACAATGCGGACATTTTTCCCATCTGATTTTAGGACACTCATCTCCTCCAATATGAAAATATGGTGACGGGAATAATTCGACTACTTCATCAATCACATCTTCTAAAAATATAAAGGCACTTTCTTTACCTGCACAAAAAACATCTGGCTCTACGCCCCAGTAGTTTCTTACTTTAAAAGGCCCCCTGGTACATGACAAGTATGGATATGCAGTTAAAGCGCCTAATCCGTGACCAGGTAGTTCGATCTCTGGCACAACATCAATCATACGTTCACTTGCATATGCAACAATTTCTTTAATTTGCTCCTGTGTATAGATCCCTCCATATTCCGTTCCATCTGCTTCAATACGCTTAGAGCCAACTTCCGTTAAAAGTGGGTACTTTTTGATTTCAATGCGCCATCCCTGATCTTCAGTCAAATGCCAGTGAAACTTGTTCATTTTATACATAGCCATTACGTCCAGGTGCTTTTTGATATTTTCTACAGGAACGTAGTGACGGCACACATCGAGGTGCATTCCTCTCCATTTAAATCGAGGTTCATCTTTAATTTCAACACTAGGGACTAGCCAATCAATATTATTAATAACCTCTTTGCTGGCTATCTCCGCGGGAAATAACTGGAGTAATGATTGAACACCATAAAAAGCACCTTCTTTCGATGCTCCAACAATTGCTATATGGTTGTTATTAACGGTCAACTCATAAGCTTCATAATTATCCGAAATAGATGGGTTGATACTTATATTTATTGAATTACTTTTTTCAAATTGCGCACTTATCGGCAAATCATATCCAGTAGATGCTCTAAGCTGAGATTTTAAGCCATTTATCACCCCAGACAATTCCTGACTTGACGCAAACAATTTAGTGCTGCTTTTTAACTCGAATGTTCCTTGGCCGTTTATTACCTGAGAAGGTACAGGTGTTATATTAATACCCTCATTATAAACAGGCCTTTTCTTTGGACCACATGCCACAATCATCAACAATAAGAAAAAAGAGCTTTTTAAATAAACTAGTTTCATTTCTTTATCTTTTATAATTCTATTCGATATAACAGCTTAACAAATAACATCGACACTACCCTATGTCAGGCCTGTTACAATAATTATAAAACAAAAAGATACCCTTAGCTTACCTACCCAAATATCTACTGATATTCAATCTGTTCACCAGTGTCAATATTAATCAGTAAATTATGAACCGGAACATTTGTCATAAAACTCCTGAATATTGTGACAAATAACCTTAATTGCATCATTAATTCATCGTTCGACTTCAAAGCATTACTCTCAATTGCATCAAACAATATATTATATTGCACAATACGCTCTTGTTCAATATCATCTAATGCCATACGATCTGCACTGCGCAATCGATAAAAATCCACTATCAGATCATAACCTGTCCATTGGCTATTTGATCCAGCATTCCAATTTTCATTGGATTGAGCACCATTATTAACGAACTCATAAATATCATTGCCCGTTGATGATATAAGAAAATCTTTGAGCTCAACAGGCCAATCCTTATCCAGAAATCTCATACGCACTAATTCTTTCAAGTGCCATTCAGTATAATCTCTGTACGATGGTGATTCAAGAATACTTATATTCCAAATGTTTGGATCCTGAAGCTTAGACAAAACCTCGTGTTCGATACGATACAAAGGAAATAGTTCCTTAAACCGAGGGATGGAATCCAAGAGTATGGTATTCACCTCCATAGTATTCTCACCAGTTATGCGGGCTATTTTATACCCAGGTATATAAGCTGCCAAAGATGGTACCTGAATATTAACAATACCCTTACCTTCTCCGTATCGTTTATAGCCAGTATCATTAATGTGCATATGACCAGCAAAATGTATTCTCACGCCTGCTTCAGCAAATGCTTTTCCAATTTCGTCTTGAGGCGAACGATATAACTGTAATTTACCTAGCCCCAACAGTTGTTGAATTAATGGAGCTGAATCATCGTTAAAATCAAGCATTGGATAGTGGCTGAATGTTATTAACTTCTTACCTCTTTTTTTAGCTTCACTGGTCACTTTCTTTATCCACTTTAACAAATAAGGTTTATGCTGCAACGTGCGCGAATAGTTACCTATCGCATCAGAATATGCATCACCATTCTCAGATACTTCCTGAGCATTTTCTTTTGGCAGATAAATACTTGCATCAATTGCCAAAAACCACAAGCCCTCTGCTGGTTCTACCAAATAACTTACATCTGGTAAACGAATTCCCGTTTCAGACACCTCGTAACTTCGTGTAATAAAGTCAGCCTGCCTTTGGGCTTGCTCATAAGAATAAGTATCTACGTTATAGTTTGAGAAAGGAGTTTCCCAATACACATCCTTTTTTTGCGGCATAAAACCAAAGGCTCCTAATTCATTGGCAATTTCTTTATATCCTAATTGACTCAAATCATTACTTACAATAGGTGACAACTCGCCATCATTTGGCTTAAAAGGTATTGCTTTACTAACAATGGCTTGTTTTTTACCATCTTGTCCAAGAAAATCAACCTTACCTCCTTCGCTTTTAAAAGGTTTTACCGGATCATGATTACCTGTAATCAATAGAAAACGGATACCATATTCCTTAGAATATTCTTCCAATATCTGTTTAATTCCTCTTACATTTAAAGGTTGTCCATCATCACTAAAGTCGCCAGGAAGAATAACGTATTTAATATCTCGTTTAACAATATCATTTAAAGCCGTAAGAAAAGCAAAATAATTCTCATTGAACAAACGAGTGGATGACAACTGAGCTTTCATGGATCTTGGAAGTGCATATTTCCCATTCTTTGGATTCATAACTCCCTTATAGTCGCCATCTTGCAATTCTCCATATATATCATGAAAGTGCACATCAGCAAGAAAAGCAATACTTGGCTCATTATATTTATTTTCGTGATTAGAACAACTAATGGATACAAAAACGAATAATAAAATTAATGAATAAACAAATCCTCTTCTCTTAAATCTTAATAATGATATCATAGAACTTAAATTAATTATATGCCTTTTAATTTACTATTTTAATTCTTATTAACTGTAAATTATCTACCTTACCAACTATCGCAGCATAAACATATTAATTCCATACTCTTTCAGCAAAAATACACTTATGCTTTCGTGCATACCATTGGTAAAGAATAAGCTATTTACTAACCTATACCAATTACCTACAATATTTCATCATTACACTTTGATTTTTAACGCAAGATGACAACAAACCAGATATTAAAAAACCTTCTATCTTAAGACTCATCAATAACTAAAATTCGCTTTACGTATTGCGTTTCATCGGTGACAATCTTAATGAGGTAAATTCCTTTCATCAGTTCTGTATTAATACACACTTTAGATCTACTATATTGTTGCTCATTAATGACCTCAAGCCCCATTGTATCGTAAATACTAATCGTCTTAATAGGATCAGGTGATTCAATAGTGATTTTACCTCGTGTAGGATTTGGATAAACCTCCAGCTTAGGTTTTAACTTATCTTTTACACTGGTAGAAAGCACATCTAAATAACCAGAAAATTCACTTATGCCGCAGTTATTTTGTGCAGCCACCCTTATACGTATTAAACTATGATACCCAGAGTTCCAATGAATTTTAGCCAAGGAGCCAGTTCCAGTTATTACTCCTGCTTTTTCTGGCTCTATTTGCCATATGTACGATTCTGCCTTTTCAACTTCCTTTACAGTTAACAACGCTTCAGAATCGCTATTCAATTCAATAACTGGCACTTGAGGAGTCTCTAGCAGATTTCCACTGCCAACTTCTATTTCCAATGGTTCTGAGAACTCGCCTACCGAATAATTTGATCGCGCCGCCACACTTAACTTCGCCATTCCATAGTAATAGGGACTCCACTTGACTTCTACCTGGTTACCAATACCTGTAATAACGCCCGCATTAAACGGTTCAAGTGTCCAGTGGTATTGATCGATCCAATCAAAAGCTTTAGTTGAATAAGTCTCAATGTTATTTGTTTGACAGATAGATTGTTTTCCTTCTGGTTTCTCAGGCTTTGGATAATTACCCCAATGTTTTGAGGCGACAGAGAGCCTTAGATATTTCATAGAGGCATTAATTGCACAACCTTTACTAACTCCTACTCTAATACCAGCACCGTATAGGGAATTAGGATCTGTCATATTCTTCCATTTAATTTCTGCCGTTGTTCCGTTGCCATTTACCTCAGCATATCCCGGATCAATCACTTCCCACTGATAACTATTAGCTCCATCGATAGGCTCACACTCAACATATAGCTGGGGTTCAACCCGTACATCTATTCTTTTCCTGTCCAACAGAATTTTAGGCTCCTCTGCCAACTCATCGACCACTGATAAAGTATTTGTCCATAAATGTCGCGTGTCCTCTACCATCCATTCATAAGAGCCCATCTTCTTGCCTTCTCCATACCATGGATCCATATAATAGATGGTATTACCTTTTATTCCATGCCCTACAATAACGTGCCCTCCTCCGCTGGCCCGCTTCCATCCCCATCTTATCACAAAAGGATTTCCACACGTCAGGTTGGTTCTTATTTCTTCTTTACTTAGATACAAATCCTTAGGTAGGGTTTTTAACTTCCCAAAATGCATCAAGATCTCTTCTATGCTACCTTCACTATCATTTAGCCAATTCCCTTTGTTGCAACTGGCAGGATTAGTACAGCAGTTAACAGATCCAAAATATTCCGAATTTCTCGATCGGGCAAACTCCGCAATTTCACACTGTGAAGTGGTAACACCATAGTAGTCCAATATACAATAGGAACAACCATCCCAACACCATTGATTTTGTTGCTGGGTCACTTTTTTAACATTTAGTATTTGTGCTCCTGTCAGTTGAATTAAACAGAAGACAGTCATTAAAACGAGACTAATTTTCTTCATCAATGGTTTGGTTAATCAGGTTAATGATTTCGTATTCTTTGTATATCTTATTTGCACTTTGACTTTTCAGTGAAGCCTCACCCTTGTTTACTAAAAACTGCCTGGCAGACGAAAGTGGAAGATACTCTTGCTTCGTATTAATTAGGAAATCAGCCCTCATCACAGTCGACCTAAACATACTTACAGGTACATCTGCCAGTTTTTGGGTCTTTGTTTCTTTCTCAATATCCCTGGCCAATACAGAGGCCCCTATATCCACAATGAGGTATTTGTTATTCCGATTAATCATTGTTGCCAATAAACGGTATTCTCCATCCACTTCAACAGGTAAACGCCACAAAGGGTACTTTTTTATTTGGCCATCTTCGTAATAATATACCGCTATAAGCTTATTAATTTCAACATCCTTAAATTCACCTCGATTTTTAAAACCATAATCAGCTTCATCTCCTTGAGGTATTCTCTCGAGCCAATTTGCAATTTGATTTTGGGCAGCTTTGATCATCTCTTGTTCCTGTGCCTGGCTGCTTTGTACAAATAAGTAGAATAATACCAGCAATACAACTGTGTAGTTTTGTTTCATAGATTACTTCTTGATTAGATTTGATAAATGTTCACTACTTTTCACTAAAAAAGAGGCTAACTCTTGTAAGCAACCCCCAGGACAATCGCATTTAAAAGTTGAATCCCGTAAGGATTCTAAAGCCCTCTTATTCATCCACCCCAGATTTAGCTCCGCTGATTTTCAATTCATCTGGGGTTATTCATATTCAACCACGCTGTGGTTGTTAATACAAAATCCTATAAGGATTTATTATGAGTAACCCTGTATGGTATACAGGGTATGGCATAAATCACCTTATCATCAACCACAACGCGGTTGAATGTTAAATGCAATTGCCTGAAGCAGCCCCTCTCGAATAAAACACTATTAATTAAACACTTTATATTTGTCCAGTTCCTTTTTAGTCATCCAATAAATATCATCAGCTGGAGCAGCTTTAATTGTAAAAAAGTAAAATTCTTTTGCCCACTCAGCTGAATAACCCAGATCTTCATAGTACTTAATATTGGCACGATGTTCATGACTGTCGTCAGGGAAGTCGGTAGCTTGTTTACCATCGCCATCCGACCATGAATGTACACCAACGGCTCCATTCTCTTCATGCGTTCTTTTAACTCCAGCTAAAAAGAAGTCAACACCTCCGGAAGCAATCATTCCTTTGTCAACCAAATGTGTATTAATCTTATTTTGTCTTAATAATTTACCTACTTTAAAATTTGTTTCGTCATCGTTAGAGCCAGGAACCTCGAACATTTTTATCAGGTTTATATCCGGATGTCCTTCTAGCATGTGTTTGAAATCACTAAGAGTCCTTGTATCAATTTCACCATTCATATACACCGTCTTACGGTCTGCCTGGACTGTAAAAATGTCGAATTTGGTTTGTTGTGAATAGTCTTTGTCATCGTCGCTACAAGAGACCATGAAAGTTAGGGCTGTAAAAAACAGCAAGGTTCTAAATTTTAACTGATTCATTTCTAATTTACTTTTATTGTTTTTGTGATTGGTTTCTGAGAGTCTTAATTAGTTCCGTATCTATGTAAAATCAGGCACATTACTAATCCATCTCTTTAACTAATTTAATATCATCAATTGCCATTGAGCCATTTGCCATCTGAACCATCAGATAGTAATTACCTACCGGCATATCTCGGGCTATTTTTCTGGAATATTCCACCCACCCGGTATCATTAATCTTTGGATGAAAGACGATATGAGCTTTTTCCAGGTTACTTTCTTCGAATATATACACCTTGAAACTGTAATCATTGTCTTCCCAACCGGTAAAGTCTCCAGGCATATAGTATTTGAATTTCAATGCAGTATCCACCTTGCGTAAAGGTTCTGTTAGTGTAAATTTACGAGACGCGCCTGCGGTAAATGTACCTTTACATGCCCCCATATTTAGGCCTAAGAAAGTAGTATTGTTACCTCTAAAGTCATACTCGTTCCAAAGCGTAAATTCATCACTTGTCCCAATAAAAAGGTTACCACAATTATTGTTATCAGAAGTAACATTTTCCAATGGTTTAAGCTGTTTAGGCGACAATGGATAACGCGGATTATTACTGTCGGAAGTAGTGTAAAATGATTCATTACCACTCTCGAAAGATAGGTTAAATACCTCGTTTTCTTTTCCTTCCGAAGCATCCTCCGGATTTTTATCATCATCTGAACATGAGGCCAATACAGTTATAAACAATAAGCCGATGCCAATCAAAATCTGTCTTATCATCATTTTTGATAATTCTATTGTACTTTTAAATAAAATCTAATTGAAATTCGTTTCTAAATATCTAGATTCGCGATTAAAATATCTTCTACAGTGACTGAAGCAACTCTTTAGAAGACAACCGATTATTCCATTCGCCTAATTGACCATTAACCGTTTCGTCAATACTACTTTATTATTTGACACTTGAATTAAAAACAATCCGGGTTTTAACTTACAATCTAGCTTTATAATCCGATCTTCTGTTTCTTTTTTAAATTTACAATCACCTGACAATGTGTAAATACTAATGTTTGACATTCCATTAAATCCTTCTGGCAATATCAACGAAACAGTACTATTGAAACTGAGAGGATTAGGGAATACTTTAAGTTGAAGGTTACTTTTGGTATCAGCAATATCGGTGCTTGTTTCTACATGAACCAAATTACTTTTTACTGACAGACCTGTCAATACAGGGTTACGCATTATACAATAATAAATACCTGATTTTAAAAAGATGAATTCTCCGACCTTTCCACTAACAGTTTTTACATAACTACCATCTACACGATCTCCACCAATACTATACCATTCAAAATTAGAATTAACCCCTTGCAAGACTGCTTCTTCATGAAAACTAATCATACTTTCAAGTTGAACATGAATCTCCTCACCAAACGATTTATTTGATGAGTAATTCAACTTACCTGTTATTTGTCCGTCTAAATAAACCAATGTTGATAATGAAAAACGATTGTTGTTGCATTTAAGCCAATCAGAACTTAATGTTGCGTAAGGTATCTTTAGAGAATTTAAGTGATTATTCTCTATTTCTAAATTAAATATTTTTGGATTAGCCGTTAAGTCCAAACTAAGCAAATGATTATCACTCGCTATTAACTGCCATAATTTTGGATTTGAAGAAAAACTTAGTGCTTTCAACTTATTATTTCGACAATCAACTGTTCCTAATTCAGGATTTCTATTAAAAGATAAATTGTAGATATTATTGTCTTTGCAATCTAACCAAGACAATCTTTTACATACTGATAAATTCAAATGTTCCAATAGATTATCACTACATTCGAGATGAATCAGATTTTTTTGAGCTTCAAGGTTAATTGCTTTCAATTGGTTCTCTTGACACAACAAACGTTCCAAGCTTGAACAATTTTGCAAATTAATCTTTTGTAAATTATTTGATCTACAATCAACCTCAACCAATAACGTACAGTGACTTAAATCTAATTCTTCTAATTCATTATCGTAAATTTGTAAACTAGTTAAGTTTTTATTCGAACTCAAATCAATTGACGTCAACCTGTTTAAAGAACACTTTAATCCCGTTACATTTTTAAACGCTTCAATACCTTTAAGATCTGTAATTCCTGTAGAACCAACATCAATTGTTCCTTTAAATTCACGTGCCTCATACAACTCAATTTCCTTGTTCCCGTTACTGTCAATATCAGGATACTTAGATAAAATGGCATCTTTAAACTTAATATCCTTAAAGAGTACTATCTGAGCACTTA
This sequence comes from Carboxylicivirga sp., assembly GCA_025210475.1. Lineage (GTDB taxonomy): Bacteria > Bacteroidota > Bacteroidia > Bacteroidales > Marinilabiliaceae > Carboxylicivirga. Next base: position 77,776 of record JAOARW010000021.1, on the reverse strand, counting down.
AGGGATTTAAAGTTAAGTAACAAAATATTAAAATATAAATCCTATTCATAATATTAAAAACATTTAAATTACGCCAGGTTTCATATACTCATATCACTATAAGACATCAAACACCTGAACTGTTTCATTCTTCTCTTAAATCTTAACAACCGAAATTGATTAACCCCTAATAGAAATTATTAATAATTTAAATGATAAAAAAACCACCTTTAGATACAGATGATTTTATTCATATTTATATTATTGATTGTTATTTATATAACATGGATGGAAACAATGTAGGTTTTGCAAGCTATATATGAGTAGTAAATTGCGAATAGTATTGAAACTATTGTTATCGTGACGATTCAGTTAATACGAAGCTATCATACCAGAATCTGGATGTTAAACGTTTATTGCTTATTTAAAAGCATTATTTGATCCATGTTTGAATCATAAATCTTAAAGCACTGGCTTCTTATACCTAATAATTTTCTGTATCGGGAAAATACGATAATCCAAATCAATTTTATACATGAAGCATCCGAAATGTAGCGATAATAACCACTTCACTATTTATCATCAATTTACAACTATTTAATCATTGCAATTAATCTCCATTAAAATAAAGCAGAGATAGTTAAGTACTAAATAACAAATCAATATGTCCAAAATACATCAATGATTCATATCAAGTTGATTATTAGATAATATTCCTATTATCCGACCTTCCAAAAAACCTACAAAGGACTTAATTGCCATGATTTAATAATTTATTAGATTTAACTTCAAAGGATGCTTTGTGAGCTGTATGTGAGTAGGCTTTTGAATTATTGCATGAAACTGTTGCTATCATTACAATAAAGATATTATGAAGTTATCCTGCGGGGATCACTTTTTTATAATCAGGTTAATATCACCACTTATCTCCACATCTCACCCCCGCCTTTTAACACTTGTATATTTCGCCACCTCTTACAAATCATATTAATTTCTCTAAATTTGAACATGGAAAATAAAAGTCAGATATTTCAATTCTTCAATTCTAAATTTCCGTTTAACCAGGATGGATTAAACGAGTTTTCTGATTCGTTTGTGACAAAGAGCTATAAGAAAGGAAACATTATCAGCTTTGCCAACGAGCCGGTTACAAATTTGAGTTTCCTGGAACAGGGAACGGTGAGAGAATATTTTGCAAAAGAAGAAAAGGAAATGAACACTAACTTTTATGTGAAACCTCAATTTATTACCGACTTCAATGCTTTAACAAATAAAACCCTTGCTAAGAAATATCAGGAATGTTTGTCTGATGTGGTCATCAAAGAGATGACTATTGAAGTATTTAATCATTTTCTTTCTCGCTATCAGTGCGGCAGTCAGTTTGTTGCCGAGATTTTCAAGGAATTGATTGAGCATAAGGAAAATGATGAATTTAAACACTTTAGCCTTACGCCAGATGAATTATATCTGGATTTGCTTAAGAATAAGCCTGAGTGGCTGCAGGAGATACCTCTATACCACATTGCCACATACCTTCGTATGACACCTGAAACATTAAGCCGTATCCGTAAGCGAAACTGATTTCTTGATTTGAATCAAGGCACAGCATTGCAGGTGTTTCTATTTTTGCTTCTGAAATGAAAATTCAGAGGTATGAATGAAGTACAGAAGCTTTTGTTGGATGGCGAAATTCCTGTTAACTGTTATATTGTTGAGCGTAACAACGAATGTTATATCGTCGATCCAGGCTATCAAAAAGTTCGAATACAGAATTATATTGTAGAAAAGGGATATCAGGTTAAAGGAATATTGTTAACCCATGGTCACATTGATCATATTGAAGCCTTGGATTGTTTTCCTGTTCCTGTTTATATACACGAAATTGAACATGACATTCTGGTCAACAATTACAACAATGGCTTTTCTTTCTTTGGTAAAGAACCGACGTACTCTTTTGATTCGCTGAATATAAACCTGATTAATGAAAACACAATACTGCCACTCGGCGATGAGTATATATCAGTTATTCATACACCGGGACATACAATTGGCAGTGTTTGCTATCAAATAGGGCATGATCTTTACACTGGCGACACCCTCTTTGAAGGCAGTGTTGGAAAATGGGATCGGCCAAGCGGAGACCTCAATACTTTGAGACAATCGGTATTAAAACTAGTCAACAGTCAACCCGATTATATGTTGATTCATCCAGGACATGGTCGAAGCAGCAGCATAGGTATTGAAAAACAAATCAATCCATTTTACAGAGAATGGAATTACCAGAAAACAAATAATTAATATAAACTAGACATCATGAAGATTCATCATTTAAGAAGCGCCACTTTTGTAATTGAAAGCAACAAGCACTTTATTCTGGTTGATCCTATGCTGGGAAAAAAAGGTTCTATACCACCTTTTGCTTTTTTTAGACATAAGCCACGTAAAAACCCCTATGTGGAAATGCCTACAAATACCAATGAAATACTAAACAAGGTGACACATGCCGTTATTACGCATCTGCACCCCGATCACATTGATAGTGCTGGATATATGTTTTTGAAAACAAAAAACATTCCCGTAACGTGCAGTCAGCATGACGAAAAGAAACTAAGGAAGAAGGGATTGAACATTGATAAGACCGTGGATTATAATGTACCGATCAATTTTTACGGAGGTAAAATCACATGTATTCAGGCAAGACATGGCTATGGTTTTATTGCTAAACCAATGGGTAATGTAATGGGATTTTATATTGAGCTACCAGGTGATTCAAGTATTTATATCAGTTCAGATACTATTTATACAAAAGATGTTGAAAGGGTACTGACTGAACTAAAACCGGATATTTCAGTATTGGCGGCAGGTAGTGCACAATTTGATTTTGGCGGACCACTTCTGATGAACTTAAAGGATATCGAGAAATTTATTTCTATAGCTCCAAATAAAGTATATGCCAATCATATGGAAGCTGTTAATCACTGCCCTACCGACAGATCGAAATTAAAAAAATTGGTCACTCAAATGTGTGCTGAAAATAAAGTTATTATTCCCAATGATGGAGAAACATTTGAAGTTTAATCTCTTATTTTTTTAGCCAGCTAAAATCAAGAAGAGCCGACTTTTGCCGGCTCTTCCACTTGTTTTAGGGAGTATACAAATCGGTCGATAAAGACCCATTTTAGATATTGTTTCAATACACAATTGATGTGACACTGCTATTATTTTTGAATCACTCTTAAAGTAAATACATTATCCAAGTCATACTGATGATCCTGATTGGATATTTTAAGCGATATCGTATAATCACCTAAAGGCAAATCATGCTTTACGGGTACTATAACTGCACCATCTCCTCGAACTTCTACCACATCATTAAAACGTTCAACACCTGCATCTCCTGCCGTACTCGACACTGATTTTAGATTAATAAAAATCGGCTTCGTACCTAAGATACCATCAACCTGTGTACTTACCCATGGTGCGCCAAATTTATGTTGGTGATAATCTGCCCCATCAGTTGAAATATAAACCCATTCCCCATCAATTTTATGAAAGCCTCTTCCTAACGTATCTGTCAACTCATGCTTTACAACCATCAAGTCCTCAATGTAACCAGCCTGATCCGCTTCAAGAAATCCGACTTTCATATCATGACAAGCCGTTAGTACAATTAACAAACAGCTTATAAAATATACTTTATTCATTTTCATTGCATCTAAATTTCACCTAATGTATACGAATAGTTCAACGCTATCACAACCCCATTATCGGGCTGGATATCAGGACTTGCTACCGGAACGCGTTTATTTTTATCTATAGAATGGATAAACAACTTGACAGGTCCGGCATCCTTAACTCCTGCATAATCCGATGGTTCTTTATAAAAGATTAACTCATTTCCGCCTTCGCTTGCCAGTTTTAATCCATCACCACTGCCGGGTGTAAAAAACGGATTTTCCATATTACGGAAAGGAAAATCCTTTTTCAGATATTTGCCTTTAATAACGTGTGCCATAATAAAATCATTACATTCCTCTGGACTCAAATCGCTTACCTTATCTAAATTATTAAGGATTAAATAACGTCGTATTGAATGATTAGTTGGTCCCAGAAAAGTAAACTCTTCCAGATCATTATCATTCCCTTCAAATAAGTCAACTAATCCGCCATGTTCAATCATCACAATAACAGAATCCCAATCATAAGAATTGGAATGAAAATACTCAAACATATCGCCATCGTAATAAGGGCTTGATACGCCTGTATCAATGTAATTATCTTTAGTTGTACACGCCCACAAAAGGCCTATTCCTATAAAAGTTATTAAAATATTCTTCATCATAAAAAGCTTAAAAACGTTTCAACCAATAAGCTGTTTGACGCATTTTAGGATTATCCTGAAATGCAAAATTGTGCACAGGGCTATAGAAGGCACCATCTTGTATATCCTGATCGGTGAGTGCAGCATGTTCATCCGATAACTCAGTTTTCCAATAATCATTTCGCAATACATCAAAATAACGGTGTCCTTCCAATAGTAGCTCTTTTTCTCTTTCTTTAAAGATGCTGTATCTCAAATCGCCTTCATTGCCTAAATATGCTTTCGCATTGGCGCGATTTCTAATTTCATTTAAATCGCTAATAGCCTCTGCATCTTTTCCCTGACGCACCCTGCATTCTGCTCTTAATAAGTATATTCCGGCCAAGCGCCATATTACTTTGTTTTGATCTACATTCCAAAAGCGACCAGCACTGTAGCCAACAGTATATAAGCGCGCTACTCTCCACTTATGAAGAGTAGCCAGTGTATCTATTGTTTCACCAGTGTTATAGTCAATTACCTTAAGGTTGGCGGCATTATCATTATACCAGTCACTGTGATCATAGAAGTACGCCTCACGTCTTAAATCATCAGCCGGGAACATTTTACCAACTGTTCCATGGTATATGCGTAAGCCCCTTAAAAGTGGAGCTAAATAGGCTTTGTTTTCTTCTTCCGGACGCAAAGGATATGTAGCATAAAAAACGGCTAAAGAATTTGGATTCCCCTGTTTAACTGGCTCTATTTCATCGAGGTGATGGTGCATATCTATTTCAAAAACACCTTCATCGCCATTACCTACCAATACAGAACTACATACTTCCTCTGGATTATCGGCCAAGAAATAGTCGCCACTTTCAATAACCTTAGTGCAGTGTTCTTCTGCCTTACTCCATAGCTCATCTTCCTTATTTAAACTGGCTTTCCATGCATACATATGTGCCAACAATGCGTTTGCTGAACCTTTTGCTGGTGTTGCTTTACTTTTTATTGAACGACCGTTTGAATCGATTAAATTATCAACTGTCGGTAATAAATCTTCGGCTTTCAAGGCCTCTTCTATCGCAAATTCAAGTATTTCAGTCCATAGCTTCCGCTCCTTAGCTCCAATATCCAGTGTACTGGTAACAAGAGGTGCATCGCCCCAGCGTTGAACGATCGTGAAATAAGCAAATGCTCTGAAAAAATGAGCTTGTCCAACATAGAATTTCATTCTCTCTTCACTCACATCATGTCCATTATCCAGGTTATCTAATAACATATGGCAAGCAGCAATTATTCGATAATGACCATCCCAGCTATTACTCATATTATTGGGAGTAAATAATGAAGGATCTAGTGAACGTAAGCGTAAATAGAAATCATTCGCTCCATCTGCATAACAGCCCAAATCAACCGGGCGTTCAGTTTGCATACCTATTTCATCGCGCACAATCTGTTGAATCAAATAGGTAACTGATTCAAAATCTTTCTCTGTTTTAAAATAGTTTGAGAACGTTACAGAATTGTCTGGGTCCAACTCAATCGCATCAGAACAACTATTAAGATGAATGAACGATAATACTGTTAGTATATATATTAGTTTCTTCATTGGTCTATAATTTAACTGAAACACCTAACGTAAACTTTCTTGCTAATGGATAATTTCTACCATTATCGTAGCCAGATATAATATCTACCGTTTCAGGATCCATTCCTGAGTAATTTGTCCAGGTCAGTAAATTCTCCCCGGTCCAGAAAAACCGAACTTGCTGCATGTGCCACTTTTCGATTAGTTTTTTGGGCAGAGAATAACCGATGGACAGAGTTTTTAGTTTTAAATAATTTACATCTTCTATATTCCTGTCAAGGCGGGCGTTATCCATACCTGTACGGTAGTTATATTGAATCTTGTGAAAATCAGTATCATCACCCGGCTTTTCCCAGGTTGAAATTTCATTCAAATCAAAACGTAATGGTGATAATATTGAGAATTGATCTGTTTTCATCGAAATAACAGGCGTAGCATTAATCATTTTCCGACCAATGGTATAAGCCATTGATAAGTTAGCATCAAAGTTTTTCCACTTTACTTCACTTACAACTCCCCCGTTTATTTTAGGCAAAGTACTGCCTAAAAAAACGCGATCATTAGAGTCGAGACCAAATTCCATTACACCATCTCCATTGACATCTACAAAGTAGTAATCACCCGGTTTATAATAATTGACCTCTTCATAAGCTTCCGAATATGGTGAACCAACACCTCTTGATGTATAATGAATGGGCAGTTCTGAAGCATCATTTATGTAACCATCGGTTTTGTAGCCCCATATTCCATTTAGCGGCATCCCCAATACAAAATTTCCCAAATCCTTGTCATTAAATGTGCTTCTAAATTTATTCCAGTTACGTGCCCCATTGACTGAAACACGCCAGAAGAAATCTTTCTTACGGATTATATCGGCCTTTATCATTAATTCAAACCCTTCGTTAGAGGTGGCTGCCGCATTTTTCCACTGTGAGTTATAACCGCTGTAATCACCCGGAAGATCATAAGCATACAACAACTTATCGGTGTATCTGTAATAATAATCAAATACAATACCTAAGCGATAATCCCAAAAGTCAATATCCAGACCAATATCGTACTGATCTGTTTCTTCCCATGATAACTCCGGATTTAACATACCATCAAACCAACTGGGTTGAATAACACTATTTCCCAGGTAAGGATTAGGACTGGCTTCAAGCACACCTAAGGCCAGATAACGTTGAGCAAAATCTTTTCCTGTACGCCCCCAGGAGGCTCTTATTTTACCAAAACTCAGGAAGCTGGCCCAATCCATAAATCCTTCTTCGGAGAAGTTCCATCCCCCTGCTACGGAAGGAAAATATCCCCATTTATTCTCTGCGCCAAATACAGAGCTACCATCAGCACGCATTGCCAATGACACCATGTATTTATCGTCAAAACTGTATTCGAATCGGGTAAAGTAACTCAATAAGCTTTTCTCAGTCATATCTGACTGGTAATCTTTCAATGGTATTACCTGTTGATTGCCCTGCCAGTCAGTTACCAATTCATAATCAGGAAAACCTGGTAAAGCGTAATGGATTAAATCACTTGGCGATTTCTTAGCATATCCTCCATTATACTCGTTCCGATCAAACTGATAAGATTGTCCCAATAAAAAATCAAGCTTATGTTTAGCTTTTAGCACTTTATTATAATGTAATAAGTTTTCATTCAATATCATATAGTTTTTACCAACTTCACCCAATGACATCGAGCGGCCATCCACATCGAGCGAAGAGGGAAGAAATAAATTACGCTTTGCTTCCATATAATCAATTGCCAAAGCGGTTGAAAAACTTAGTCCATCCAGTATTTGATAGTTAATCTTAAAGTTTGTTCTGAAACGGTAGTCCTTATTATCTTCCTTAGCAGCATGTAACTCTTCCATCAAGTTATCATATACCACACTGCCTTTACCAGGTGCTGATGTTGAATTAGCGATGGCACTTCCAGGCATTACTTCAATTGCCCTAGCTCCACTTAATTCTTCGCGTCCCACATTACCTGATGCCCTTTTCCGATCTGATGCAGAAGCATAAAAACGAGCATCTACATTAATTTTTTCTGTCGGCTGAATATTTATATTTCCTAACACATTCATCCGAGAGTAACCCGTTGCTTTTAGAATACCTTCTTCATCGTAATAGCCAAGCCCCAAACTGTAACGTGTTTTATCATTTCCTCCATAGGTTTGAATGTTACCGTTCGTTATTTTGGCTGTTTGAAAATAAACCGGCATCCAGTCTGTTGAGTTATTATAAAAAGTATTTAAACTATCCTGAAGCGCATCGCCATTGGCTCCTCCTGGTTGCAGATTCCAATAATAATCATAACGAGCACCATCGTTAAAAAACTCAGCAGCATCTAAATAATCATTCGGGTAAGTATAAATATTTGTCTCAGGATCAATATAAGCTTGTCTGTATTCTCTCAAAGCCTGCATACGAAACTCACGTTCAGCACGCCCCCCTGTGATTGTAGGATATTCAGGTAAGAAACCCCAGGACTGAGAAAAATTGATATTAAAGGTGGCCTCCTGGTTTTTCTGGCCCCGTTTGGTCGTCACAACAATAACACCATTTGCAGCACGTGAACCATAAAGAGATGTTGAAGAGGCATCCTTTAATACCTGAATGGATTCAATCATATCCGGATTAATATCGGATAAGGTATTGGTACCAGTAATTGGTGATGTAAATGAGTTTAAAGGAACACCATCAACAACCCACAATGGATCAGAATAACGTCGTTCCTGCTCTACCCCTAATGAGTTGAATCCCCTGATGGTAATAGAGGTTCCTCCACCGCCCGGTGAACCAGACATATTAGTGACGTCCATCCCAGCAACACGACCTTGTAATAATGTTGCCAGGTTAGGAGCCGGAATACCTTCCAGTTCTTTTGCTTTAATTGTAGAAATAGATCCCGTCATCTCTCGTTTAGTGGTTGTTCCGTAGGCAACCACAGCCACCTCATCAAGATTGGAGACTTCCTCTTCAAGAATAATTTCCAAGGGTTCATTCGCCTTAAATGGCACATTCTGAATTTTAAAACCAATAAAAGACACCCTTATTACTCCGGTATCATCCGGCGAATCGAGCACAAACTCACCATTGGAATCGGTAATCGTTCCAGTGTTATAACCCTGTAAAATAACATTAGCTCCTGGTATTGGGCCTCCTTTAACATCAGTTACTTTACCTTTTACAAGCTTTTTATCTTGTTGCACTGCAGGTTTCTCGTAAAGGATAATAAACTCACCATCTAATTTGAAAGTTAAACCTGTACCTTCAAGTACATCGTTAAGTATTTCAGTTAATGCTGTGCTTATGGTATTGACATTAACAATCGCATCTTTATTTAGCATCTCACTGTTAAACATTACGATGTGACCAGTTTGCTTTCTAATTTCAGCAAACACGTTTTTAAACGTAGTCTTTCCCTTAGACAACTCAACCTTCTCCTGAGACAAGCTATTGGTTGCAGCTGTCATTAGGACAAAACTAAATAATAGAATACTACATAACTTCATAATCCTCCATGTTCGTCGTAGCTCGTTTTTAGACATAACGAGCCATTCAAATAGCTTTTTTTTCATTACTTTTGAAGTCTTAGTTGATTTTTATTTATAAAATGAACTTTAAGCCGGATGTTGGAGCCAACAGCATCCGGCTTTCTTTTTTCTTTCCCCCTTGAGTATTTTAATCCGCAATATTCATTAGAAAATCTAATACATATCCGGTTTTAATCTCTATTTCTTCCGCTTCTGCTTAAGTTATGCATTTTCTTTAACATATCCCTTCCCTAAATTGCTTATAGTTTATTGAATTTTATGGTCTGTGTACTTTGTCCGTCCTCAAGCTTAATAAGATAAATCCCTGAAGAAAGATCTGATACATTTAATTCAAGCTCGTTTTTACTTGATATAGTATATTCTTTAACCAATACTCCTGTTAATGAATAAATCCCAATAGTATTAATTTGTTTGATATTACTAATGGTTATTATATCAGTTGCCGGATTAGGATAACAAACTGGCGTAACCATGGTTTCTTCATTGATTGCAGTTGCTGTGGCTACATCTAACGAAATATCATCAAAAATCCAACTATTTAAAACACCATTGGATCCATGAAAAGAGACAGCAATTTTAAAATTAGCTGAACCCACATCATCATTTTGAACTTGTACTGTTAAAGTTTCCATGGCAATGCTTTCTGTCACTTCTTTTGAATAAACTTCATTCCAGGTTACTCCATCATCAGAAGTTGTCTCAATCTTAATAAAGCAACCACTATTACGATAATGATCAACTTCATGAAGCATTTTAAACTCAAGTGCACTGTAAGAACTTGTATTGATCGCAGGAGAAGTAAACCTCATTTTGGTTCCATTTTGAGAAGTAGGATTCCAGGTTAGTCTCATGGCCGGAGCCTTATCACCACCTAAAAAATCGCCTGTTGCTACAACTCCCCATGCCTCCTGACCAGGGCCTTCGTCGGGTCCATTCACGACCCAGCCATCAGGTATAGCACCGTTACTTTCACCACTAAAGTCTTCCGATAATAAGTTTTGAGCATTTAAACTCACTGAACAAAATACAGTTAACACTGCCATTAAAAGTTGTACATTTTTTTTCATAACTTTTTCTTAATTGATTTTTATTTATAATCTCAATGGTGGAGCCAACACCACTGATTATTTAGTTCGGATAATGATGGTTTTATCGTCTACTGTAAACTGAACATTCGATGTCATTTCCAGAAAGTCGAGCGTAAAACCAAGTGTTCTGTTTCGTTTCACCGCTCCTGTAAATGTCTTTGTTTTCGCGTCTTCACTTTCAAAAACAAAGTCAATATCATACCAACGGCTAAGCTTAATGGATAACTCTTCAAGAGTTATATCTTCAAAATCAAATAATCCATTACGCCAGGAAGTGTATAGTTGACTATTAACACTATCCATTGTTAATATACCATTCTTTGCATCAACATTTGCCTGCATACCTGGAGTCAAGGTTCCTGATTGTTCAGCGAGATTTACCTGAACTTTACCTTCTTCAAGCGTTACAGCTATTATATCAGCTTCATAGGCGTTCACGTTAAAGGAGGTACCCAATACATTCGTTTGCACATCATAGGCATGCACAATAAATGGCTGTTTTGATTTATGCACCACATCAAAATATGCTTCTCCTTTAATATAAACTTCCCGTTGTGAGCCTGTAAATTCCACCGGGTAACGCAACTCGGATTCAGAATTTAACCAAATTCTTGTTCCATCAGACAATGTAGCACTATACTCGCCTCCCCGAGGCACAATCAGCGTATTATATGTTAACTCAGGAACTTGCTTTGGTAAGGTCTCTGCAATAGAATAGTGAAGTCCTTTGTCTTTGGTCTGACTAATCATCACATTTTCGTCCCGTAATTCCTGTAATGAATCCGGATTAAGAAATATTTCCTCTCCTGAACTTAATTTTAAGATTGCTTTGTTTTCCCATGGTGTCTGTTTTACTTGCTCAGCAAATCGTTGTTCAATCGGCTGATCATGGAATAAATAGAACATAGTAGCAATGCTCAACAACATAACAATTGAAGCAGCTACAGAAGCCCAACCAGCCACCAAACGGTAACGTTTGCGTTTTGACAATCGCCTGGCAATGGAATGCTTTACCTTGTCCGTTGAATAATTATCCAGAAAATGAATGGCGCGCCTTTTACGATAAATAGATATGAAGAGGATGGCCTCCATCCTATTCTCCTGATTTTCTTCAACCCATTGCTGAAGAATCTGCGCATCTCCTTTTGAAATACGACCGATGCAATAGTCGGATAATAGCTGTTCTATGTGTTTTTTATCATGCATTTCACACCTGCCTTTTATTATATGTTCTTAAAAGAACAGGAATGGGTGAACGAAATGCAACTTTTCTTACGGCATCAACAATAAAATAATATCCAGAGAGTCTCTCAATTGCTTCAATGCCCTGGAGAAGTGCGTTTTAACCGTATTAATTGAAACATCCAATTCTTCTGCCACTTCCTTATATTTCATTCCTCTAAAAACAATATGTTCCAAAACTTCACGTCGCTTTTCTGGTAGCTTAGCCAATTCTTTTAACAGAAGCTGCTTTTGCTCATCAATGGCATCTGCACTCAAGTCTTCCATAAGCAAGTCTTCAGCTTCCTCTTCCAGCTGGGTAAAAACAATACGTCCAGCTTTTTCAACATGCTTAAGCGATTTATTACGAACGGCAGTAGTTAAATAAGCCTTTAAGGATGTTTGAATGATCTCATATCGTTTTTTCTCCCAAAAATTAATAAATACTTCCTGAACGATATCTTCAGCCGTATCGAAATCATCTACATATTTCAGAGCATTAACACATAGCGATGCATGGTAGACATCAATTAAGGCATCTAAACCATCTTTATCTCCTCTTTTGAGTTTTTCGATAATATGCTTTTCCCTATCAGCTATCTGCATATTACAAAATAAGGGATTAAAGCTAGAACGCGCAAAAAATAATTTTAAAATAAAGGGTTTTCGTTTTTGGATGAAGGAAATTACTTAAGATTATATAAGTGCTTATTCAACTCTAATTCACACATACGCAAATAAGGTGACTAATCCTAAATATTTAGGACTAGTCAAAACTAAATATCTCACAGATAAATTTTATACCCGCTTTCAAAACGTTCATTTTGCACCTTAACAATATAAATTCCAGAACTTGCCCCACTGCTTATATTAAAACTTGTAATCCCCGGCTTAACAATACCAAGGTTTTTCAGCAATTGCCCGGCAAGATTGTAAAGTTGCACATTGGCAATTACCTCACTTTCTACCGTAAGCAAGTAATCTTCAATACTAATGTTTATGCTTATTGCTTTTTTTTTTGAAGCATTATCAATGCTCTGCGGGATCGAATTATTAGCCCACTTGATAAACGAAGTCATCAGGCGACTGTTAAATTCAAGGTTATTTTTATAATCTTTTGTCAGCAGGTGGGTTCCATAGTACATTATTTTTCCGCCTCCCAGCGGATAAGTAATTATTGCTGCCTCATTGGAATTATTCCAACGAGCTATCACTTCAGTACTTGCAGGCACCTCAAACGAAATAATGTCTTTAACCGGCTGAATACTCCAGTCACTTTCAGTGATATCATAAAACGCTTTTTGCACATTAACCTGGTCGTTACAAGGGCCGGCAGTAACAGCGTTGAACTGAATACCAATATTTGCATCTGACGAGTTTTTATCCCTTAACAAACATTGTCCCTTATCTGTCCAGTAAAACTCACCAAAGCGTCCACAAATCAGAAAGGCGGAACCCGCTGTTGCGTATTCCTTTATCTTTTCGCCCACCAACTGGTTGGTGATTGGCATGGAAGGAATCACAATTGGCTTTGATTTATCGAAGTTACCATCAATAAACTGCTGTTCCGATAAAGTGGCTATTTCCAATCCCTTATTGTGGTACAGCATTGTGCGCAGGGCCGTATGTTGCGGCAATACATAATTCCCGTCTAACACCGTCGAAAACTTATTGGCAAAGGGCCATAACATATAACAGGCTACCTCGGGTAAAGACTGATTTAAAATGATTACTTCATTGTCCTTAATAATATCAGAGATATAGTTTTGTAATTCATACCAAGAATCTTTACGCTGTCCATTAAGCATCAGACCGTAATGGTCAATACCACCTTCGGCATTACCATTGTAGGTAAAATACACAAATCCGGTACATCCGGCATCAAAGGCGCCTCCCAGAAATTTCTTCAGATTCTTTTTGGTGGCATTGCCCGGTTTGGCATTCATCTCACCCAGCCAAACCACTTTGTTATTCTGATGCAGTTCGCGGATAAAATTCACACTATTACCCATTTTTTCTGTATTGGAGGTAGTTGGGTAAACATTAATACCAATTAAATCGGCATATTCATAATTCAGTTCCGGGTCGAGGCTCACAAAATTGAAATATTCGGCCGACCATTTCCACATCATATTCTGACCATACAAATGATTGGAATCTACTTTTTTGGCTTCTTCAATCAACCCGCCAATAAAACGTGCTTTAACCACACAGTTCCAAATGCGCCAGTCGGCAAATTTCTTTTTCTTGTTAATGGTTTCCCAATTTGCAGGAATATCGGAGCCATATGGTTTTACCTTATCAAATGATGAATAAGAGCTGTTCCAGGCGGTATTTAAATTATCAATTGTGGTATAACGTTCTCTTAACCATGTTCTGAAAGCGGCTTTGTTATGCTTATTGTAATCCATTAGCTGCTCCTTATCGGCAAAGTGCGGTTCGGTATATACCGAATAAGCAACGATACAACTGTGATTTTTAATATGGTCAATCGTATTAACAATATAACTTGTGTAATGCTCTTTTAGGTAAGGCGATGCGAAAGAATAACGATTGTATTGCTTTTCGCCATGATTATCATAGGCAAGCAAATCCGCTTCGGCATATTTATTCTCAAACCATTGTGGTTTCCACTCGTGCGCCGATTGGCTAAACTGCAGGTAAACCATCAACCCAGCCTCATCCAGCTTATTCAACAAGGCATCTAATGGGGTGAAATCAAAAACACCTTCCGCTGTTTCAATATGGTCCCAGGCAATATTTAAACGAATGCCATTTAAGCCAAGGGCTTTAAATTCCTCAATATCGGCATCCCAGTTATTAATATTCCAGCTATCGAGCCCCCAGTATTGGATACCAGTAAAGAATACAGGTTGTCCATTGCGCATCATCACCGGCTTATTGTCAATGTGTCCTATTGTTGTTGGTATTTGCTGGGCATAAGTGACTATACCCAACAAAACCAACACACATGTATTAAGAATATGCTTCATTATTTTTTACCTTGCTTTTTACCCTTTTTCCCTTTTTTCTTCTGCCCTTGCTTTTGTCCTTCCGGCACTACTTTCATGTATTTCTTAACAATCGCCTTCAGCTTTTCCTTCTCAGCCTTTTGTTCTTCAGTTAAAGTAGTATTGCTCAGGTTCTTTTTCTCCAGCCAGTCATTTGAATAATTATAGAAACGGCCATCACTATACAATTTATAGTCTTTATTGAATGCATATTGCTTTTGTGGAAACTTCTTCTTTCCGTAATAACAAGTGAATCCAAATTCACGTGGCTTGCTCTTTTCACCAATCAACTGCGGATAAAAACTAATTCCGTCCAATCCTTCTTGCTCTGATGCTCCGGCAATATCCAACATCGTGGGATAGAAATCGCTCAGGTCAATCAGGTTTGAATTACGTCTGTCTGGCGTAACCGTTCCCACCCAGTTAACAATTAATGGCACATGCGTTCCGGCTTTGGTAGTTTTTCCTTTGGCGCCCACATAATCTTTGCCTTTATAGGTGGAAGTAACCGTATTCTTGGTTCCGTTATCACCCAAAAGCATAATCACGGTATTCTCGCGTAAACCTAATTCGCTCAGTTTATCCACGGTACGTCCAACAACCATATCCATGTACTTTACATTATCAGCAAAATACTTTGGGTCGTCCAGTTTGTGATTCGTCAGCGTATCGTAACCCGGTGTAATTGGCGTATGCTGAAAAGGGTCATGCGTCAGAATCAATGGATAATATACCACGAAAGGATTGTCTTTGTTTTTCTCAATAAAATCGTTGACAAAGGTATTTACCACATCGGGTCCATACTGACCTTTCACGTTCATCTGCTTGCCATTCTTAATTAAAATGGGGTCTTTATAGCGAGGCTGACCTTTTTCAATTAGGTTCCACAGGCAATATTCATCAAAGCCATGTGCATATGGGTCGTTCAAAGGGTCTTTGCTGCCATAGCTTAACTGCCATTTACCAGCAACGGCTGTTTTGTATCCCTGTTCTTTTAATGCAGTAGCAAAAGTCTTTTCCTTTTTACTCAGTTTGCCAAAACCAGTATAATTTCTTGAGTTGTATTTACCAGTCATAATCTTTACGCGCGATGGCGTACAAAGTGGCGACGAATAGCAATGCTCAAAAGTCAAACCTTCATTGGCCAAAGTATTGATATTAGGTGTTTCGTAGCTTTCACCTCCATAAGACTGAAAAGCTTCCATGCCAATATCATCGATAAAGAAAACCACCATGTTAGGTTGCTTACGATTCTTCTTTAGCTCCGGCTCAAATTTATTTTGCTTTAACTCTGTATTAAACTCACTCATCCTTTTGTTAGAGCTATTTTTGATGCCAGGATTCTTATCCAGAATATTGTTGCTTTCATCAACATCCTTGGATAAGTCGTAGGCAGCTGTCGTTTGAGTTTTCTGAACAACCTTCACTTTGGGCTGCCCTTCCTTCACTTTCTCATCTATTGGATGACGGTATTTATGCTCCCTGTGAAACTTAATATCTCCCTTACGGTAAGCTTCCAGACTTTTACCATTATAATAAAAGAACTCATCACTCTTTAAGTCAGCTCCCTTGGTTAAGGTCGCTAGTAAATTCTTGCCATCTATCTTGTAATCGGGCAATTCGGCCCCAGACAGTGCGGCCACTGTAGGAAATATATCCATTTGTGTGGCAATGCCTTCGTAAGTTTTACCTTTCTGCACTGTTCCTGGCATATAGAAGATACCCGGCACACGATGACCACCTTCAAAAGTGGTTCCTTTTCCTTCACGGAAAGGGCTGGCATTACCTGCATGCTCACCTTGTTTTAATGATGGCCCATTATCAGAGCTAACAATCACTAAGGTATTCTCGTCGAGTCCTTGCTTCTTTAATTCTTTCGTAATTTCGCCAATCGACCAGTCAATCTCCATCATCACATCGCTGTACAAACCATTGCCCGATTTTCCTTTAAACTTATCGGAAACAGCCAAAGGTGTGTGCGGCATGTTGTGACATAACCACAGGAAGAAAGGTTCATCTTTGTTCTCACGGATATAATCCTTCGCCTTTTCGGTATAGCGCGTTGTCAGCTGTGTGATATCCGGATTGTTCTCAATCACCTTTTCATTTTCATAAAAAAGTAACTTGCCATCAATCTTTAAATCGTGTGAAAAAGGCGTTCCCATAAAGTAGTCAAAACCATGTTTGGTTGGTAAAAACTCCTTATGATGCCCCAAGTGCCATTTACCAATCAAAGCCGTCTTGTAATCCTGCTCTTTTAGCATCTCGGCCATGGTGGTGATGTCGTTGCTTAAACCCTTCTTCGAAATCAGCAATACTTTTGGCATTCCGGCGCGTGGCGGGTAACATCCGGTTAAAATGGATGCTCGCGATGGTGAACAAATATTAGAGGCTGCATAAAAATTGGTGAACTTCATGCCTTCATCCGCCAGCTTATCAATATTTGGTGTTGTATGCTTTTCGGCACCAAAGCTGCTAACGTCGGCATACCCCATGTCGTCCATGTAAATAATCACCACATTAGGCTTTCTCTCTTTCTTTATTGCCGCAGCAGATGATAGTACCCCAAAGAGTATAAATAGTGTATATAGCACTTGCTTCATAACTTGCAATTTAGTTGATTCTGATTTGTATTAAGCCTTCTTTTTGGCCTTTATATCCAACACTCTAAAATTATTATCGGCTTTTATATCGCCCGAAAGTCGCAGTCGGATTTTATACTGCCCCTTTTTAAGCTGCAAATTTCCAAGGTTCATTTCATTCCAGGTATATTCATACACCTCACCGCGCTTCACCACATCGGGACTTGTTATTTGATTAGTGTCGAAAGCTTTATCCATGGTCTTTTTAACTTGCTGACCATTAGCTTCCACAATAACATCAAAGCCTATAAATGCTTGCGAGCAACTATAATTCACCAAAATGGCATAATCACCTTCTTCAACAACGTTAACATCCCACTCGATGCAGCCCTTCTTATTTCTGAAGTTACGCGCCCAATCGTTTGACCAGCCCTTGCCCGAATATTTAACTTTGTTTTTCAATGTTGCATCTACAACGGGTAAGGTTACAAGGGGCGCTTCTTTATGCCCAATATCAATTGGTTCGCATGGTGGTTCGTGTCCACCATTGGTCACCTCAATAAACCAATTATGGTAAAGCTTATTGAATTCTTCAGCTGTAGCTGGTTCTTTTGATAAGATATCTTCTAACTGCTTTGGGTCTTTTTGCATGTTATACAAGGCTGTATCACCCTGACGTGTATAAACTAAACGATAAGTCTCAGTTCTAACTGCCGCCGCATTGCCTTCTTCAAATTCCCATGGTTGATTGTGTGTATAAATAATGCGGTCTTTCCACTTCTTTGTTTTTCCTTTAATCAATGGCGTCACATCTTTACCGTGAATATCCAAATCACCTGGCACTTTTATATCGCACAGACTGGCCAAGGTTGGTAGTATATCAATGTGCGCTGTCAGTTTATTCACTTCAGCAGGTTTCATACCAGGTACTTTCATATAAAATGGCACCCTTACACCACCTTCATGCACTTGTGCTTTTTTACCTTTCATCTCTGCATTGTAACGGTAAGAATTAGGACCATTATCGGTACTGTAGATGAATATAGTATTCTTCCACAATCCTTCTTCTTTCAATTTCGAAATCAAACGATCCACATTGTCGTCGATGTTTTCGCACATACCATAAGCGGCTGCTGTTACATCATCTAATCCTTTTTCTTTATATTTTTTAAAATAAGAATCGGGTACCTGAAAAGGTGAATGTGGTGCATTATAGGGTACAAAACAAAAAAATGGTTCAGCTTTATTTTCCTCAATAAAGTCGATGGCATAGTCGGTCAATACATCAGTGATATACCCTTTGGTTTGTATCATTTCACCTTGTGAGTTCTCCAGTTTTGTATCGAAATAGTTATTCAAATGCCCTGCACAAAAACCAATGAATTCATCAAATCCTTGCCCGACCGGATTATGCGGATATTGTGAACCATTGTGCCACTTACCAAACAAACCGGTTTTATAGCCATTGGCTTTCAATAGCTCGGCAATGGTTACTTCATCACTGTTCATTACTTCTTTACGACGTGTTACCCAATTGACACCGGTTGCCAAATGGTAACGCCCCGTTAATAAACTGGCTCGGGTTGGCGCACATACTGCACTCACCATAAATCGGTTAAATACAACTGACTCACCAGCCAACCTATCAATATTCGGTGTTTCGATATGCGGATTACCATTGATACTTAAATCGCCATAACCCTGGTCATCAGTTAAAATAAAAACAATATTGGGTTGCTTGTTTTTGGCAACGGTGTTTCCGACTCCAACCATTGCCAATAAAACAAGCAAAATGTATTGATATTTAATTTTTATTTTCTTCATATGTTCCAAACTTCTAATTGTTCCAAGCTGCCTTTTTCTTCAATAAATCGTTGTAGGTGCTAATTTTAAAACTTACATCTGAATTACCAGCCTTCTTAGCCTTCCAGGTAATGGTTTTTGTTTGCCCCGGTAACAAATCAAAGTAATTATCTGAGAAATGACCTTTGGTTTCTGAGCTGGTCAGTCTTAAGCCTTTTAATAGACTTTCACTGTATAGTTCGATGCTATAACTCCCGTCTCTGTTTTTGGTAAGCGATTTTTTAAGTTTATAATCCTGGTTCAGCGCCAATTCTTTTTGCTTGCTCAGGTAAAATAAATTCTGGTGTTTTACAATGTCTCCATTCTTTAATGTCACCACCATCACCAGGTTATTCTTTTGCTCCGGCAGATTACTCATTTTGTAAGCATGTACTTTTTTGCTCTGAGGCTCTTTCATTACAACTACCTCTTCTTTTTGATAAACCACATTACCTTTAAAGTCCATTACTTCAATCAATACTTTCATCTCAGAACTTGTTGGCTTATCACTAATCACATAAGTGTTTAACACGCCATCATCCTTCGACACAGAAACCATATGTGTTTCATAGGCATCTCTAACGGCATAATGCGCTGCTTTCCATTGCCCTTCGTAGTCGATGGTGGCCCAGCTTGGCGTTGGCCATACATCGTTAATCTGCCAGTAAAGCGTTCCCATACAATGTGGTTGGTTGCGTCGATGCGTTTCGATGGCAAACTTCAAGTCATAAGCCTGGTAAAGCTGCGATACATACACAAAATCTTCTAAGTTGCGCTCCCAACCTTTCCCCATTTCAATGTACATTGGCTTCTTCATGCGCTTATTACCGTTCTTGGCCTTTTGATGCAACTGCATCACCGGTGTACTCAGCTGACGGTCTTCAGGAAGCGTAAATGTTTCGATGGTTGACATTTCCGGATAAGCCTGGAAGCCATATTCGCTCATAAAACGAGGTACATGTTTCTTATAATACTCAGGTGTTTTAGAGCCTTTCCACACATCCCATAAATGGCGGTCGCCTTCATTCTCTAAATGCGGTCCATAGCTACGAAAATATGGCGATGATGCCCAGTAATCTTTATCGGTATACTCATTGATTACCTCTGGCAATACCTTTGTAAAAAGCTTAAAGTAATCATTGGCAATGGTTGTTGAGTCTTCTTTAGACCAGTTAAATTGCTTTTGCAAGCCCCAGCCAAACCAGGCCCATTCCAGCTCATTATTACCGCACCACATACCAACCGATGCATGGTTTCTTAAACGTTTAATATTATCAATGGCTTCCTGACGAACGTTCTCAATAAATTCATCATGACCTGGGTACATACTACAGGCAAACATAAAATCCTGCCACACCAATATGCCCTTTTCATCGCATAAATCGTAGAAGCGTTTATCTTCATAAACTCCTCCTCCCCATACGCGCAGCATGTTCATGTTTGCATCAGCCGAGGCTTGAATAACGTCTTCCATCTTATTGAAGTAATGCTCCGACATAAACATATCCGACGGGATATAGTTGGTACCTTTCATAAATACTGGTTGCCCATTTATCTTGATGTAGAAGGACTTTCCTATTTCATCTTTTTCGGTAATCAACTCAACCGTACGCAAACCAATGCGTTCTGTTTGAGAATCTATTACTGCCCCATCAGAAACAACCTCCACACGAAACTGATATAAATGCGCGTCACCTAAACCAAGTGTCCACCAAAGTTCGGGATTATCAATTTGATAATTGAGCGATACCTTGTTTTCACCTCTCTTAAGTTTTACCTTTTCGCTTGATAATACTTTATCAGAATCTGCATCCATCACTTTCACCACCACGCTTTCCTTTTTAGTGGCCGAAAGTGTAACTTCTGTTGATAAACTAGCTTGCTTCTCGGAAAGCGACTTCTGATTGTAATACACATCTTCAATACGTAAATTATCCCAAGCTTGTAATTCAACTGGACGCCAGATGCCTGATGTCACCAAACGTGGTCCCCAGTCCCAGCCATAATGATATCCTGCCTTACGGGTAAAGACACTGACTTTTTTATCCTGCACACCACCCAACTCCGACTGGTCGTTGATGGCAAACAAAGGATAACCTAAGGCATCCCACTCCGGTTCAGCTGTTTTAACCGGCGAGTGAAAGACAATCTTCAGTTCGTTATTCTTTGCTTGAAGCAATGCTTTCACATCTGCGTTCCAGGTGCGGAACATATTATTAGCCGTCAATACTTTCGTGCCATTTAAATAAACATCGGCATAAGTATCTAAACCATGAAATACCAATTGTGCATTCGCTTTGCTTTTAACTTCATTGCTAATATCAAATGTGGTTTGATAAATCCATGTTTCTTTATCTATCCATTGTAGTTTTTCTTCATTATCGCGATAATAAGGGTCGCCTATAATATCATTTTTCCACAAATCATTGTGCACACTTCCCGGCACTTTGGCTGAATGCCAATTACTATCCCCTTCCTTTTGGAATTGCCAGCCTTTATCAATGGTTTTAGAAATAACCTGTTTCTTATTGGCCGCTGCAGTAAGCAACGAGCCAAATAAGAATACGTAACTAATTAAGAGTACTATTTTATTCATTCCTGACACGTTTTGACTTTTACACCTTACAAATATGCTATCTGACATCAAAAAGTATCGGGGATAAATATTCAAAAGCAGGGGGGTAATACAAAGGACTGAAATACTAGATCTTATAACACACCCAGGCTCTTCTTCATATTTAAGGCTTATACTTTAAAGCTTTTATTCTTTAAAGTCTATCAATGATTTAATGACTGGTAAACCAATTCCTCCAGACACAACTTTATTTGGTTTAAAATAAACTGTCTTCGTTTCTCCCGGCAGCAAGTCAAAATAGTTGTCACTAAAGTGTCCATCAATCTCTTCATAAACCAGGTAAATGTTTTTAGCCAATGTATTGGTCTTTAAAGTCAACACAAAAGTATCTCCCTGTCGCTCTACTGTAGCTTTAAAATCAGTCTGCTTCAGATCTAACTTCTTTTCCGGCACAAAATAGAACAGTTCAGTATCTAATACTTGCTTAGACTTAGCAAAAGTAATTTCCAATACCACTTCTGATGATTTGTGAGCTCCAAGCAGATTTTTAATGTCTTTAGAAGCATATACAGCTGAAGTATTTGCGGCTAAAGTCATCGGTACTATATCTTCATTGATCACTTTACCGTCAAATGTTTTTAGCGTTAAGCTCAGCTCTCCTTTTATGGCTTTTAGTTCATCTGAAATAACTGAAACATTCAGTTGCCCATTCTCCTCGATAGCAGAGATAGCGATGTTTTTATTAACCTCACGTGCCATGTATTGTGCTGCCTTCCAAGTACCGTAAAAATCTGTTGTTGCCCATGACACAGCCGGCCAACAATCATTTAACTGCCAGTACAAAGTACCCATACAGAACGGCATATGACGACGGTGTGACTCAATGGCTATTTTAGTGGCCTTGGCATGTAATAACTGAGATTTGTACACATAGGCTTCAAAACTTTTAGGAACCTGGTAATAATCTTTCATCTTGCGTTCTATTACATTATTCCCAAAGTTAGGATCACGTGTCTGGTCATGCTTCGCACGATTGTGGGCAAACATCACTTCACTGGTCTTATAACGGTCTTTCTTTTTAGTGAACTTTTTAATGGATTTTAATTCCGGATAAGACTGAAAACCATATTCACTCATAAAACGCCCGACTTCGGTGTTATAGGTTTCCAAAGTGGCTTTGCCTTTTGTATTCCAGTAATGCACATCGCCATGCCCAAACGGAATACCATTATAGCCTGTATTGGGTGAAGTTGGATGATAATAACGTGTGGCATCTGCTTCTTTAATGGCATTGGGAATAACATCGTAGAACAAATATTTCAGGTTCTTCTCGTACTGTGCCTGATGCTTTTCTTTATAGCGTTGTTTCCATCCCCAGCCGTACCATGAAATCTCATTTTCATTATTACCGTTCCAGAGAGCGATACAGGCATGATTGCGCAGGCGACGAACATTGTCTTTTACTTCCTCTTGAACGGTGTGCACAAAGGCCTCATCTACCGGGAACATACCACAAGCAAACATGATGTCCTGCCAAACCAACAAACCATTTTTATCACATAACTCATAGAAATAATCATCTTCGTAAATACCGCCACCCCATACACGCAGCATATTCATATTAGACTGAACGGCTGTATTGATATAATACTCATACTTCTCTTTCGACACCTTATTCTGGAAGTTGTGCAAAGGAATGTAGTTGGCGCCTTTCATAAACACAGGAACACCGTTTAATACTATATACATGCTTTGTCCTTCCTTGTCTTTATTGCGAACCACTTTTATTGAGCGTATACCCGTGCTAATCATTCTTGCCTCTTTCTTATTTCCTACCGAAACTGAACATTCGATATCATAAAGATTGGCTTCGCCCAATCCGTTTGTCCACCATAAACGAGGTTTCTTAATCTGGAAATCAACAGGAATGGTATTCATCCCTTTTTTCAGTTGAACCTGCTGTTTCTTAAAAGTCGTTTTCACACTCTTTACCTGAACAGTGGCTGCTGTAGCCTCATCTGATTGTATTTCATATACCGCACTTAATTTTGCAAGCTTGGCCGATACTTCTTTTTGGATGATTTGCACATCATCCATTTTAAAATTATTCCATGTTTCCAAATAAACAGGGCGCCAGACTCCGGCGGTTAACAAGCGGGGTCCCCAGTCCCAGCCAAAATGGAAGCCAGCCTTACGGCTGTATAAACTTAACCAGATGTCACTTTGGTCGTTATTGTCCCAGGCTGCCAGTTTAAAGGGAGCTTCCAGATACTTAGGGATATTAACTTTAAAAACAGAATTAAAATAAATTCTTAATGCATTATTCCCTTCTTTCAGGTACGGTTTTACATCAACTTTCCAGGTACGATGCATGTTGTCGGCTTTCAATACCAAGTCATCATTCACATACACATCCGCATAGGTATCCAGGCCTTCAAACACAAGGTTGATATGTTCATTGCTCAGAAGCGCGTTATCTACCTCAATCGACTTTTGATACTCCCAGTCCTTCTCACCAATCCACTGCAAATTTTTCTCATTAACACGATAAAATGGGTCTTCAATAATGTCATTATCCAACAAATCTGTATGCACACAACCTGGAACTGTTGCCATCATCCATGCTTCCTCCTGGGCTTGTTTAAATTGCCAACCATCAGATAAATTAATAGTATTAACCTGACTAATCATCAAATGGCAATAAATCAAACCCACTATAAAAAATGCTGTTTTCTTCATATTAATCGAATAAAAAAGCCAAAACAGGCACAGGCTCGCTTTGGCTTCAAAATTTAAATTTTAGCAGTGTATATTATTTGCAAAGAATCTTTCGTGTTTCCTGAATACCACCTTCTTTTACAGCCACTATGTACATACCTGTTGGTAAAATCACATCTAATACATTATCATTCGTACTAATGGCTTTCATCTGGCTACCTGTTAAAGTATAGACGCTAACCGTTTTTGGTGTAGCTTCAGTAAAGTACAATCGGCAACTAGCAGCATTAGTAACAACGTGATCAATTAAACCTTTTTGAGTTTCAACATCACCAATCGCAGTGGAAATGCCATTTCCAGCTTTGATGCTTTCTACGATAAATTCCTTCTTCGATGTAACTTGGTCATATTGACTTGATGTTTCTGATGACTCATTGTAATCATCCTGATGCTCTGCTTCGAAAACCAATGTGAAGTTTTTGATATCTACCGAACCTGAGAAATCACAAAACTGATCATCGGTTCCATCCAATGGAACTGTCGACAAATCAATGGACAAATCAATAAAATCATTGGCTACCGGAAAAGACACAATCTTTTTATAAACATTGTTATCGCCATCTTTAAATTTAAACATGAGCTCATATTTATATAAAGACTTGTATCGAATCTGTAATCCACTACCATTGATACTGGTCGTAGACCCATCCTGTTTCTCAATCGTCAGCCAATTTGCAGGAGGATTAGTTGCCAAATCACCAGCATTCGTGCCTCTGTTAATACCTCCTTTATCTAAGCGGATATAAAAATGCTTTACTGCATAAGTATCATCTGTGAAGCTGACTCCTTTAATAACAGTTCCTTTATCAGTCTCTTTCCCTTTAACTCCACCATTTTTAATTTTAATATTATCAAACTCAGCACCACTCCAGTTAAGTTCCTGAGCAACCACATTAAGGCTTAATATGCATAAACCTAAAAGTAAAAATTTTCTCATAACACTAGTATTTAAATTGATTATCTAATCTTTTTCATCGATTCAAAACTAGCTTATAACGTAGGCAAAAACAGGGGGAAATATTAAAAGAAAGGGGGCATATATATGCCCCCTTATTCATCTTTACTACTGGTATATAAACAGTTATCTATTTGCCTTTTCTATAGTTTTTTAGATAGACTGACGGGCTTACTCCAAAGAATTTCTTAAAGTTCTCACGGAAATACTTGGCATCATTAAAACCTACCTGGTATACCACCTGTGTGATGGTCATGGACGTGTTGGCGATTAATCGGGCTGCTTCCTTTAAACGAATCATCCGCATATACCCCGACACAGAACAATCGGCATATTCCTTCAACTTATTATACAAGGTTGAATAGGTCATGTTCATGGCTTTGGCAAACTCCTGTGAATCGAAATCCTCTGTTTCGATATTGGCCATCACCACTTTTTCGGCCTGTTGCAAAAAATCCTCGCGTTCAGGGTCACGTTCAAAATCATCTGCTTCTTTATGTGCCGCAAAGAATTGTTTCATCTTTTTACGGTCTTCAATCAGCTTTTTGATTTTGGTATGGAGGTAATCCAGCTTAAAAGGTTTAAAAATATAAGCATCTGCACCTCTTTCGGTTCCTTCCAGCTTATCCTGGTCAGTGGCTTTGGCCGAAATTAATATTATCGGTATCTGACTAAAAGCAGCCTTGTTCTTAAGTTTCTCACAAAGCTCAAAACCATCCATTTTTGGCATTAGCACATCTGAAAGAATTAAATCGGGTTTGAGTTTGCCAACCATATCATAAGCTTGCTTACCATCAAATGCCGAATGAATC
The DNA here is from genome assembly GCA_025210475.1 of Carboxylicivirga sp. GTDB lineage: Bacteria > Bacteroidota > Bacteroidia > Bacteroidales > Marinilabiliaceae > Carboxylicivirga. The sequence goes on along the minus strand of JAOARW010000021.1, from coordinate 51,480 downwards.
GCATATTCTTCCGACAATTCTCGCTTCAGGTAATCGGCCATATCCGGATTATCTTCGGCAACAATTATCACCGGTTTATCCGATTTGTGAACTTTAGTTTCTTCGTCCTCTGCAATGGCTCCTAACTTTTCAAACTCATCGATATCCTTTTCGCCATCTTTCAAAAAAGCATCTCCCAGTGGCAGTGTTATGGTGAAGGAAGTACCTTCATTTATTTTACTGCTAAGAGTAATGGTACCATGATGTAATTCAACCAGACGCTTTACCAATGCCAAGCCTATTCCGGTTCCGCGTTTTTCATTATGATCTGATTGGTAAAAACTTTCAAAAACAAGTTGATGTTCCGATTCATCAATTCCTACACCTGAATCTGTTACTTTAATCTGATACTTATTTTTCGATTCCAAGGCATGTAAGTCAACTGTTATAACGCCACCTTCAGAAGTATGTTTAAACGAATTAGATAATAAATTGTAAAGTATTTTCTCCACGAAATCCTTGTCAATCCATGTGTCTAATCTATCTACATTCGAATTGATGGCAAAATCAATTTTATTGGTCTTGGCCGCATAGTTAAATGAAGAAGCAACGGTTTTGATATAACTCACCACATTCACCTGCTTGGCTTTTAACTTTAGGTTACCCGTTTCTACTTTTCTAAAATCGAGCAATTGGTTGAATAATCTTAATAATCGTTCGGAATTACGATGCATGGTCTGAAGGTAATACTTCACGTTTTCCTCCAGATTATTCATTTTCAGAATACTCTCTAACGGGTCGACAATTAAGGTTAATGGCGTACGCAACTCATGTGAGATATTCGTGAAAAAGCGAATCTTCATCATGGTTAGCTCCTCATTCTTCTCTGTTTTAAGTTTCTCAAATTCTAAATCCTTGAGGATCTTTTGTCGTTGAGCAAGAGCCAGAATTATGATATACCAGACTGCAGAAATAGCTAAGGCATAAAGCAGGTAGGCCCACCAAGTGAGCCACCAGGGACGTAAAATACTTATCTGAAGCTCAGCGGGTGATTCATTCCAAATGCCATCGCTATTGGCCACACGAACTTTAAAGGTATAATTGCCATGAGATAAATTGGAGTAGGTAGCAAAGCGACGGTCGGCCGGCGTCGACATCCAATCTTCATCAAATCCCTCAAGCATAAATTCGTACTTATTTTTTTGTGCATTGGCGTAATGCAAGGCTATAAATTCCAGGGAGATATTATTCTGAAAGTGCTTTAGTTCAATCTGCGATGTTTCTTCAATAGCCTTCTCCAGTATTATCCTTCCATCCTTTCTCTCTCCCACCTTCACCACTTTACCAAACAATGATAAAGCACTTATTTGCACACCTGGAGTGAAAGGATTAGTACCATTATCAGATGGTTTAATCAGGTTTAATCCTTTATTGGAACCAAAAAACAGATTGCCCCTTTTGGAGGTACTCGCACCACCAACTCTAAAAAAGTTACCACTTATGCCATCTGTGATGTCATAGGTTTTAACTTTTTCTGTTTCAATGTTAAAACGTGCAATTCCTTTGCCTCCAATCCATAAATTCTGATTCTTTTTATCAAATAAAATAGACTGGATGGAATTAGATGGCAGTCCTTCTTCCAGTCGATATACCTTTAAATCAACCTGCTCATAATCTTCATCAAACACCAGTTTGTTTAAACCATCCTCAATGGTTCCAACAAACAACTCAGTCGATGAAGTACGACACACTTCCCACACAAAATTATGAGATAAGCGATTTTTCTTTTTCTCTGATGTATAGTTATAGAATTTATTTGGATCTGATGGCTTTAATTTACTCAATCCATCTGGCGTTGAAATCCATAAACATCCTTCAATGGTATCGTTGTATAGACTGTTAATGGTATTAGATACCAATTGATGTCTGTCACTGCCTTTTCTGCTGTAATTTTTTACATCGATGAGTACTCCTTGCTGATTAAAAACAAAAACATCCAAGCCATTTCGATAGGAGCCAACATAGAGTTTACCATTATGAAACTCCACGGCCGTAATCAGGTTTTCCGTTGGTCCTTTCTTACTCGTCCGGGTGAATTGAGTAAAACGAGCATTTCCGAGTTGTTCTGCTTTAAGGTTTAGTCTGTTTAAACCGCCCCCCCAGCTGGCAATCCAGATATTACCAAAACCATCTTCTGCAATATCATCAATGGAACCACGTGTTTGCAAGGCTCCACTCTCTCCAGGCTTGTTGATGTATGGAACCAATTTATCTTTATCAACCATGTACTTGAAGAGGTTGCCGTTTTGCAGGCCAATCCACATCTGCCCATAACTATCCTCAAAAATACAATTGATTAGGTTGTTATTAAGCTGACGGTAACTACGATTACTAATGGGCAATGAGTACAAATTGCAATAACTTATTCCTGCACTGGTTGCTACCCATAAAACACCCGAACGGTCAACATAAACTTCATTGACATAGTTGCCAATCAGGCTATTTTCATCGTTTGGCTGACTGCGATAAAAATGATGGGCATATGAATCATCTTCGCTGTTGTATGCAACACAAACCAGCCCATGGGCCGTACCACACCAAAGATTATCATCATAAGCAACAATGGAATTAACCCTATTTGTTGTCGACTTAACTGGTAAATCATAGTGTGTAAAATGCAATTGACCACTTTGCTGATAGTTGGCTATATCGCAATAAAACAAACCATTATCTGAAGCCACCCATATTTCACCATTGAATAGTTCAATGTCAAGTATGTTACTAATCTGCGTTTGAAAATGTTCAAATTGAATGACAAAAGGCGTAAAGCTTCGTTTCTCCTTATCAAAAACCAGCAAGCCCTGAGTTCGGGTACCCACTAACAAGAAGCGATGGCTCAATTCGAAAATAGAAGTGACTGACACCTGCTTTTTAAAAGCTTTGAAGTTTTCAAATTGATTCGTCTGGTAATTAAATAAATTTAGTCCACCGCGCCAGGCTCCCACCCATAGCATGGAGTCTGAATCTTCGAAAATAGCAGAAATATTATTACTCAACAGCTTGTATTGTTGAGTAACAGCATCTTTACTGTAAGACACAAACTCCTCGTTAATCATCCTGTTAATGCCTCCATCTTTAGTTCCAATCCAAAGGTTTCCACGACTATCTTCCAGCAAACAGTCGATGCGGCTACTACTAATACTTAATGAATCGCTGGTTTTACTTATGAAAGTCTGAATTTCAAAGCCATCGTAACGGTCGAGTCCATAGTTGGTTCCCAACCACATATAACCTTTACTATCTTGTAAAAGGGCGGTTGCCTGGATATGCGACAAGCCTTCATCGGGAGTAATTTGTTTGAAACTTAAAAATTCATCTTCAGTTTTAACAGCTTTGATAGTTGATATACCAAAACACATTAACGCCATTAGCAACAAAACTCGATATGTTATTTTCATAGAATGCATAGGATATAAAACTAAAGTTAAGCATTTATCATTTATTCACCCTTCTGCCAGGGAATGGTTGAAGTTTGAACAATATGCTTTTTCAGTGCTTTCTCAAATTTCTTATACTTTTTTGGTAATTCCTCTGGTAAAATTGGTTTGCTTTCTTCCTTATCTTCTTTCATATTGTAGAAGACAAAAGGTTCACAGGCTGCATTCTGAACCAGTTTCCAATCTCCTTTTTGCATGGCATAAAACACATTACCTATTGAACACAGTTTGTTGTTCCCACGACGCACATAGACAATGCTTCTATCATGTGGCAGCTTACTTTCACCTTTAAACACCGGTATCAGGCTATGCCCTTCCAATCCTTTAATATGACTGATATCCGAATGAGCTATCTCTGCCATAGTCGGCATTAAATCCGTAATAGATAATAACTCATCATTAATGTGCCCCGGTTTAATCACCTTGGGCCAACTAGCGATAAAAGGAACTCTGACACCGCCTTCAAGCAAATCACCTTTCATACCTGCCAGTTCTCCATTATTAGCTCCATGATGCAAAGCTCCTCCATTGTCGGACAGAAATAAAATCAGTGTATTCTCATACTTCTTTTTGTCCTTCAGACTTTGAATCACATTCGCAATGCCATCGTCCATGTGCTCTACCAGAGCCACATATTTGGCACGTTTGTCATCAATACCTTTTTCACGGGCTTTCACCTTCTCGTAATAATCCTGTGGTGGCTGAAGCGGTGAATGTGGCGCTGTGTAATGTAAAAACAGGCAGAATGGCTCATCGTTGCTTTTATTGATATAATCAATGGTCCAGTCGGTAAATAAATCCGTTACATGACCTTTGGGTACAATGGGCGTTTTATTCTCACGCATCCAGTTTTTCCCGTAACGCTCATGCTTGTAGTAGTCTGTCATACCAACTAACCAGCCTTTGTAGTAATCAAATCCTCTGTCGTTAGGCTGGTTAGGAGATTCCTCTCCCAGGTGCCATTTCCCGATTAATACTGTTTTATAACCTGCTTCTTTCAATACATCTGCCACAGTCACAGCCTCTGGTGCAAAATAGCCAAAGCTATCACTCTTGTTGTAACGCACCACTCCCGGCACACCAACCTTATCAGGTGATTTCCCGCTTAGCATAGAAGCACGTGAAGGTGAGCATACCGATGAAGTCGTATGAAAATTCGTAAAACGCATGCCTTCTTTAGCCAGCTTATCAAGGGTTGGCGATTGTATATCGTCGGCTCCAAAACACCCTAAATCGCCATAACCCATATCATCGGCTACTATTACTAAAATATTTGGTCGCTCTTCCTGTGATATACACACGTGGCAAGCCCCACAAAGGAGACTTGCCACGATACAAAATTTCAAAACCAATCTATTACAGCTTAGTCTCCGTAATAAAACTTCATTTTCTTTGTTATGCTTGCCCTCAAAACAATCATTTACTTTAGTAAACTCTTTTTTTTCGGGCTTCACAAGCCTCAAAAATGAAGCCTTCTTATCGGAGACCGTTTTTTTCATACAAGTTCGACTTAGTTGATACCCCATGTCTCGTAATTTATATCGTATGACCTAAAAATTAAGGTATCGTGCACGCTGTGTAGTTTATTTGCTTCTGTAAACTGATAATGCAGATACAGTTCCTTTTTCTCCGCATTGTAAGCACAGTCATCCCCCTGAACAATATTAGTAATGGATGATGCTTCGTTATCTGATAACTTTAGCGTTTTATCCGCGTTAACTGTAATATTCATCGAATAATTAGTATTGCCACTTTCCAAAGAACCCAATCCTGGTGTTGCCAGCATGTTGGCCGATTGTGTTAACAGTTTCCAGGTTTTATTTTTCACCAAATCAGGCTCAGAATAGACCATTGCTGTATCTAAAACACCATCAATATAAATGCTATCAACGCCCTTGTGCGCATAAACACCATGATACTCATTAATGTACTTAATCACTGTAATTGTGAAATCTTTATTCTCCAAAATAGAATCTAAGGATGTTTCGATAATGCGCATCGGAATAGCATAAGTGGCAGTATGCCCCAATGGGTCGTTCATCAAAGCCTCCATATCAAAATCGATATTAATACTACCAGCTAATTCACCCTTCGATATAGTGATATCTGTGGCATCACTAAGGGTATAATAATCCGCTGGCATTAGCTGCAACTGCGGATAATCAGCTAAAAGCGTTTCATCAATCACATAACTGGCATATTCCTCACTGGTTGTTGTGCGCATTCCGCCAACCACAACACCGGTTTTTATGTCATCATCTTCGCCGGGTATAAGTGTTCTAACCGGGTCTTGTATGGCAAAACTCACCGAAGTAAATTCATGTTCATTAAACATGTAATCGTCATATTTGCACGATGTCAATACCACTATGATTCCTAATATAAATGTTAGTTTCTTCATTTCATTCTCCTTTAAAACCATTACCAACCATCGTTCTGACGGATACCTTTATATACCTCGCTCGTCGGTATCGGTCCGTAATTCATATATTCACGGAAGTTGCGCTGCTCCACATCGTAATAAGTGTACGAATAAGATATTTCTTCACCATCTTCGATACGTTCAATTTGAGCGCCTTTAAGGGGTTCGTTCAATTTCTCCAGTCCCACATTCCAGCGACGCAAATCCCAGAAACGGTGACCTTCGAAACACAATTCCAAACGACGCTCATTCTGAATTAATTCTAAAAACTGAGTATCGCCTTCTGTAGCAACTTCCAACAAATAATCCTGATTATCAATCTTGCTGCGTTTTCTAAGTGTATGAATCGCATCCAATGCTGTCATTCCATAGGCCATCGGGTCTTGCTGAGCACCCCAGGCATTTAATGCAGCCTCAGCATAATTCAGGTACAACTCTCCTTTTCTGAATAAGGCATACAAGTGCTTACCTTTGGTTACATCGCCCGCATCCAGGTTAACCGAAAGAATCAACCACTTTTTCAGGTAATAGCTTGTGCGGGATGCTTCTACACGAGTCTCCTCAGTATCTTTGCCTCCAACAAATGATTCCACTTTATTACCATTGGATTTTGCCCCATTGTACAAAATGGCTTTATAAAAACGATTATCCCTGGTCTTATATGGTTCAGCCGGGTCATAGCTTGTTGATGGATGGTCAATTGGATAGCCAAACTTATCCGGAAAGGCATCTACCAGGTTCTGCGATGGAGCTGTTCGTCCCTGCCCACGTTGACTTGGTATTTTATTCACTGATTCCATGGTATTGCTATCTTCACCCTGACGTGCCATAATCAGCTCCGGGTGATTAATGTCAGAAGCAATGGTTTCATCCACCGACGGTAAACTATTGCCGATGGCATCGATGGCCTCTTTTGAAAACTGAGCTGCTCTTTCCCACAAGGTAACATCATTAGTCGTATTAAAAGCCGGACTGGCCGCATAAAGAGCCACTCTCGATTTAAGAGCCAAAGCAGCTAAGGAATTAGCTCGACCAAGCAGGTTCTCATCATGAACACCATCCTTTTGGTCATATTTCTCCGGCAGGTATTTAGCTGCTGTATCACAATCGTTAAAAATTGCTTCCACACATGCTTCATAAGTCGAACGCTGCATCAACTGTTCATCCTGTTGTTTTACCGACGTAATAACCGGTACTCCCATTGGCTGACCATCGACCAAACCACCAAAGGCCTGTAATAATTGCCAGTGGTACCAGGCTCTCAAAAAGTGAGCTTCCCCATACAAACGCTCACGAATCTGCTCGTTAAACTCCTCACTGCTTAAGCTGTATGGTGTATCCTGCCCATTTTCGAGCCACAAGTTGGCATTTCTGATTTGCTCATACCAGGTAGTCCATTGTCCAACAGAATTTTTCTCAGGTGCCCATGCGCCTTGTCCTAATTCATAAATGGATGATGAATATTGATTGGTGGCTGCATTATCGGTTGCTGCATCCAGAAAGTTATTGCTGTAATGCATAAACGATTGCGGAATTACATCATAGGCCTGAACCAATACTCCTTCGGCATAAGCCGGATGGCTCCAAACATTTTCATCTGTTAAAGAACCATCGTACTGAGGTTCGAGGATACCTTCTTCGCAACCGGAAAACAGGAATGCAAAGAAGCTTAAAAGAAGTAAACTATATTTTTGTGTTCTCATCATTTCAGTTGCTTAAAAGGTTAGACTAATTCCTCCGGTATATCCTGAAAACAATGGATAACCACTAATTCCTGCCATAATATCCTCCGGGTCACTGTCTTTAATTTTCGACAATGTGAACAGGTTGGTACCACGAACAAATACTTTCATTTTCTGAAGACTTAACTTATTCAATACACTTTGCGGCAATGAATAAGATAGTTCCACATTTTTCAACTTGATGTAATCGCCTTTCTCTAGCCAATAAGATGAACTCTTAAAGTTGTTTCCATCTGATTGAGTTGTTAATCGTGGATAAGAAGCTACATCTTTAGTTGCTTCGGTCCAGCGTCCCCATACCTGGTTAGAATATTTTCGCTCACCATACACCTGGTAATACGAATTATCCAACATGATATCGTATCCGGCTGCACCTGTAAACAAGGCGTACAACTCAAAGCCTTTATAATTTAATACAGCATTAAATCCAAAGGTAAATCGAGGATAGTAATTGCCTATTTCTTTCTGATCATCAGCATCAACAACACCATTGTTATTCACATCCTGATAGCGGATATCACCTTGTTGATAAGGTCCGAATGATTGGAACGGTGACGCTGCCACTTCATTGTTATCGTAGAATAAACCCATAGCCTGGTAACCCATATAGGCGTCAACCGGTAAACCTCGTTGACTGCGCTGCACACCATTCGGATAAACCACCTCATCAATCACTTTATTTTCTGTTTTAGAGTAAACGCCATTGGCACCCACTAAATAATGTAATTCGCCAATATTATTCTGATACTGAATATTGAAATCGATTCCCTGGTTACTAACTTCTTCGTAATTAACGAAAGGAACCACAGCTCCTGATGGGTAAAGGCTATTGCGTTGCGTTAGTATATCAGAGCGTAACTCATGAAATACATTTACCTCGGTGCGTAAAGCATTGTCAAATAAAACAGCATCAAAACCTGCATTTATTTCAGTTGATTTTTCCCAACCCAATCCATTGCTAGCTGCCTGCACTTGTTTGTACATGGCCATACTGTTGGTTAGGTTCTCACCAAAACCAATGCTTTCATTTTTTTGCCAGGCACTTCTGTAATAATAGTAATTGTTGAATGAACGGTCTGTACCCATCATTCCATACGAAGCTTTCAACTTCAGGTAATCCACAACATCTGAACCAGATAAGAAGTTTTCTTCACTCATCACCCAACCTAAATCAATGGTTGGAAACAAAGCATAACGTTCACCATCTTCGAAAGCAGGAGAACCATAGTAGGCCAGATTCAGATTCGCCATATAGCGCTGCTTGAACATGTAGGTACCATTTAAAGCAAATACCGTGTTCTTGCTGTCCTCCTTGTAAGTCTTACCTTTTATTCGATTGTAATAATAAACTCCCAATAGATTTCCATTGAAATAATGTGTTTTACCAAATCCATTGGTATAAGATAATTTTCCTCTAACAGTAGTCTGACCACTTACATCATCCGCTTTACGCTCCTGGTCACTGGCATCCTTTCGGTTACTTACCCTGTAAACGTATACCATTGTATCTTGCGCATTACTCCCTTTTACCCAATCGGTAATATAAGAATCAAAGTTTCTGTCCTTACCATAACTCAGATAGTTGCGCGTATCAAAACCAACAAAAGTTTCGGCTGATAGCCCCTCCGCAATACTGCTTAAATCGAAATCCAAACCAAAATTCATTTGCGCCACTCGGTTGGTTTCTTTCACATATCCTGATTGCGTCATCATACCAACAATATTTCTATTGTAGGCGTATGAAGCACCAAACAGAGCCGAATCGCCACGAGCTTCTGACAGATAAACAGGGTATTCATTGGGACGATGCTTGTTAATAACATTAAACATTTCGCTCTCTTTAGCTCCTGCTCGATTAAAGAACTCCATACTTGAAGCAATGTCCGCTTTTAAGGTTACCGCTTTGGTGACATCCACATCCAGGTTAGCACGCATATTAAGGCGGTCGTAAGTCGATTCCTGCCCAATATCTTCCAAGCCGCCTTCACCTGTATAGCCCAGATTAACGTAGTATTTCACCTCCTGGCTGCCACCTGAAAACTGTGCTGCTACTTTACTGTATCGTGATGCGTTTTTATAATAGTCAGCCCAATAATCATTATCGGGGTATTTTAAAGGATTGCTTCCACTCTGATAACCTTGCAAATACTCATCTGAATAATATGGCGTTAAACCGTCATTCGCACGAGCCTCATTATACAAACGAGCATAATCATAGGCATTCAAATACTCTGGCATCACGCCTACTGATTGAATACCAGTTTCTGCTGTTACCGAGATATTTCGTTTTTCAGCCTCTCCGCGTTTAGTGGTTACCCAAAGCGCACCATTAATGGCTTCGGGTCCGGCCAGTATTTTTGACGAAGCATCTTTTAATACGTATACCTTATCAATTTCCTCGGCATTCAAATCGTTGATATCGCGCTTAACACCATCGATGTACACCACGATTGAGTTATCGCTACCGGTATGCTGACCACGGATATTCATTTTGGGCTTGGCACTTCCCGGGCGACCTCCCTGCTGACGAATGTATAATCCGGCAGCCTGACCAGCCAGGGCATTACCCAATGATGCTGAAGGAAACGACTCTAACACCTCTCCGTCAACTTCGGCCACAGCCCCATTCATCATACGTTTGTATGTATTAGTGTGTGGTAACTCAACATTGTCATTGGAGCTCAAAAACCAAGGGCGTTTCTCAATGTGCATTACTCTGCCCGACAAGTTATCATTCTTCACTGTGAAATAGATGGTTTCGTAACCGTCCTTCTCCAACACTAACACATCGTTATTAACCGTCAGTATATTGAAACGACCATCTTCGTTGCTCATCGCCCATTTGGTTCCATTCAGATAACTCACTTTTACCGCTTCCACGGGCAAATTATCCCCTTCAACAATCTGCGCATTGAAAGTGACTTTTGAGTTTTTCTTTTTCTTCTTCTGACCATAGCTGACACTTGCTACAACCATCAGAAGGCATACTGCGAAGGCTTTTAATCGTAAGCCTTTATTTTTATATATGTTGTTCATAGTTATTTGCATTTTGGCTTACCATCCAGGATTCTGCTCAAGATTTCCAAGCATATCTACATCATCTCTTTTTACCGGATACCAGTAATGACGCTCCTCAAATACACGCTCTAACTCTGGTCGCTCTTCGATGACGTAATTACCGCTAACCTTATTCATACGGTAAATCTTACGGTGTTTGGCTTCGTGAGCCACATGCCAACGGCGTAAATCAAACCAGCGAACATGCTCGAAACAAAGCTCAACAGCACGTTCATTTCTGATTTTCTCCCTGAACGTTTCTTTGTCTGTTGTGTAACGAGTATACACAGGAACATGGCCTGAACGCTCACGAATCATATTAACAACAGACAGCGCAGAATGCGTCATGTCCTCCGGCACTACATCCGGTCCGTAAACTTCATTGGCCGCCTCGGCATAATCCAATAAAATACCTGTCAGGCGGATGTATATCCAGTTTTGCTGATAATTATAATCACCCGTTCCGCTTAAGTCATTGGCTGTTTCGGGCCAAAGCTTCCGAATGTAATAACCTGTCCAGTTAGTATTGCCATCAATATTTCCAATTGTTTTAAATGTAAATGGCTTGCCTTTTTTAATCCCGAACTTCACCCCATCGTAAAGAATGGAGTTATAGAAACGTGGGTCGCGATTATTATACGGCTTCTTCTCATTATAGGTATCATCATCCGCAATAGATAAACCATTAGCTGTTTCAAACAAGCTTACCAGGTTATGTGTTGGTGCCGTATTCCGCTTTTTATAGCGCTTATCGTAAGGCTGCGGCGAAAACATCGAATTGTACATGTTTCTGCTACGGAAAATATCCTCAGAATAACCTTTTCGTTTGTTAGATGGCGTTACGCCAAAGATGGCTTCTTTAGAGAACATCTCATTTCGCGAATAGAAGATTTCACCATAAGCACCTGGTGTTGAGCCATCCATTAACTCATAGACACCTTTATTAAATGCCAGGTCAATCACTTCGTTATAAGCTTCCAGTGCCTGCGACAAGCGTTCATTGTCATAGGTATAAGTTTTATTCGCCTGGTAGTTCATGGTTGGACTGGCATCGTAAAATAAGGCCATGCCTTTTAGTGCCAAAGCCGCTCCTTTGGTTACACGACCAAAATCGGCATCCTGCTTTCCCCATTTCTCGGGTAATAATGCCGCCGCCCTATTACAATCAGCTACAATTGAATCGGTACAAGCCCTGTACGATGGACGCTCAAAATCCATGTCTTCATAAGTATCCAAAACCCTGCTGATATATGGCATACCTCCAACGCGACGAATAATTTCGAAATGAAACCAGGCACGCATAAAATAAGCCTGTCCCAGCAATTCGTCCTTTTTATAGTCTTTCGTACCATCATTCAATTGGTACATGTTTTCAATACTTAAGTTGGCTGCCCGAATGGCCGGGTAAGCTGATTCCAACGGAGAATATCCATATCCGTCATTGACAGAACCATCTCCTTTATATTCCCAGCGCGTCTCATTGTTTCTGTCGCCACTCCAGTAATCACCGGCCGTAATAGCAAAAGGGGCCAATGAAAACCACTCGCCATGGGTCCATTGCAATTCATCTGAATAACAACCAGGAAAATGGTTATACCCAAAATAATAGTAATCTGTTAAGCCCTGGTATATTTGATTTACGAAGCCCCGGTAATTATTATAATTGCTGAAGATATCTTCCTCCATCAAATCATTGGCTCCTGTATCTGTTGCATCTAAATAATCCTCACACGATGAGATGATAAATGCACTCAATAATAATAGTATAATCGTCTTTTTCATCGTCTCTCAGTTTAAAATGATGCCTGCATTCCAAAATTGTAATACTTCATAAGCGGATATGTTCTCACCGTCTGTGGAACCGGGTCGAAACGGTCATCAAATTTGCTCGATGTCCATAAGTCCTTTCCATTCACATAAATCCGTAGACTTGATAAGCCTATCTTCTCTTTCATGCCTTTTGAACGGAGCGTGTAACTGATTTCAACATTCTTTAGGCGCAGATAATCTGCATCCATGTAGGTTAATGAGTTGATATATCCCGCACCGGCACCTGTATTATGGTTTGTATTAGTCACCCGGTTGGCCGGCAGGTTACTGTCCGGATTATAAATACTCCAGGCATCCAGACTCTGGTCGTGAGCTGTTAAAGCATCAGCTTTTATAAACGGATAATACAGGTTGTCCACTAACTGACGCGAAACATTAGCCGCTCCACTAAAAAGGAATGAGAAATCCCAGTTCTTATAACGGAAGTTTCCATTAAATCCATACGTATATTCCGGATATTTAAGGTTACCATAAGCTATTCTGTCCATGTTAGTGATTTGTCCATCACCGTTATAATCGGCATAAATCACATCCCCCGGACGTCGGTCGCTTTGGTTCCAGTCTGACGGAGTGTATAAGTACACATCATCCCAATCGCGGTATAAATCATGCACCAACAACATTTCCTGCGTATCAATCGGTTTACCGGCATCTTTCATGTATTCAGCCCTGCCTTCCGGGTCATCGCGATAAACCACACGGTTTTCTGAGAAGTTAAGATTACCTCCAATGGTCACCTGCCAGTCGCGGTTTGGCGAAGTATGGTATTCGGCAGCAATTTCATAACCATGGCTTTTCGTTTCACCAATATTGACATAAGGGCGCTCTTGTCCAAACCACGTAGGAATAGTTACGCGCTGCATTAAAATACCTTCGCGTCGTTCGTCGAATAAATCAATAGTTGCTGTAACGCGGTCAAAAAATCCTAATTCAAAACCTAGGTTTTGCTTAATGGCTGTTTCCCAGGTGGCATCAAGATTACCCGGCACGCCTTCGGCAAAAGAGCCTTTTCCGCCTGCAGGATTTCCAAAGTACACCTTACCGTTGGTTTCGTATTGGGTCATGTAGGTCCAGCGTGCAGCACCAATATCGCTACCTACTTCACCATAGGAATAACGCACTTTCAGCTCATCAACGAAATCGAAGTTGTCCTGGATAAAGCGTTCGTTGGAAATCATCCACCCAACTGCCACAGCAGGGAAGAAACCGAAACGCTTGCCCGGTGCAAATTTATCGGAACCATTATAAGCTCCACTGGCCTCAATCATATAACGACTATCGTACATATATTCTGCACGGGCCACCCAATCTTCTGTTGGTAAGCGGAACTTCACTTTTTCAAAATCTTTGCGACGCTGAAATAAGCCCAGAGCACCAATGCGGTGTTTATTAAATGTGCGATTATAGCGCAACGACATTTCGTAATACAAGTCGCGCGCATAGTAATTGATAGACTCACTGTTATAAACCGGCTGATATAGAACGAAATCATCGGTTGGGTAAATGGTTTCTACAATTGTACCATCTTCCTGTTCCTGGTAGTAATAACGAATCACATTAATTTCGTTATTAATCTTATTGGATATCACCTGGTCGTGGCTTGTATTACTATTGTAAGAAACCTTACCATTAAACTTCAATCCTTTGGTGATGAAATCTAATTTCTGGTCTAATATAAAGTCGGTATATACCTTATTGGTTTTGGTTTGCTTAGCTCCATTATAGTTAAGCAATACAACCGGATTATTACTGGCTCCAGTCGTGATATAATCACCTAACTGCCCGTTTTCGTAATAGGCCGGAAACAGGTAACGTGGTGCCCGGTTGGTAATATCATTCATCAGGTCTTTTGAGCTATAACTTGATGCATTTTTAGTGGCCATATTACCAATCATCTGCAACTTCATGTTGGTGCTCTTCGTCAACTGAAACGAGATATTGGCCTTGTAGTTAAAGCGCTGATAATTATAGCGAGGGTCGTAATTATCCTGTTTTTCACTGTTGAATACATCACCTTCTTTGGAGTACGATAAAGATGTGTAGTACTTGATAAACTTTTTACCACCCGAAATATTGACGTTGTATTTTTGAGTTACTGCCACATCTTTGGTCATGTAATCAAACCAATCTACCTCAGGGTATAAATACGGGTCGGTTTTGTAGCGATACTTGTCAATAATATCCTGCGAATAATAAAGCGTTGGGTCGTAAATTCCCTGGTGCTCCAAGGCCTGGTTATACAATTCTAATGTTGAAGCATGGTCCAAAAAGTCAAACGAAGTAGTTGGTTGCTTTAACGAGATATTGAAAGAGGCATTGATTTTTGCCTTGCCTTCTTTTCCTTGCTTGGTGGTAATTAAGATAACGCCGTTAGCACCTTTCACACCAAATACAGCCGTTGCCGAGGCATCTTTCAGCACCGACATACTTTCCACATCATTGGGATCAATATCGTCAAAATCACGCTCAATACCATCCACCAAAATCAATGGCGAGTTATTGTTCCACGATGATTTACCACGGATAAAAATCTCGGCAGCTGACGAGCCAGGTTCTCCTGTGGTTTGAATCACTGTAATTCCCGGAATAACACCATCCATCGTATTGGTCAGACTTAAATCACCTTTTGATGCCAATAGTTGTTCACCTTTAGCCTGGGTAATAGCTCCAACTACACTCTCTTTCTTTTGCTGCCCATAACCTACTACTACCACATCTTCAAGCAACTCAACATTTTCGCTCATCACAATTGAATAATATTCTCGATTATCAATTGTAATAGTATCGCTTACAAAGCCAATAGTTGACAGAATAAGACGCTTGGCACCATCAGGCACTTGCAGCTGGAACTGTCCATCATAGTCAGAGATGGTACCATTCATTGTTCCTTCAATTAAAATGGTAACTCCAACCAGCGTTTCTCCTTCCTGAGATTTCACTTCTCCTTTTATTAGCTTTTGAGCCATCATTCCTGACGAAAAGCTAAAAGCAAGAATCAACCCCAATAATCGAATCAGATTGTTTTTCATCTGCTAATTTTTTCACTCGCGATATCTATAATACCACTATGTTTGAATATAGTTTGTGTTATTGAGAAAATCCACTGTTGCAGTTTCATCATCCGGATAAATAAACCAACAACAGATAGAAATTTCAACAAACAAAATTAGATGGCTCAAGGGGAATATTTGGTTGCTAATATTGAAAATTGAGGGGGCAAATATAAGAATAAAGTGCATTAATAAACATGTATCTACCTACATTACTGCTCATTACCCCTCCAACCTTCCACTAATTAAGAATAAGTATTACACAAAACAATCGCCCAATTAATGAGCAATTCATTAGATAATTTTATGAATGTCGACTTTAGGTGTTAATAGTGTTTATTTTTAATAAATGTAAAAGCAGAGGCAGAAAAAGCAATTAGCTGTTTTATACAAAAAACAACAAAAACCTTGCTCATAAAGGGAAATATCAATTATGGCTTATTATACTTTCAGTATCTGAACGATCAGGTGGTACTAGTAAAAATCCACAAACTAGATTAGCTTTTTTTGCACAACACTTTTCTTGGGTGGGCTTGGTGAGATTATTTCTCCATCCTATCTGGTTACAATGAGGTAGACAATTCACACCCCCGAATAATAATTCATTTCTACATCAAACTATTTAAGGAACTTCCAGATCCAATGCCAGTATACTGACAAATCATATTTTATCTAAATATAACTCGGGCAACTTTTTTGTTTCTTAATAAGTTATGGTTTATCCCGATGTAAATTATATTTTTAAGGCTTATTAAAAAATCCAGAAAAGAACAGCTATGTCAAAAATTGAATCCTTAAATCTAATAGGTAGCACCCCAATGGTGCATTTAAAAACACTTGATCCCAAACCGGGTGTGGAGATACATGCAAAACTCGAATACATGAATCCGACGGGAAGTATGAAAGATCGAATTATTGCTTATATGATTCAGAAAGGTGTTGAAGAAGGGAAAATCAATAAGAACACGACAATTGTTGAGGGAAGTTCCGGTAATACTGGTGCCTCAGTTGCAATGATTGCTTCTACGATGGGACTGAAATCAATTATTTTTGTTCCTGATAAATGCAGTGAAGAGAAGATTGCGATAATTAAATCATATGGTGCAGAAGTTATTGTAAAACCTGAGCTGACATACGGTAAATTCCCCGCGATAAAGGCCAGTGAAAGTGAAGACTACTATCACATTGATCAATATAACAACATCTATAATCCTGAAGCCCATTATATGACCTTAGGAAAGGAAATATGGGATGATATGAACGGGGAGATTGATGCCTTTGTGGCTACAGCCTCTACGGGCGGTACATTATCAGGAGTTGCAAAACGATTAAAAGAAAATAATCCGAATATAAAAGCTATTCTGGCAGATCCTGTAGGCTCCGTTTACAAACCCTACCTGGAGGGTAAAGAAGATTATATGTCCTACATAAAATCCTTTCATGTAGAAGGAGCTGGTAAGACTAAACTATGTGCAACAATGAATTTTGACTTAGTGGATGAAGCCATTGCTTTTAATGATGAAAAAGCAATAGCTATGGTGCATCGTCTTGCCCGCGAGGAAGGCCTGATGGTAGGTGGTTCTGGTGGTGGTAATGTCTGGGCTGCATTGGAAGTTGCAAAAAGGATGGAAGCTCCTGCGAAAATTGTAACTGTTTTGCCCGATAGTGGTTTTAAATACCTGAGTAAAATTTTCAATCCGCAATGGTTAAGTGAAATGGACCTTGGCCATCTGGTAAATTAACTTACCAAAACTTCATCATACATTCTTCTTCTTTAAATATTTCATAGAATTGATTGACTTTATTCAGTGACGAAAAACTCAATCAATTCTATGACAACATTGTTATTTCAATTTCCTGAACCTAGTTTATGGCATAATTAAGCCTGGATATTGTGAAACTTAATCTAACGGCATGCCGCATTAACTGTTATAAAACTCATTTTACTTTTTTGAAAGCCTCGTCAAATAACAATTGAAATTATATTATTTCTTTTGCATTATCAGTTTCGTTGTATACACTTTATCATTAGCTATTAGCTGTACCAGGTATATCCCATTCTCAAGATGCGACAAATCTAACTGATACTGTTTTTCGTTTACCAATTGTTGTTCAACCAGCATTCCCGAAGAATTATAGACTTTTAACAGATAAGGCTGATCGGTATTGTACTCAAGATTCACCATACCATTGCTTGGGTTTGGGTATACATTTATGGCCTCAGCTACACTAAATTCAGTAGTATTGGTTGCCGTGCTAACGCTAACTGTAAAACTACATGTTTCAACATTTCCGGCCATATCCCCTATTGTCCAGGTAATGATATGATCACCCAAAGGCAACTCTTCACCTTCCAGCGTTTCTTCAGCATTTATACTGTTACTAATGTATTTAATAGTGCAATTGTCGCTGTAGGCTTCTAAGTCAAACTCTGTTTCCTGCACTATATAACTGCTACCGTTGTTGGATGCCACCGTAACATCAGCTATGCACGTCAACTCCGGATTACTAACATCATCAATCACAACATTCTGTGTTTGTATGCTTGTATTTCCATTGCCATCATCATAAGTCCACGTTACTACTGTAGTACCTTGGGTGATAATAGGCAGAACAGCATCATGGATTCCTGTAACGGTGCCAACGCAATCTGTAGCAGTAGGTGCTGTTAATTCTGTTACTTCGCAATCAGCTATAATATCGATCAATACATCTACATCAGGCACTGGCGCTTCGTTTTCCACACCTTCGTCATTGATGGTCCAGCTGTAGGTATTGATTAACGTTTCTCTAGCGTCCGATGATTTACAATAACTGGCTGAAACCGTACCTAAATTGATTTCTGAAACAACAGCTTGATTGGCCCAACCTTGTAAAGTTGCATCGTAGATAGTCGATGATAAATTGGAGCCATTCAACATATCATACATATAAGCTTTATGCGAAATGCCAGTAATATCCCAACTACCTAAATCTTGATTAAATGAACTAGCTTTTTGAAACATTTGCGTCATATCAGTTACCTGACTAACATTCCACGATGAAATATCCTGGTTAAAGGCTATCGCTCCTGAAAACATACTATTCATATCCAGGGCACTTGAAGTATTCCAACCACTGATATCTTGATTGAAGACTTCACTGTACTGAAATAATTGGCTAAAGTCTGTTACCTTGGAAACATCCCATGAGCAAATGTCTCCATTAAAAGAAGTTGCACCTTTAAACACATCTGTCATTTTAACAACAGAGGAAACATCCCAATTATTTAAATCTTGATTAAAAGAAGTCGCGCCTTCAAACATATCTCCCATATTGGTTACTGAACTCATATCCCAGTTGTTGATACCTCCATTAAAAGACGTGGCATCCTCAAACACTTCATACATATTTGTAATGTTGGATACATCCCAGTTGTTTAAGTTAGCCGTAAGAGAGCTACAATACTGAAAACATTCTTCCATGCTTGTTACCTCACTTAAATCCGGCGCATCAGTAGCCGTAATATTTAGATTTGAACAGCCTTTAAAAGATGATTCCAAACTTTGCCATTGCATCGCTCCCCATTGATCTATCGAAATCAGCTTTTCGCAATCATCTTCATTATCGAAGTAAATAGTTGGGAATGCACCTCGAATTTGAATGGTATAAGTACCTGCCTCTGCATAGGTATGAGTGATGTCACCTTTAATACCAAATTCATCAAATACACCATCATTGTTCCAATCAACATCATAAAAGTAATTGTAGTTGCTGTTACATGGGATTCTAATGGATGATTCGTCTGAGGTGCCGGTATTATCCGTTTGCCATGTTGTAATAAAGTAATTGGTTTCATCACATGATGAACCAAGGTCGTTAATGGTCCACCCGTAAGTTCCGGTCAACACATCGTGCCCATAGGTTCCCATGCAGTAGGTATTATTAATCGTTCCTAGAGATACACCCGATTGAACAATTTGCGAACCCCATCCACTTAATAGTTGATCGTAATTACCACTGCTAAGGGCTGTGCCCTTAAAAGCATCTTCTGCCGATGTCAGATTGGAGACTTCCCATATACCCGCATTAATATCAAATAACGAAGCAGACAAGAATGCATTGTCCATATTATTGACGCAAGAAACATCAAGCACGTCAGTAGCCTGGCAAGTTAAATTTGCACATCCGTTAAAAGCGTTTTCCATTGTTTCCCACCAGATGGTTCCCCATTGATCTATGGAGATGAGTTTCTCTTTGTCACCCCCTTTATTGAAATACATGCCGGGAAAGATGCCTCTGATTCGAATTTTATAAGTACCTGCAACGTCATACTTGTGGGTAATAGTGCCAGAAACATTTAAGTCATCAAATACGCCATCGTTATCCCAATCTACATCGTAATTATAGGTAAAAGAAGGATGCGTTGGTATGATTATTTCGGTTTCGCCAGAAGCGCCTGTATTATCGCTTTTCCATGTGGTGATAAAATAATTAGCCTCATCTTTATCCAAGCCACTATCAGTAAAGGTCCAGCCATAATTTGTAGCTAAAGCTTCACGATAGTCTGCAGAATGACAATACTTTTTGCCCATTGCACCTAATTCTATATTTGGCTGTACGCTTTGTGCACTCCAGCCCTGCAATAGCTTATCGTAGTTTGCTGTTGATAATGCTGTTCCATCAAACATACTATTCATAGTGGTTACGTTGGAAACATCCCACTTACTTAAATCCTGATTAAAGGAACTGGCAACAGTGAAACATTGATATAAACTTATTAATGAAGCTGTATTCCATTTACCAATATTCTGATTAAACGCGCTGGCAGATGAAAACATTCTTGTCATAACTGTCACCTTACTCACATCCCATTTACTGATATCAGCATTAAAATTGGAAGCACTCCAAAACATACCTTCCATATTGCTTACACTACCAACATCCCAATTACTAATGTCTCCGTTAAAATTCGATGATTCACGAAACATATCTGCCATATTGGTAACTTTACTCACATCCCATGCATTAAGATCCTGATTAAATGCACTGGCGCGGTAAAACATGGCGGACATATTGGTCACATTACCAACCTTCCAGGCCGAAATATTTTGATTAAAGGACTCAGCGCCATAAAACATGGCCGTCATATCTTCAGCACTTTCAACATTCCATGAAGACAAATCCTGATTAAAGGCTGCTGCTTTTCCAAATGTGGCATAAAACAAAGTGATATTACTTACGTTCCAATGACTTATTTCACCATTAAAAACAGTACAATCATAAAACATATATGACATATCGCTTACGACTGATAAATCAGGAGCACCTGTAGCATTAAGTGTCAGGTTTACACATCCATCAAAAGCTTTATGCATATCCTGCCAGGTAATCGTTCCCCATTGATCAATGCTTAGTAGTTTTTCACAATCTCCTTCTCGATTAAAGGCTATTGCAGGAAAGGTACCACGTATAGCCACCTGGTATTGCCCCGCATTACCATAATCATGGGTGATGCTTGTTGTAACGCCAAAGTCATCGAACACTCCATCGTTTTCCCAGTCTACATCAAAATTATAGGTATACATATCACTGCATGGTATACGGATGGATGTCGCATTGGTCGTTCCACTATTATCGGTAAGCCAGGTGGTGATAAATTCGTTTTGTGCATTGATGGATGTTGCCATCAATAATACAAGCAGGATAATGCTGGTGGTTACTTTATTCATCTTATTTTGATTGTAGTTTTGTTCCGTCATAAATGTAATTTCAGATACCTATTTTTTCGTTGGCGAGGTTACGAATAGCATGATCCTTTTGTGACAAAACAGAAGTTTCAAAAGGTTTAAGAGGGGTTTCAAAAGGTTACATCGCAAACATCACTACTGATAATGTGACACATAGACATCTGAGTTATTGAGTATCAGTTTGGCCATACTTGTGATTAAAAAGATTGGTTTATTCACTTCTCTGCAATTGGTTTCTAATATTTTTATAACCTTTACATGCTTTAAAATTAATGTCTGTGTAAAACAGCAACAACATCACCAGGGGAAATTGTGATTTATAGTAAGTATTTGATGAAAGAATTCTGTTTGTATTTTTTACTAAGTGTGATATCTGGACTCTCCGTCTTAGGGCAAGGAACCATCGTATTAACGGATGAAGAAAAGAATACCATCAGCAGTAAAGTTGAATTATTGCATGACGTAGAGAGTAAGCTAACAATTGAGCAAATTCAATCAATGTCGTTTAAAAGGAATGACTACAGCACCATCAACATCGGATATAACAACTCGGTTGATTGGTTTAAATTCAGTGTATACAATCCAAACGAAAGTGATGCCCACAGGATAGTACATTTAAGCAAATTTTTACTGGACTCAGTAACCTTATACTTTAATAACGACAGGAAATGGAATAGCTTTCGAACGGGAGCACATATTTCTCCAGATGAACGTGCCTTCAGGAGCTACAACAGCAGTTTTCCTGTTACCTTAGCTTCAAAAGATACCGCTGTATTTTACCTTAAAGTTATTAGTTCATACAGCCGCCAGTTTGATATTTCAATTGTTAATAAGAAAGTACTGACAAAGGGTGATTTAAGAGAAGTGAGTATTCTCAGCCTGTTCATCGGTGGGCTTTTAATTATTACCATCTTCAACTTTTTTATCGGACTAAGGGTAAAAGACAATGTTTATTTTCATTACATATTGGCCAACATTGCCACCGGACTGGCTGTTCTGGCTATCAGAGGCTATTTCTCCTTCAATCTTCTGGATGGCCTTACGCACTGGTCGCCTTATATTGTTGCCTGGCCAACCGTATTGTACGTCATTGCCAGTTCCAACTTCAGCATTCGTTTTCTGGATTTGAGAAAGAGCAATAAGCTCAGCTATTATTTAATGATTGCATCATCCTTGGCTTCTTTTACTGCAGCTACCATTGTTAGTATACTTAGATTGAATGGCAAACAAATACATCACGAATCAGTGGTGTATGCTAACTTCTCTTTTTCGGTTATTGCTATTTATGCAGGTATTATGGCGCTAAAAAAGGGGAATGTACATGCCAAATATTATTTAGCTGGATGGATATGCTCACTGCTAGGTTTGATGGCGATGACATTGATGTATACCGGTGTGCTTCCTAACAATGTATTCACCAATAACTTTTATGTGATAGGCGTGTTGTGCGAAGTTCTGCTACTGGCTTTTGCATTAACCGACAGATACAGAACACTTCAAAAAGAAAAGGATTATCTGGTATTTAGCCTTACGCATAAAAAGAATGATTTGTCGCGTGTGATTATCGATAATCGTTTGAGGCAATCCTTTAAAGCTGAAATACTAGAGAAACTTAAGCACATCTATAAAAGCCAAGACGAAACCATCAAAACGCAATTGGGTAGTTTTATTGCAGATTTGAATATTCAATTTGATGCTGACGAAAAAAGAAGTCAGTTGCAGGAAAACATTGATCAGGTCAACTCTGAGTTTGAAGAAAAACTGAAAGAACGCTTTCCTAAGTTAACCAAAAGCGAAATTGAAATTCTTGGCTACATCAAGCTAAAATTATCAACAAAAGAGATAGCTAATACCAGAAAGGTAAGCCTAACTACCGTTAAAGTAACCAAACACCGTATCAATAAAAAGCTAGCTGAAGAAGGCACATCTATTGATGAATTGATGCTGGATTTGTAAAAGTGCTAGACTGTACCAATGGACTTAGAAAACCCGCTAAGCGCAACTTAAGCGCTTAGCGGATTTGAAATATTTAGTTTTGAGAACTCAAGATATCGCGCACAGATTCTGCAGTATCCAGTACCATTTTATCAAACGAAATTGGCTTCCAGTTAAATAACTGCTTGGTAGTAGTTACATTCGCCTCATACTTCTTGCCAACATATGGCCGCATGCCTTTCATTTCACTATTAACAGTGGCTAATATTTTAACCATTATATTAGGAACGACACCAGTACCGACTTTTTCATATCCGTTGTTCTTTAACAACTGTGTTATCTCCTGAAAAGAATGAGCTTTTTCTGTAGCAACAACAATACGCTGCCCTGTGGCATGTTCGTTTTCTAATGCCATTGCATGAATTTTAGCCACATCCCTCACATCCGACATATTGATACTGGCATGTATCATTTGCTTCAATTCGCCGGTCATTATTCTTTTAAATAATGTCATCGATTCACCGGATAAATTATTAGAAAGGCTTGGCCCATAGACTGGTCCCGGATGGATTGTTACCAGTTCTATGTTATTGGCCTCGGCAAACTCCCAGGCACTTTTTTCGGCAAGTGTCTTACTTTTCAGATAAGCGGTAGCATTCTTAGCTTTCACATTTGTCCAGCTGTATTTACCAATATTTTCATCGCCGATAATATCACCCAACATGGCCACCATTGAAGAGGTTAACACCACCCGTTTTATTCCTGCTTTATGGGCAGCTTTTAACGCACGCTGTGTGCCTTCAACAGCAGGCCTGATTAATTCATTCTCATCTTTAGGTATCTTAGAGAAAAAAGGTGAGGCCACATGCATCACAAAATCACAACCCGATACCGCCTCATCCCAGCCTTCGTCTTTTAGCAAATCAAGCTCGCAAAATTCTATGTTTCCCTGAGGATCGACAGATTTCTTAATGGTATTAGTAATCTCTTCGGCTTTAGATAAACTTCTGACGGTGCCTTTTACGGCATATCCTTGTTTCAACAACTCCACTGCGCAATGTAAGCCAATATAGCCTGATACTCCTGTTAATAGAACTTTCTTCATCTTACTAAAATTTAAGAATTAATTTATTACTTTTATTTTGCAAGCAAAAATAAATGCATTACTTTTGTTTTGCAAGTAAAAAACAAAAAACATGAAGAATAACTTTCGCTGCAAATGTCCAATCACCTCAGCCTTAGATATTATTGGCGATAAATGGTCGTTGGTAATCATTAAGCAAATACTATTTGAAGGGAAGAATACCTTTAAAGATTTCACTGAAAGTACAGAAGCCATTGCTACCAATATTTTATCTACCCGGTTAAAAATGCTAGAGGAGTTTGAAATAATTAACAAACAAAAATTGCCCACTAATAAAAAAGCTAACATCTATACATTAACCGATAAAGGACTAACTCTTATTCCTGTTATAATGGAACTAACCTTTTGGAGCAAACATGAGGTTATAGCCTTTAACCCAGATATGAATATAGATGAGAAACTAGATTGGGCAGAGGCAAATAAGGAAGAGGCTTTTAAACAGATAAAAGAGAATTACATAAAATACAAACAATCACTTTTAAACACAAATGATGATGAATAAAGTAGTACGTCCTATTATTGATATCAATAAACACTTGCAAAGCAATTGGACTCCCCAGGAAACAGAGAATGTAAAAGTTGTTGTTGATTTTTTTCAGCACTTAATGAATGAGCACGATTTTGATTACACTTTAAATAACTTCGGTGGGGGTTCATATACGCAACACAATAGAGCTATTCCCAATGAGATGGAAGGACTTATTGGCTATGTAAAAACGATGACCAAACGCTTTCCGGAGTATTCGTTTGATGTTAAAAAGATTTTTGCTGATGGCAATTATGTCATCTTCCATAGCCATACTACAATGAAAGCCAAACATCGGGGTAATGAGAAAAAGGGATTTATTATTACGGATACATTCAAACTTAAGGATGGTAAACTCTCAGAACATTGGGATGCTATTCAACCAATTGATTTGTTCTCACGCATTCTCATTTTACTGACAGGTGGTAATATTGGTAATAGTAATCCAACTTTTTGATTCTAAATAAATAGATAAGCAGTTAAACCCAAATTCAAATTGCATTTGTATATTTTGTTGTAGTTTTTTCCTCAATAACAAGATTATCCCCATTTATAGGGATTCATATGTTCTATACTTAGTGAAAAACAATAAACAAATCGTCTTTATTGCCTAATTAACAATTCATTATAGTTACGCAATTACACTCATAACAATTAATGATTTCCCAATAATTGGGGATACTTTGGCCGCTATTAATGCAGTAATTTTGTCTCGAAATAATTTAAGCATTCATCACATAATCAAACAATTGATGACGGCTTAACGGGAAACAATGATGATAATGAAAAAAATTGTACTTATTGCTGCATTTATTGCTGCTGTATCAAATGTATTTGCTCAAAATAATGACGGCGAGCAACAACTTAACTCAGCACAACGTTTGTTGAATTCAAATCAGGGTTTAACCATCGGGGGATATGGTGAAGCGCACTACAATCAAAAACTTAACTCCGACACTTACAATAATGGAAAGTTAGATGTACACCGAATCGTTATGCTATTTGGTTATAATTTTAACGAGAAAACTCAATTTGTTACGGAGTTAGAATTTGAGCATGTTAAAGAAGTGTACGTTGAACAAGCGTTTATTCAACACAAACTTAGTAATGCATTTCAGTTTCGTGGAGGTTTAATGTTAATACCTATGGGTATTGTTAACGAATACCACGAACCAAATACCTTTAACGGAGTTGAACGTCCATTAATCGACAAATACATTGCACCAACCACCTGGCGCGAAATTGGTGTCGGTTTTACAGGTAACGTTCTACCTGCTTCTATTCGCTACCAGGCATATATTGTTGGTGGATTTAACGGTTACGACGGTTCGGGTAAATTCAGTGGCAAAAACGGTTTACGCAAAGGCCGTCAAAAAGGAGCAGAAGCCTATGTTAGTTCAGCTAACTTTACCGGTAAAGTTGAATATTATGGAATTCGCGGCCTAAACATTGGATTATCAGGCTATTTTGGCGATTCGCAAAGTACATTGTACGATGGTCTTGATAAGAGTGATAAAGATGGCGTTGCTGCTGCCGACTCATCAGTGATTGGTATGGCGATGATTGGATTGGATGCGCGCTACACATATGGTGGCTTACAATTACGCGGACAATATTATCACACATCTTTAACAAATACCAAACAGTACAATGAATTCACCGGCAATGATGTTGGAAGTGCTATGTTTGGCTACTATCTTGAGGCAGGCTACAATGTATTTAAACACCTGGATGATGTAAAAACAGATTTGATTCCTTTTGTTCGTTACGAAGCCTACAACACACACAATAAAGTGGATGGAAACCTTGCTGCAAATGATGCGTACGATGTAAAAGCCGTTACAACAGGATTAACCCTTAAGTTAACTCAAAACGCCGTTTTAAAAGCAGATATGCAATTTGTTAAATCGGCAGCAGATGATGAATACTCAAAGACGTTTAATGCCGGATTCGGTATAATGTTCTAATAATGATGAAACAATCGGTATTAACCATATTACTGGCAACAATTTGTTGTGTTACACTGGCCAAAGAAGGTAGTATTAACTATCAGCATAAAGCCATTGAGAAAACACTTGTTAAAAGCTGCAAGCTTATTAATCCCAAGTTAAGTGAAATGACATTACCTGCGGATTTAACAAGCGATATAAAAGGCAAATACTTTGAAATTGCCAGTGAAAATACTGATTCAGAAATACAATACATGTACATTGGTCGTGTGAACAGCTGCCGGGCAGGTGGCTGTTCCATACCCAATACTATGTCACAAAATGGCGATTCAGAATACTTCGATTACCTGGTTCTCTTTAACGCCCAAAACAAAGTACTTTTGGTAAAGGTATTTAACTACCAGGCTACTCACGGTCACGAAGTGACTGCCAAAGGCTGGTTAAAACAATTTATTGGTTACAATACCGCCGAAAAAGATTTAGAGGTAGGTAAAAATATCGA
This sequence comes from Carboxylicivirga sp., assembly GCA_025210475.1. GTDB lineage: Bacteria > Bacteroidota > Bacteroidia > Bacteroidales > Marinilabiliaceae > Carboxylicivirga. The sequence continues at coordinate 24,118 of JAOARW010000021.1, read as the reverse complement.
CTCCATTTCGGGTGCAACCATATCAGTCAACGGAATTACTCAGGACATTAGCGATAAAACCCGCATTCTCAGTGAGTTTTTGAAACGCAGTTAAATTTGAAAACCAACTTTTTTTCTTAGCTGCCAATCCTGAAATTGAATTTCTTCTTTTTATAATAAACGCATGTGTTCAAATATAAAATAAGGAAACAGTCTGCAGACCGTTTCCTTACTTCATTTGTATGCAAATTCAATTTTTATTAGCTATTACTCCATCGTTTTTAGTTGACTTAAAACATTGAAGTAAGTCTTTTCGTTGTCCAAATATTGGCTTTGACTTTCCCATATTAAATCCGCGTCAACCAGGTATTCTGAAAACGAAATCTGTCCGGCTTTTAACAATTCCAGATTACTCACTGAAAACTGTTCTTCATCCATAATCGCTTTCATTTCTTCATAACTTGCTTTCAAGGCAAGTACTTCATAGTAAAGCGTCTTTGCCCTTGTTTTAACTTCACTTTCCTCCTGGCTCAAATTAAGTTTCGACCATTCTGATTGCAACTTGGCGTGCTTCACTTTGTTATTGTTTTGCCATAAAGGAATTGTAATACCGGCATTAACACCCTGCAACTTTTGATTCAAAATGGTCTCTGATTTATAGCCCAGCTCAAAACTTGGCCAGCTTTCCAACCTTGAATTCTTAATGTTGGTTTCAGATTCTTTTAAATCCAGTTGAGCTATTAATAAATCAGGATTAGTACCAGACAGGTTTGCAAGCAAAGTATCCAAGGCAGGTAGTGACCAATTTACTGGATATTCATAATTCAAACCTTCTATCGCAACACCACCATTTTGCTGTTTTAGCTGTTCAGAATAAACGTTTATCTGCGATATAAGCGTTTGCTTCTGGCTTTTAACCCCAACGGCATAAATCCTCGCCTTATCATAAACAGGTTTAGATACCTCACCTCCTTCAAAACCTTCTTTCATTATGCTTACAAGATTTTCTGCATCTTCAAGTCGTTTATCCAATAGTGCTTTACTTTTCTGAAGCCATGCCAGGTTAAAATAAAGTATCCTGGCCGAGTGCAGTATAGCTCTCCTCTCCTTTTCTGCCAAGGCTTGTTTTTGCTTAAAACCTAATTTATGCAGTTCTGCCTTCGAAGTATAATAACCCGGTAGTTGAAATGATTGCGTTATCTCAAATTCCTTTTGATCACCAATGTTATCCTGATTACCAAATAAATAGTTATAACTAAGACTTGGATTATTCGGATAAATGCCCGTCTTGGAATACACCTCTTCAGCTTCCAGCCATTTTTGCAAGGTTTTAATGCGTGGATTATTTTGCTCAATATTCTGCATCAGTCCTTCAAACGCCTGACTATAGCCAGGCGATGAAATGCACACTAGCAGAATGATATTAAATAAAGTCTTCATCTTATTTTGCCTCCTTTCTCTTGATTAAATAATACACTGCCGGAACAATAAATGCATTCAATAATGTGGAACTGAATAAGCCCCCAAGGATGACCACCGCCATGGGACTTTGTATTTCATTTCCGGGCTGATCACCGGCAAATGCCAACGGTATTAAAGCCAATGCTGCCGTCAGTGCCGTCATTAATATCGGATTTAATCGATCCATCGAACCATGTATAATTGCTTTATAGAGCGGTTCTCCTTCTTCCTGCAAGGCATTATACCTCGACACCAAAAGAATGCCGTTGCGTGTTGCGATGCCAAACAGGGTAATAAAACCAATAATTGCAGGAATACTTAACATGCCTGATGTTACCCAGATACTAACAACTCCTCCAATCAATGCCAGTGGCAGGTTTAGCAAAATAATACCAGATACAGTTAAGTTTCGGAACTCCATGTACAGCAAAAGGAAAATAATTAAAATGGCAAAAAGAGAGGTATAGAACAGTAAGCTCGAGGCTTTTGCTTCACTCTCAAACTGCCCACCATATTGGATGTAATAGTTTTCAGGCAAATTGATGTTCTCCTTTATATTTTCCTGCACATCGGTTACCACACCGCGTAAATCGCGCCCTGAAACATTGGCAGAAACAACCACTTTGCGTTGTACATTTTCCCTGCTGATTGTATTGGGACCGGATGCAGATACAATATTAGCAACCTCCTTTAATGCCACCTTATTGCCATCGTGTGTATCAATTAAGGTGTTTTTAACAGCTTCGATAGACTGCCGATATCGGTCATTGTACCTTAAAACCAAATCAAAGCTCATATTTCCCTCATACACTTCCGATACCTTTTCGCCGGCAAAAGCCACATCGATAAACTCAGCAAATTCATTAATCGGAATACCATATTGTTTTAGCATTTCGCGCTTGGGTTTGATTTGTAATTGAGGAATCTCCACCTGTTGCTCCACATTAACATCTACCAAACCCTCAATTCCTGAGATATTGGATTTAATTTGTGTGGCAATTGAAAACATCTTATGCAAATCGGTCCCGAACACTTTAATGGCAATATTAGCTCTTGTACCCGAGAGCATGTGGTCAATTCGGTGCGACAAAGGCTGACCAACAGTAATGTTAATGCCGCGTATTGTTCCCAAACGACTGCGCAGTTCTTCCAGAAAATCTTCTTTGGAACGTCCATTTAATTCAAAAGGCACATCTACCTCGGAAGAGAAAACACCTTGCGCATGTTCATCCAGTTCTGCTCGTCCTGTCCTTCGAACAATCGTATTAATTTCCTCCATTTCGAGCATTTCCTTTTCAAGCAAGAGGTTCATTTTATTACTCTCCTCCAATGAAATTCCAGGTAAACTTACTGTACTTAAAGTGAGCATGCCCTCATTAAATTCAGGAAGGAAACTTCGCCCCAGATTAAAGAACACAAACATGGATAGGATGAATAGTATGCCGGCTGAAGCAATCATAGCTTTTTTAAGTTTAAGAGAACGCTCCAACATCAGGCCATATCTTTCATTTAACCAACGTACCCATTTGCTTCCTGTTTCATGTCTCTTTAATTGTTGATCGTTGGTTAACAAAAAGCTACACATAACAGGCGTGAGGGTAATAGCCACCACCAATGATGCAAACAGAGAAACAATAAATGAGATACCCAAAGGTTGTAACATCCGTCCTTCCATGCCGGAAAGGAAAAACAAAGGAATAAAAGCCACAATAATTATCAATGTAGCATTTAAAATCGAGGCACGTATCTCCTTAGACGCATTGTAGATGACCTTCAATTTCTGCTCCTGCTTTTCTTTCGGCAAGCGCGCGTTTTCTTTTAGACGTTTGAGCACATTATCCACATCAATAATGGCATCATCAACTAAGGACCCAATGGCAATGGCCATACCGCCCAAAGACATTGTATTGATGGTTAGTCCCATCCATTTAAGGGTGATGACAGCCACCAGCAAAGACAGAGGAATGGCAATAAGAGATATAACTGTAGTTCTGAAATTCAATAAGAATAGAAAAAGAACTATTGTGACAAATAAGCCTCCTTCGAGCAATGCCCGGGTTACATTATCAACAGCCCTGATAATGAAATCCGACTGTCTGAAAACATCTGTTCTTATTTTAACATGACCAGGCAAAGTCTCTTTTAAGCTGGCTATTGCCTCATCAATTCGTTTTGTTAGAACCAGGGTATTTGTATTGGGCTGTTTCAAAACCGTCATCACCACAGCCGGCTTGCTGTTTAAATAACCGGCTCCTATTTTAGGAGAAGCACCTGTTTTAACCACAGCCACATCATTAATCGAAACCGGATGCCCGTTAACAAACTTAATAACCGAGTTACCAATATCATTCAGGTTATTGGTTCTGATAACTCCCCGAATCACATATTCATTGCCAAAATCATTCAGGAAACTACCTGTTGCATTCTGATTGAGGTGGTCACATGCTTCAAACAATTCCGTGAAGCTAACACCATAAAAACCCATCTTTTCAGGATCAGCTTCAACAATGTATTGCTTAAAATCACCGCCCATAACAACCACCTGTGACACACCACCTATTGATAATAAACGATTGCGCACCTGCCAGTCGGCAATGGTTCTTAAATCCATTGGGGGTAAAGAATCCGATGATACGGTAATCACCATTATCTCACCAATGATTGATGACTGAGGGGCCAGCGTTGGATTACCTGCATTCTCGGGTAATCGTTCGGCTACAGTTGCCAGCTTCTCACTTACAATCTGTCGGGCTTTAAATATATCTGTATCCCAATCAAAATCCACCCACACAATAGAAATACCTGTTGCCGATGAAGAACGCACCCTTCGAACATTGGTCGCTCCGTTTACGGCGGTCTCTATGGGAAAAGTAACCAAACGCTCTACTTCTTCCGTAGCCATACCATGTGCCTCCGTCAAAACCACCACCGAAGGAGCTGTCAGATCTGGAAAAACATCAACTTCCATTTGTGTGGCGATATAACTTCCTCCTACTAAAAGGATGAAAGCCATAAACACCACCAGAAGCCTGTTCTTTAAAGAAAAATCAATAATCTTGTTCAACATATATTCTTGTTTTAATGCGTATGACCATGCAGAGGTAAATTACCTGCCATAGCTGCCAATTTTATTTGGTAAGCTCCCTGGGTAACTATTCTTTCACCAACTTTTAAGCCTGAGATAACTTCGGTACGTATACCATCAGAGTTGGCTATTTCAATCTGCCGTTTAACAAATGACTCTCCCCCTTTTTGAACAAAAGCATAGTACTGGCCCTGTTCCTCTACAATTGATGATAAAGGAATCACCAAAGCATTTTCTTTCTTGCCTGTTTTCAGGAAAGCTTCAACATACATACCAGGCATTAACTGTCCATTGTTAAGGCTCGAAAAGCTAACTGGGATTCTTGTAATACCACTATTGACAAAAGCATTGTTTGAAACAACTTTTCCATCCAGTTCCTGAAGTGTAATAGCTTCCTGGGTGTCGCCATAAGTAAAATTGGCGTCGAAAGTTCCATTCACCTTTTCAAAGTCCGATTGATTCACATATGCTTCAATAAGCAACTTATTCCTACTGCTTACATTTAATAATGATGCACCATTATTAATAAATTGTCCATTATTAACGTTGACTGCACTAACAAAACCATCAATTGGCGACGTGATTTTTAAACCCTGTTGAGACACCTGTTTGACCAGCTGATAATACCTCAGTGAATCTCGCTTGTATTGAGATTCTATTTGCAGAAAGTCTTTATTGGAGACCATCTGGCTCTCAACCAAAGGCTTGGTACGAATATAATCCATCTTGCTTTTTTCAAAAGCAATTTTATTTTCGCTCAACTTGATGTTGATATTGTTTTCAATACCCGAACCTGTTACAAGCGCCAATAAATCACCTTTTTTGACTGATTGTCCCATTACAGCAAATAGATTAACCTGTCCTTCGGCCTGAGAATTGACAAGTACTGACGATTGTGGCTGACCTCCAACTTTTGCTGAGGTATGAATAACCGAATAAAATGCTTGTAAGTTCACCTCCTGTATTGCAAAATCGGTTTTCCATGCCTGCTCTTTTAAGAAACTAATAGCATTACCATCCGCTTCTTCCATAGGTGCATGAGCCGCCTCATCGGCATTGGCAAACACCTCTACTTGTGATATCTCAAAACTTACCTTCTCTTTGGAACTTTCCAGTTCAAAAAGCATTTTATAGCTCCCTGCCTCTTTCGGTTGAAGCGAAGGTTTGAAAATACCCGGAGAAGCTGGTGCATCCACACGATGGCGAATTCCCTTATCGCCTTTAATAAGGCTTACAGTTAACTTCCCCTCAGAAAGAGGTTCATAAGTACTTAACTCTGTAAGGTGTGCAGCAAATGTACTTGTTTGACCGACTGATAGGGCCGGAAACTCTACAAATAGCTCATAATTATCTGTGAACAGGGTATAACTTAATGTGCCTGCTTCGTGAGCATGATCATCATTATGACCTCCTATAACATCATGTGAGTGCCCATGTGAATTTTGCTTGCTATTGCAGGATGCAAACAATCCTATGGCAACAACAAAACTTATATATATAATCTTTTTCATTTTGATAATTCGTTTGATTATTCCGTCCCGATAGCTACCGGGACGGAATAATAATTAATGTTGGTGACCGTGGTCATGGTCGTGTCCATGCTCATGGTCATGATCGTGATGTTCTTCTTCAGATGTTTTTGTCGTATCTTTTGATACAACAAATTCTTCCTGCTCTGAATGCGTGTGATGGTCGTGACCGTGATCATGATCGTGATCGTGTGCTTCAGAACCATGCTCATGTCCGTGATCGGCTTTCTTTTCAGATTTTAAACCACAAGAAACGGCCATAAACGACATATAAACAGAGAACACCAATAAATACATGAATCGCTTCATAATAAATTGAGTTTTATTCCGCAGAAAAACGGATGATTAATAAAAAAAGGATTTTTTATTATTGTATACCTAGAGTTTAGGCCATACAAGGAGGAGCCCGTAAGCCAATGGCTCCGGGTTGGAACAATGAATTTATCAGAAACGGTATATCTGAATACCGCCTTTCCTTATCAATTAGCAGTTGATCATCTATAGATTCAGTTGGCTTTATATAAAGAACAATAAAGGAAGTTACTTTTAATGTTGTTCCTGAATCTACAATTAGTCTTGCGAAACTATACTCTTCTGAAGCTAAGGAATGATTATGTGGTGGAAAAGAATGACTATGTGTCTCGTCTGAATGATTGTTATCATGATGGTGGTGATGCCCATGACTATCATGATGTACATGCTCTTCAACCTGTATCTGAGAAATAGAAACGCTATCCAATAAATCATCGTGATGATGGTGCGGTATCATCTGATGGCTTAATATGGCCAGGAATGATACTAATAATGATATGGAATAGATTTTCAATTTCACGTTTACAAAAGTAGTTAAATTAATAGTTAATTCACATCCCCACTTTTGGGTAAAAATCATCGTGCTTTTAAAATGGGTATTTTCGGATAATAAGGCATAGGCTCAGTATATGTTAGCAGAAAAGAAATTGCTGAGTATATAGGTATGACCACCGAGAATGTTATTCGGGCATTAACCGAATTCCGGAAAGATGGTATTATAAAAATCTTTGGAAAGGGTATAGAAATCGTGGACCAACATAAATTGCAACAGATCTCTGATCATGGATAGAAAAATAGTTGATAATTTATGCTGTGTTATACATTAACATCGATTCAATAACTAATGCCAAATTTTGCTTATTATAATAAAGTACGATGATTGCATGTCATTTATTGGTTTCTCCAATCCTTTTAATGTGATTAAACCAACCTTAAATAACAGTTAACAACTTGTTAATGATCAGCACCAATTAAACTTTCTTAGTTCATTTTACGTTTCTTTGTCATAGGTTTTACTTAGGCTATGCTCAAAAAATTAAGTCATATCTTAATGGTTATTGTGTTGTTGGTTACAACAACAGGTATGACTGTGTCAAAACATTATTGCAGTGGGAGTTTGGTAAATGTGAATATTTTCAGTGAAGCAAAATCATGTTGTGAGGGTGGTTGTTCGACCGATTGTTGTCACAACGAATCAGAACGTTATGAATTGGATGAAGATTTTGTTTTAACATTAAGTAACATAGAATTTCAGGAAGTAATAATTGAACTGGTATTACCATTTATTCAAAGTTTTGTAATCTATGAAGTTGAGATTCAAAATTTTGAACTTTCAAATTTTAATGCCCCTCCACCCCCTGGGGTTCTTGACCTTCTTTCTGATATACAGGTATTTCGTTTATGATATTTTGATGTCGTTATTAGTTGACACCTCTGGTAATTATTGCCATAGAAGTGTCAGATCTGTAATAATATATCGAATATAAATCATAAATGAATTGATATGCTTAACACTATCATTCGCTTTTTCCTGGAAAACAAGCTACTTACTTTCTTAGTGCTATTTGTTTTCATAAGTTGGGGAATAATAAATTCTCCATTTGACTGGAATACAGGCATATTACCAACAGATCCTGTGCCGGTTGATGCCATACCGGATATCGGCGAGAATCAGCAAATCGTATATACCGAATGGCCTGGCCGTTCACCTCAGGATATTGAAGACCAGGTTTCTTATCCCTTAAACACCTCCTTGTTGGGTATACCGGGGGTAAAAACCATTCGTAGTAATTCCATTTTTGGACTTTCGAGCATTTACATCATTTTTGATGAAGATGTGGAGTTTTATTGGAGCCGAACACGAATCCTGGAAAAACTAAATTCTTTACCGGCTGGTACCTTACCATCAGATGTATCACCGGCCCTTGGACCGGATGCGACAGCTCTCGGACAAATCTATTGGTACACACTCGAAGGACGAGATGAAGATGGTAATCCGGCGGGTGGTTGGGATCCTCATGAGTTGAGAACCATACAAGATTTCTATGTTCGTTATTCCTTAACATCTGCAAAAGGTGTTGCCGAAGTAGCTTCCATTGGTGGTTTTGTCAAAGAATACCAGGTTGATATCGACCCATATGCCATGAAGGCACACAATGTAACTATTGCTCAAATTATGTCGGCTGTAAAAAATAGTAATCTTGATATTGGCGCACGAACCATTGAGTTTAACAGGGCTGAGTACCTGGTACGTGCCCTGGGTTATATAAAAAATCTGGAAGACCTGAAGAAGAGTGTTGTTACAGTACGTAACAATGTGCCTATTTACCTGAAAGATGTCGCTAAGATTAATTTTGGTCCGGCTACAAGACGAGGTGGCTTGGATAAAGGCGGTGCCGAAGCTGTTGGAGGTGTTGTAGTAGCACGTTATGGCGCAAACCCACTTCAGACCATTGAAAATATGAAAGCCAAGATTGCTGAGATAGAACCTGGCTTACCTTCTAAAACATTGGCTGATGGGACGGTTTCAAAAGTAACCATTGTACCATTTTACGACCGTACCGGATTAATAAAGGAAACATTGGGAACATTGGAAGAAGCCATCTCGCTTGAATTATTAATTAGTATTCTGGTGGTGATTGTGTTGGTGTTTAACCTCCGAGCTTCTTTCCTTATCTCCAGCCTCTTGCCAATTGGAGTGCTTATCACCTTTATTTCCATGCGCCAGTTTGGGGTAGACGCCAATATAGTGGCACTTTCAGGTATTGCCATTGCCATTGGTGTGATGGTGGATGTGGGAGTGGTATTTGTCGAAAACATTATACGGCACATTGAAATGCCTGAAAACAAGGGTAAGCGCGGAAAAGAACTGTTAAATGTCGTTTACCAGGCAACCATTGAAGTGGCCGGTGCGGTTATAACGGCATTATCAACCACTATTATAAGTTTCCTGCCAGTGTTTGCCATGGAAGCTGCCGAAGGAAAGTTGTTTAAGCCATTGGCTTTTACAAAAACCTTCACCATGATTTCCGCTTTACTAATCGGACTTATTATAATCCCAACCTTATCGCACTTAATTTTTTCCATTAAGATTGATAAAAAGCGTTATCAGCGATTGGGTAACTTCATTTTAATTGCAGCCGGGATTGTCCTGTCAATCGTTTCAGGGAATTATATTGCACTGGCCATTACGGCATATGGAATCAATGGCTTGTTATCTTTCCGCTGGAAGGTGCATCAAAAAAAATGGATAAACCTGATTAATATTGCTATTACTCTTGTAGTGGTGGTCTTTTTCCTGACAAAGGCCTGGATGCCTCTAGGGGCCCAGAACAGTCTGTTTGCCAATTTCTTGTTTGTGATAGCAATCGTAACAACTGTTTTAGGTAGTTTATCAATGGTGGTGGTATTCTACAAGCGCATATTAAACTGGTGTTTGGATAATAAATGGGTTTTCCTGGTTGTGCCCATTTTTATAGTACTGTTTGGAATGACCAGTTGGCAAGGTTTTAATAAGCTGTTTGGTTTTATGCCTCAGTTTATTAAAGAAACCGATTCATATGCTTATCTGGATGAAAAACTACCGGGCATCGGAAAAGAGTTTATGCCGTCGCTGGATGAAGGATCATTTTTATTGATGCCAACAACCATGCCTCACTCAGGCATCGAAGAAAACCTGGAAGTCATTCGCATACTGGATAAACAGGTTAACTCGATACCTGAAGTGGAAACGGTGGTTGGTAAATGGGGGCGCGTTAACTCGGCCTTAGACCCGGCTCCTACTTCTATGTACGAGAACGTTATTAATTACAAACCCGAATACATACTGAATGAAAAAGGGCATCGCATGCGTTTTAAAACTAATAAAGAAGGTGCCTTCTTATTAAAAGATGGTTCTGCCTACCATCCGAAGGAAGAAGCATTCCGTTTGATTGATAAGGAGGATTTAACGGAGGATAAAAACGGGGAGTATTTCAGGCAGTGGCGCGATGAAATTAAATCACCTGATGATATCTGGCAAGCTATTCTAGATAAAAGCAGCATACCAGGTCTTACATCTGCCCCTAAGTTACAACCTATTTCTACACGTTTGGTGATGTTACAAACAGGTATGCGTGCACCAATGGGTATTAAGGTGTATGGTCCCGACCTGGAAAGCATCGAAAAACTTGGCTTTGAACTGGAAAAACAATTAAAACAAGTTGAAGGAGTGCAAGGTATGTCTGTTTTTGCTGACCGTGTGGTGGGTAAGCCTTATTTGGAGATGGAAATTGAAAGAGACGCCATTGCCCGTTATGGTTTAACTGTTCAAAACCTGCAAGCCGTTATTGGAAGTGCCATAGGAGGTATGCCATTGACTACAACCGTTGAAGGACGTGAGCGATTCCCAGTACGACTACGTTATGCCCGTGAATTCAGGGATAATCCTGAGGACTTACAGCGTATTTTAATCCCTACCCCTTCTGGAGCTCAAATACCTCTCGGAGAATTGGTGACTCTGCATTATGTCAGAGGCCCTCAAATGATTAAAAGTGAGGATACCTTCCTGGTGGGCTATGTGATTTTCGATAAAAAAGAAGGTTATGCCGAGGTGGATGTGGTTGAAAATGCCCAGGAATACTTAAAGGAAAAAATGAATAGTGGTGAACTTTCTCTACCTGCCGGCGTGAGTTATAAATTTACCGGAAACTATGAAAATCAGATACGCGCCACCAAGCGCCTGATGATCGTTATTCCAATATCTTTACTTATCATCTTCCTGATATTGTATTTTCAGTTCAGGTCAGTTGTTTCAACCACCTTGATTTTCTCTGGCATTATTGTGGCGTTATCCGGTGGGTTCATCATGCTTTGGTTGTATGGTCAGCCTTGGTTTATGGATGGTTCTATAGCCGGCATGAGCTTACGCAATCTATTTCAGGTGAACACGATCAACCTGAGTGTTGCGGTTTGGGTTGGTTTTATTGCCCTGTTTGGTGTAGCTACTGATGATGGTGTATTAATCAGCACTTACATCAAACAACTACAGGACAAACAACAACCCAAAACCGTTAAAGAAGTCAGAGCTTTAGTATTGGAAGCAGGCTCAAAACGAGTACGTCCTGCTATCATGACCACGGCTACTACCATTATTGCACTATTACCTGTATTAACTTCCACTGGTAAAGGGTCTGATATCATGGTGCCGATGGCCATTCCTTTATTTGGTGGCATGACCATTGAGGTTTTAACCATGTTTGTGGTTCCGGTACTCTATAGCATGTGGCAGGAAGCGAAAATAAAGAAGAATAATCCTGAAAAAGCATAAGACATGAAACGAGCCATGAAAACGAGCCTGTACATAAGGGGATGAATGTTTTTTTTGGCGAGTTCCATATGACAATTGAAATAAAATATAATCATATGAAACGACCATACAAATTCAATTATTCAATTTACACACAGGAGAATGATTGAATTTATTTGGGAGTTCCATCTGGCCAATGAAAAAAAATTTAAACAGATGAAATGCATTAAGATTTATATATTATTTATGCTATTAGGTTTGTCAGGTGCGATTCAGGCACAGGATAAACTCAATCACTATTTGGTGGAGGCCGCAGAGAATAATCCGGCTTTAAAAGCCTCATTCAACAAATACCTGGCTGCGCTTGAAAAAGCACCTCAAGTTGGCACTTTTCCTGATCCGCAACTGGCCTTTGCCTATTTTATACAACCTGTTGAAACCAGAAATGGTCCCCAGGAATTCAGGCTATCAGCCACACAAATGTTTCCCTGGTTTGGAACATTAAAGGCTAAAGAAAATGCCAGTATAGAAGAAGCCAAAGTCTTGTATGAAGTGTTTGAAGAAAACAAGTCGAAACTGTTTAATGAGGTTAAGGCAAATTGGTACAATCTCTTTTTCAACAACAAGGCTACTATTATCACCATGGAAAACATAGCGATACTGAATACTTTTAAAAAGCTGGCCATCGTTAAGGTTGAAGCTGGTTTAGTTTCGGCTGTGGACCAATATCGCATTGAAATGGAGATTTATGATTTGGAAAATCAACTGGCTCTCTTAAAGGACAAGCAAGAGGTGTTGGAAGTCTCATTCAATAACCTTCTAAATACTGATAAAAAGAGGCTTATCACTTTTCCTGAAGAGTTGTGGTCCTCAGATATTCTTTATACAAAAGAGGCAGTATTAGACTCTATTCAATTAAAGAATCACCAGCTCCTGAGCATTGATATGCAAAAGAGTGCGCTGATATTAAAAAAACAAGCGGCTAAAAAACAAGGTGCTCCAACCTTTAGTCTTGGTATTGACTATATCTCAATTGGAAAAGGAGATAATAATTTATCGGGTAAAGATGCCATCGCATTCCCAAAAGTAGGATTAACAATTCCCTTGTATCGAAATAAATACAAGAGCATGGTTCAGGAAGTCATTTACCTGAAAACTGCCAAGGATTATGAGCGCGCCGATAAATTAAATGTGTTGGAAACAGTATTTGAGAATTCCTGGAAAGATTACCGGGATGCTCATCGCCGAATTGAATTATTTGATAAGCAGCTGACCATCGCTCGAAAATCCTTAAAACTATTGGAAACAGAATATGCCTACGCCAATAAAAACTTTGAGGAAATTTTACGGATGGAAAGGCGCTTGTTAAAATACAATCTGGAATTGGAAAAGGCCCGAACAGATAAGCAGGCAGCTATTGCTTTTATCCATTATCTAATGGGCAAATAAACACTCTAAACAAGTGTCAGGATTTAGCATAAAATCGTAATCCAATTAAAATGAAGCAAATGAAAACGATAACACAAAATATAAGAAACAATTATAAATTAGTCCTTGGCGTTTTGATTGTAGGACTAGCTATTGGATGGATAGTTGCACCAAACGGTAATACAAATGGTGCTGAAGATGACCATGTCGGTCATAATCACGCGGAAGCAGCCATCACCTGGACGTGTTCAATGCACCCTCAGATAAAGCAGGATAAACCCGGCTTATGCCCAATTTGTGCTATGGATTTAATTCCATTGTCACCAATGGGAGGAGCGGAAAATGCAGATCCCAATGAAATCGTCATGAGTGAATCAGCTGCTAAATTGGCCGAGATACAAACATCGATAGTCGCTTATGGTAAACCCAACAAGTCCATCTATATGCAAGGGAAATTGCAAGTGGATGAAAGGCGGATTGCTGAACTGACTGCGCGCTTTGGTGGACGCATTGAGGAATTACATGTCAATTTCACAGGGCAGCAAGTTCGAAAGGGGCAAAAACTGGCAACCATTTATTCGCCCAATTTAATAAGTGCCCAACGTGAATTAATAGAAGCATCCGGATTCAGAGAAGACAACCCTTCCTTATACCTGGCTGCGAGAGCCAAACTAGATGCCTGGGGCTTATCCGAAGAACAAATAAATAAGATTGAAGCCTCCGGAGAACCAGAAGTTAATTTCAATGTTCTGTCGCCAATAACTGGCACGGTTACTATGCGGCATGTGGCATTAGGAGACTATGTGAAAGAAGGAACAACCTTATTTCAAGTTGCTGATTTAAGCAAATTGTGGGCTTTGTTTGATGCCTATGAAACAGATTTGCCATGGATAAAAACAGGTGACAAGATGCGTTTTTATTTACAGGCTTTGCCAGGCGAAGAATTCAAAACCAAAGTGACTTTTGTAGATCCTTTTATTGATGCTCAAACGCGGGTAGCTAAAGTAAGAGCAGAAATCAACAATAAGAACCTGCAATTAAAACCTGAAATGTTTACTAAAGGCGTGTTGGAATCGAATATAGCCGATGGACAAAAAGCGATAATTATTCCAAAGTCAGCAGTACTATGGACGGGTAAAAGGTCTTTGGTTTACACGAAAGTTCAGGACAGGGAATCACCAACATTTTTATACCGTGAAATTGTATTGGGACCGGAAGCAGGTGCTTTCTATGTTGTGAAGGAAGGTTTGGAGCCAGGTGAAGAAATAGCCACCAATGGTGTATTTAAAATTGATGCAGCAGCACAATTAGCTGGATTGCCAAGCATGATGAATGCAACTGATTCAAAGAATCTTATTAAGGCATCTTTTATTGTTGCAGGAAATTGTGAAATGTGTCAATCTCGTATTGAGAAAGCTGCCAAATCGGTTTATGGGGTGAGTGCAGCAACCTGGAATGCAGATTCTCAATCCTTATCGATCCGCTTTGATCCGGATAAAGCTGAATTGCACGATGTGCATAAAGCCATTGCAAATTCTGGTCATGATACAGAAATGCATAAAGCAGATGATAAAGTCTATAAAGAATTGCCCGGTTGCTGTTTGTACGAGCGTTTGCATAATACCCGAAAAGATTCTTCTGATGCTAGTTCTAATGGCCTGATTCAAGTGGCGGGTAATTGCGATATGTGCAAAGAACGTATTGAAACAGCCGCTTTATCAGTTGCGGGAGTAACCAGTGCTAAATGGAGTGCCGATAAGCAAGAGTTGCATGTTAATTATCAAACAAATAAAGCCAGTACGGATAAAATACAAAAGGCCATTGCCGAGGTTGGTCACGACACAGAAATGTTCAAGGCTGATGATGAAGTCTACAACGGGCTTCATGGGTGTTGTCAGTATCCACGATTAGATTATAGAAAGACCGATGAAAATAAAATGCATACGGTGTTTTCTATCGGTGGAAACTGTGGTATGTGTAAAGATCGTATTGAAACAGCGGCATTAACCGTTGAGGGCGTCTTAGATGCCAACTGGGATAAAGAAACAAAAGAGATTCACATAAATTATTCATCACCAGCAACTGAAAAAGCCATTCATATGGCCATTGCTAAAGCGGGGCATGATACAGATAAATTCAAAGCAGAGGATGATGTTTTTGAAGATTTACACAGTTGCTGCAAATATGATCGGCTAAAATAATTAGTTATACCATCCGGGCAATTGCTCGGATGGGTATTTTTAAATAATTAGATGACGCTGGATCAACTATGATGCCTAACCAAATAGTGCTGATTATAGTAATTTTAACAGGCGTTATGTAATTTATTTGTACTTATGCTGACCATGAGATGATGAGCTTTTTTAAAATAGGTACAAGTGCTCTATCAATATTTTTACACCAAGGCTAATTAACACCAAGCCACCAAATACCTCGATACTCTTGTTTATTTTTTCGCCTATCTTCTTACCCAAGTAGAGTCCTGAACCTGAAAATAAAAAAGTTATTAGAGCGATAATTATTACAGCCAGATAGATATTCACTTCCATTAAACCGAAACCAATGCCCAAAATCAGGGCGTCGATGCTGGTGGCTAATGCCATGCCAATAATAAGCAGATAATTATTAATGTCTACATTATTATTATCCTCCTCTTCCTTTTTTAAGCAACCATCATAAATAAGCTTACCACCCAAAGCAGCTAGTAATACAAATGCTATCCAATGATCAAACTCCTCAACAATAGATTTAAAACTACTTCCGATTAGCCAACCTATAAAAGGCATCAAACCCTGGAACATTGCCATGATGGCAGCTACTCTAATGGCTTGTGATCTTCGAATATTATTAACACAAGCTCCTGCTGTAATACTCACAGCCAAACTGTCGATCGATAATACTATGCCAATTAAACAAATGGAAAAAGTGCTCATACCTATGAATTATGTGGGCACAAAAATAAAAGGATTTTCAAGTCAAGTAGATTACAATTCTAATTTAGAAACAGTCTTCAAATGGAGTTTAATGCAAACTAAGGATGTTTTGCGAGTTAATAATATTAGCAAAAGAACTTTTCATTTTAGCAGGCTATTTGATTGTAATGCAGCCATTAAAAAATAGATTATCAACTCGCTTATACTAATAATACTGCTCCAATCATCTAATAAGCATCAAAACCCAGCCGTATAATTAAAGCGACTGGGTTTTCTATTTTGTATAGTTAGATGCCACATACAGCATCATTAAATGAATTTTACTTTTTTAGCCTTAACTACCTGGCTCATAATTTAAATCCCAAAACTCAGGCTTCATAATCGCATCGCAAGCCACTGAAGTACCGCCTACTTCTGCCATGGAACCTGGTTTAAGTTCCCTCATCTTCCAGGCGTCAATGCGCATTACTTCCTTTTGATAAGGTAAAGCCACATAAGTTGGATAAAAACCTCTAATGCCATAATACTTAGGGTAGCCCAATACGAAAATAGCATCAACATCAAGCGATTTTAAATGTGCGACACCTTTCTCTATTAACTCTTTTCCTAAACTCTGTCCTTGGTATTCCGGCAAAATTCCGATGGGCGCAAGCAGGTAACACCTTTTTTCGGGATGTTCATTCAATTTAAAAGGTGTGAAAAGAACATTCCCAACTAACTTATCGTCTTTCTCTATATTAATCGAAATGGTTTCTTGTTCCTCCAGCATATCGCCAACCAAGTCGCCAATCACAGGTCCTTCTTCTTTTCCAAAGGCTTTTAAATGTAATTCCTTAATCTCTCGTTTTTCATTATTTGTTATAGTCATGATTCGTTATTTTAATAATTCTTCAATTCTTGTTTTTTACTCATTTCACGTTTAACCATTTTGCTAAACTGTTTATCGTATTGTCTTTCTACATTATTGTTTTTCTCCGCTTTGCGACGGTTTAAGAAAGCCAGCTCTTTCTTTAAATGCAGGTAGCTATCGTAGCGTTCCGGACTAATATGACCTCTTTCAAGTTCCGCCTGAATGGCACAACCCGGCTCTCCTTCATGTCTGCAATCATTAAATCGGCAATATTGAGCCAACTCAGCAATTTCATTAAAGGTATCATCAAGATCCTGCCCTTCGGCCCAGGCCTGGACTTCGCGTAAACCCGGCGAATCAATAATATAAGCGCCGCTTTCCAATTCGAACATAAACGAAGTAGAGGTTGTGTGTCGTCCGCGTTTATCTTTTCGCCTGATCTCATTGATTTTTTGCACGTCTTTTTTCAGCAAGGCGTTGGTTAAATTAGATTTTCCTACACCCGAGGGACCAATAAAAACAGCAACTTTCCCTTTAGACAAATAGTTTGTAAGTACGGTAATGCCGGTTCCATCTTCCACGCTTGTCACAATAATACCAACGCCTGGTGCAATGGTTTCGGCCTGGAACTTTACATACTCAGCTTCATCATTAAGGTCGGCTTTGTTTAAAATAACTAAAGGAGTGGCACCGCTATTCCAGGCAACAGTCGTTAATCGTTCCAATAACCTGTCGGAGTAGTTACGTCCTCCGTCTAATCCCAAAACAATCGCGACGTAATCAATATTAGCCGCAATAACTTGTTCTTCGGTTACATTACCAGCCGATTGTCTGCTTATCTGAGTCCTTCGTTCCAATACTCTGGCAATTTGCAAAGTACCATCCCATTCGTTCAACTCCACCCAATCGCCTACACACGGAAATTCACTTTTATTTTTTATCGTTTGAAAAATCTTCCCCTTCAGATGAGCCTTTTCGATACCTGTTTCTGTTTGCACCTTGTAGGTATTGTATTGTTTCTCAACAATGCGCCCTTTTAAATTACTTGTATACATCTTCTCCTCCTTTCTCCAAACTCAATTTATGCAAGGTTGAAATCATTGTTTTTGATGGGAATGGTAACGACATCAATGGTTCGGCAGCCATCGTCAATAATAGCAACTCGTTATCATCAGCGGCGATCCGGTTTAACTTCATGGTATGGCATTTGGTACATCGATGAATAATCGACCATTCTTTATTTTGTTGAACGTATATGCTAATTGGTTTCATTATCCCCCTGCAACTCGCTCGCCGGTCGCCGGGGGTTATGTCCACATGAATACTGCACAGGCAGTGCGGACAATGGTTTCGTTGTTTCCCTCCAAACTCTACAGGAGGTACAGCTTTTCCACAAGAGGCACAGATAAATGACTCCATAGGATTATCATGAATTATTTTATTACGTGACATTGCAATAGCGTTAAGTCTAATTGCTATTTGAGTACAGCAATTTTACCAACATAAATACTT
This sequence comes from Carboxylicivirga sp., assembly GCA_025210475.1. Classification (GTDB taxonomy): domain Bacteria; phylum Bacteroidota; class Bacteroidia; order Bacteroidales; family Marinilabiliaceae; genus Carboxylicivirga. The sequence goes on along the minus strand of JAOARW010000021.1, from coordinate 5,742 downwards.
GAAATACTTATATAGAAATAACTCAAGCAAGAACTTGCTTGAACACAAATGGCATAATCAAAATCACAAAGGACAATGATTATTTACTTAACACGCACCAGAATATTCTTAATCATCAAATAGTTTTAGTGCTGCAAAGCTAAATCTTTTTAATTTAATACCGAAATCTTTTAGAGCAGGAATGGTTTTGTGGGCTTATTCTATTCTGATATTTAATTAAAATATGCCTCAAAGATTTTTGTTAATTGTCAAAAAGATAAAAATTAATATCCTCATATCAATGTTTTATATCAGTATCAAATCACATTATTTGTTTAAATTAAACACAGCAACAACAGGACAATGGTCAGATAAAAACCAATTATCACGTCTATTATAAACTTTTGCATCTATGCACCTTGGAGCCAGGCTCGGGGAAACCAGAATATAGTCAATTCTTTCCAGGAAATCTGATGACTGCTGCAAGTTCTTCTTTTCTTCCACTGATTCAAAAACACGAGAAGGAAAACTACCCCGTTCACTTATTCCGCTTGTATACTTTTGAACAACATCCACCAGGTTTACTGCCAAAAAAGAGGAAATAACAGAATAATCAAAAGAGTTATTGACTATATTTCCAACAAGCCCTTTATCTTCATTCCTACTACGATATCTGTTTAGCAATTTACCATCTGAATCATATTGATCTGCATCAAAAGGGGAATGAGCATTAAAATCTCCCAGGACAACAACATTGGGATTATCTTCAATGATTAATGACAATTTATCTATAATAAGCTTTGTTTCTGAGCGCCTTTTTGCAATACTTCCAGGGTGAAAGTGAACAACCACATATTCTATCCCTTGAATTTGACAATGCAATGCTCCATGATGCAAACCTTCCAATAAACGTTCTTTTAAAATAATGGGATGTTTTGATGTTAAACCAACCGAATACCCTGTTTCCTTTAATAAAACCGAATACTTATGCCCCCACGAAGCAGCATCTTCCTTTAATTTCTTCGGGGAATAGGCACATAATTCTTGTAAAGCAATAACATCGGGCTGTTGAGAATTCACCCATTGTTGCAACTTTTCTCTTCTGTTCTCATCCTTTCCCCAATCAAAACCGTTCCAAATATTGTAACTTATAACTTTGAAATTCTTTGCTACATTTTGGGACGTGATATCAATAGATATCAATACTAATAGAAGTAAAACAACTCTTTTCAAATCGATTATTTTGGTTGAATCAGACATCTGTATCATTTAATTAACGAAACTTATTTCTCTTATTTTCAAATATAATAGATGCATATAAATTGTTTTACCACAATGAAACAAAATAAACAATGTAACTTTGAAATTTGAAGAAATGCATTTTACAAATATTGTATTCTACTATAGACCTGAATTACGCATAAACTTGTTATCATGAAAAAAATAATTTTAACATCTATTTGCATTGGACTGCTACTCCTATCAAGTTGTGGTTTGTCTAAACAAGATAAGAAAAACAAACTACCTAAAATTGCGATTGCCGGTTTGGCCATTGAGTCAAGCACTTTCTCTCCTGCCCAGTCCGACATTGAAGCTTTTCGTACCAGAAGAGGCGAAGCAATTTTTTCGTATTATCCTTTTATGAGCGATACATCAGTTATGCGAAAACGAGCTGAATGGTATCCTACTTTGCGCGGCCACGCCATCCCCGGAGGAATAGTAACACGTGAAACATACGAGACTCTGGTTAGTGAAATGCTTGAACGCCTAAAGGAAAATGCTCCATATGATGGCTTATTCTTTGATATCCACGGGGCTATGAGCGTTGTAGGTTTGGATGATCCGGAAGGCGATCTAATTGTGCGTATTCGAGAACTATTGGGGGAAGAAATTATGATTTCCACGTCGATGGATTTGCATGGGAATGTAACGGAGCGATTGGCGGAAAACACAGATCTTATCACCTGTTATCGCCTGGCACCCCACGAGGATGCACTTGAATCGAAATACAGGGCTTTAAACAATTTGGTTGAACGCCTCGAAAAAGGGCAAGGCAAACCAAAATATAAAGCATGGATTCCGGTTCCGATTCTTTTACCAGGCGAAAAAACCAGTACGCGTATTGAACCGGGTAAAAGCTTATATGCCAAGGTAGATCCTCTAACCAAACAGGAAGGTGTAATTGATGCTGCCATATGGGTTGGTTATGCCTGGGCTGACGAACCTCGTAACCGGGGTGTTGTGATGGCTTATGGTGATGACAAAACAGCCGTTTCGGAAGCAGCTGAAACTTTGGCCAAAGCATTTTGGGATGTGCGTGAGCAATTTGAATTTGTTGCTCCTGTTGCAACTCTTGATGAATGCCTGAATAAAGCTATCGCATCAAAAAAACAGCCTTTTATCATTAGCGACATGGGTGATAACCCAACTGCCGGAGGCGCAGGAGATGTTACCTGGACGCTTACAGAAATACTTAAACGAAAGGAATTTAAGAAAGCTAATGGCCCGTCGTTGATCTATGCCTCTATTCCCGGACCTGACTTTGTTAAAAAGGCAATGCAAGTAGGAGAAGGGGCTACCATAAGTGGTACCATTGGTGCAGATATTGATGATCGCTATGCTCCTCCACTTTCGATCACCGGCAAGATTATGAAGATTAAAAAAGGTGATAAGGACGCTAAAACAGAACTCGTGGTTAGAGTTGGCAGTGTTAATATCATCGTTACTGAAAAGCGGAAACCTTATCATCACGAAGCCGATTTTACTGAACTGGGATTAAATCCTCGCCAAAGTGATATTGTGGTGGTAAAAATTGGTTACCTGGTACCCGAGCTTTATAATATGCGGGCTGACTGGTTAATGGCCCTCACTCCGGGAGGCGTTGATCAGGATTTATTGCGCCTTGGTCACCAAAGAATTATCCGACCAATGTTTCCGTTTGATAAAGACATGGAAGATCCGGATTTGAGTGCCAGACTTATTCCTGTTTACCGTAAGCAATAGTAGACTTTAAAAGGTGGTTTAATGACCTTATATTCAATCAATGATGCTGATTTGTAAGTAGCGATACAAATCGGCATCATTGATTGAGATAAAATTTCTAGAAGTATTTTATTTGTAACTAATGATAAGAGTAAACAAGGCTTCAAAAAATATTATAAACAATGCCTTATAATTTTATTGTATTCAGAAATGTGAACTCCATATCGCTTAATACCTGTTCTCTATCGATTTCATATTTTGAAATTCCAACCACCAATCCGGTATATTTCTGATCTGAGATATAAAGAAAACCAACCGTATTTAAAGGTTTGTTTAATGGATACTTCATTGACTCGTTATTCAAAAGCATTAAATAGCAGCTCGTTGCATCAACTGGCCTATCCGTTAGTATATCAATCGATAAATCCTTATTGCTTTTTATATCTTCCCTTTGCCTAAATTCATCTACCCATTCTTCTTCTTTAGATGCATCAAATTCTTCTAAAAACTCTATAGTAGCAATTGAAATTTCATGCAAGATCGAATCATTTCGCATTTTATAAAATCGAATGGCCCCAATTCTTTTTGGATTTAACTCAATCTCATAATCACTGGGAATTTTTAAAGAAAACGGTACGACAGGAATATGGTTCTTTTTACAAAAGCGTTCTGAAATTTCAATTGAACGCCATGATTCAGTGTTTAATTCTGAGTATTTTGCAGTGGAAGCATTATTATCAGGCGATTGGATATTACATCCGGCAATCATGATCAACAAGAAGATTACCACGATTATTCTAAAAGTAAGTTCTTTCATAAGTTGTATAAAGATATACCTTTATTCACTATCCTGATTTTTATTAACCTTCCAACCATAATCAACATACTCCCACGAGATCTTATCATTTACATCAATTGAAACCTTTAAAAAGCCTTCTTCCGTGCCATGGTATGCTCCTCCCCACCAGGACGCACTAACGGCACCTGCAGTAATGAACTGCGTATTCAACACCTTTATTTCTTCATATAAATGCTGATGCCCCTGTAACACTAATCTCAGGTCATGCCCCTTAAATAAATCCCATATTTCTTTGAAGTTATGGAATGTATCAGCAGCTGTATATTTCCCTTTTAAGGCCGGATAGTAAACCGTAAGAAACGGTACATGCACAACCACAATTATTGGAGTATTGGGTTTAAGTTGATTCAGATCCTTCTTCAACCATTGCTTTTGCACACTATCAACCACCGAGTTGGCTGTATTTAATACTATAAAATGCCAATTCTCTTTATTGAAAGAATAATAACTCTTGCGTTCCATATAGGATTCAAATAAGCCATCATTAAACAGTTGATGCCCTTCATCAACAGCCCAATATCTATCGTGATTGCCAATTGCAGGATAAACCGGTACTGGGGCCTGTTTTATCTGCATTGCAAAACGACTGTAAAGCTTATGCGCAGTAACTGAATCTTCCTTCAAAATATCAATATCACAGTTATCACCTCCCGTCATAATAAAATCGACCCCAATTTCGCCAGCTTTTGCTAACGCATGTTGTAATCCTTCAAAACAATTGTTTTCATTCATATTAAGATGAATATCTGTTAAGAATGCGAAACTCATCTTTTCCTTGGAAGCTTCTTTATCAGAACTATTACATCCTGAAAATACTATAAGCAGAACTGACAGGTAATAAATTATATTTCTCATGAATCAATTTTTTAACTATTCCTGATTAATAACTTAAACAGACATCCGTTGACAACAACTGTTTGTAACAAGCAAATTATCAAAAAATATTGATTTATAAATGTTCAAATATTTTTAATTTTAAACCCACAGGAAGAAACCCGTAGCCACTCTTAATCAGCACCTATAACCTAACGTATTGATAAGTATTATCGAAATGAAAGGGTTGTGAGAAATCCTCATTGAATTATCTCTTCATTTTTCACAAGCATAACCAACGATTTGCTACTGCAATGGTTGAAAACACTTTGACCTGATAATGGGGGTTGTCAACAAAACTACTAAATAAAAAAGAAAGTGCAGTTTGATGTGGATCATTTACAATGATTGCAATTCTGACATTTTTATATTTATGCAACAGCCGCTTACTGAATTGCCAAATTCCTTGCAAATCTTTTATATCAAGCCTTAAACTGTCATCCGGAATAATTAATTGTATTCTTAATTCATCAGTTTCTTTAACAGAAACGATAATTGACTCCACAAACAATAAAAGGTCAATATAGGTACACTGCCCATTAATTTTGGACTCCAATACCTTCCTTTTATCATTAAATTTATGCACGATCATGCCATGAGATTCATTACAGGTGTCAATTTTACTTATTAAGTCAATTAATTATTCATATGTATTATTTAATCAAATAAATAGATATCCTTATTAACTATATCACAGGCCTAAGATATAAATAACATTTAAAATGCAATAATTACACTTACATTTTCTACTGTTAACTTACCTTACAATTATTCCTTCGTTAATGCTTATACTGAGAGTCACATTAATAGTGAACGAATTGCATTAGGAAAGATGCTATCAAAATGAAGAAATTTAAAAACTGTACCCAAACTTTCAATTAAAACTTTACAAACCTTTTAAAGAAAGACATTAGCGGGCACTTAAAACCCGCTGATTATTAATTGTTTATTTTTAAGTTCTTTGACATTTTTGTAATCTTATTTTATAAGCACCTCTCTTACAGGAGTTTTGTCGAGTAGAGATATGCTGAGAATTTGTAGAATTTCGT
>JAOARW010000020.1 GCA_025210475.1 Carboxylicivirga sp. | reverse complement strand
CATTTGCATGGTTGGAAAACACTAGAAGGTTGAGTAAAGACTTTGAATATCACACATCTACTAGTCAGACTATGGTCCAACTTGCAATGATACACATAATGCTTAATAGAATCAGAAAATAAAATTTAAACAGTCTCTTAAAGATGGTGGATCAAACACAAATACTATGAAAATATTTAATTTAATCACAATGTCTCTTCTTTGTGCGTTTTTAATATCAGCCTGTACAGAAGATACATTTATGAAGAATCAGATTCCTGATGCTTCAATGGTGCCAACAGATTTGAGTTATGCACCTGTATTAAACGCACGTGAATTCGGACGTGTAGAAACAGCTCCTCCTACGATAAGTAGTGATGGTCTAATGCCATTCTTTGAGCTTGTAAACATTAAGGATAAAGATGGTAATGTACTTGGTGAGGAGTATTTATCGGATGTAACCTTATTTAATGCCGTACCTGATACTGTATATATCACAGACGAAGAAGGTGATACTGTTCGTTGGGAAAAGGAATATGACCTTAGAAAAGTTGGTAAAATATTGATCGACGAAGGGAATAAATTTGGAATTGGAGATTACTATTTTACTTTGAAAACAACAACCGAATACGGTGATGTGAAGACTGAAACAGTTTTTGATGATGTTTTTCATTTGAATGTAGGTCCATTATTAGTTAGCTCAATTGCTTATATTCCCAGAGGAGTTAATATATTATATGGTTCAGACACTAAATCTCCAGAACCAATCATATTAACTGGTAATCCAGATGTTACTTATGGTATGGTTAATTATAAAGATACCTTGAATATTGATCCAGAAACCGGTGAAATATCTTTAGTATCAGGATTTAATAGTGAAGAGGTTTTAGTCTTAAATCCAGAGATAAGTATTGAAAGCAATATTAGTAAAGAAGTCGTTACGTTTAAAGGTATAATCAGCGTTTGGTTATCTGAAGATCCGGTTGTGATTCCTAAGGAAACAATTCAGTTTTTCTATCCAACATTTCAAGCAGAAAATTTAAAATATGGTTATAAGACGGAAACCGTAAAAGAAGGTTCTGTTGCGGCATGGAATTTATGGAAGCGTGTTGGACCAAGTCCATTGGCAGCTGATGACAGGCCAGCTAAAAACTCGAGCCAAAAAGCTCTATTAACGAATACGACAGTCAGTAATGTAACTAAGCAATTTGATTCATGGATTATAACTAATCCACAGAATTTGTTGTCATATGAGCTGGGCTATGGAGTTACTGCAACGTTCTATTATAAAAATCAGTACGTCGAATATGACCTTACTACAGGAAATACACCAACAGAATTAGAAGTATATATATCAACCGATTACGCAGGTAATAGAAAGAGTGCGAACTGGACTAAAGTTAATGATGTTGTAAAAAGTTGGGTAAATACTCATGATGGAGAAGGACGTTTGGGAATGCCTTATCCGGGTGATCAACTTGGGGTAGATAATGGATTAAAAGATCGTTCTTTTAATGCAGATGGTAAGTGGGTTAAGTGTGAGCTTGATTTGGTAGATTATACTAACCAGAATAATGTAACTATAGCATTCAGATTAAAGACCAATTTTGAAGAAGATGAAGTGACTTTCGTCAAAGGTGTTGGTGGTAATCGTGGTGGAACTTGGTCTCTATCAGATGTAAATTATAAGGCTGTTGAGAAATAAAATACATGCCAAACATTCGGGTAAAACCATCTTTTTAGTATGACGGCTACAAAGATGGTTAACCCAGAATGATCATTTAAAGAAGAAATAAAAATACAATAATTCATCTTACAGATGAATTTTAAATCTAATCAGATGAAAAAAATATTTCTATTAACCATGTTGTTTGTAACAAGTATTTCCATGACGTTCGCTCAAAAGAGTGTAATGGGTACAGTTACAGATGAAAGTGGGCTTCCAATTCCGGGAGTTAACATAGTCAAAAAAAATACCACAGAGGGTACGATTACTGATATTGATGGTAAGTACTCAATACAAAATGTAAAAGATACTGATATCCTTGTTTTTAACTTTATTGGTTTTGATGATGCAGAAAAGCAAGTAGGAACTCAAAGTGTCATTAATGTAGTTATGACTTCTGCGAATATTGCCTTAAATGAAGTGGTTGCTGTGGGGTATGGTACTACCAAGAGGAAAGACCTGACAGGTGCAGTGGCTAGTGTAAAAGTAGCTGATATTGTAAAAACTCCAACTGCCAACTTCGATCAGGCCTTAGCAGGTAGAGTATCAGGTGTATTAGTGTCATCCGCTGATGGTACACCTGGTGAAGGTTTGAATATCGTAATTCGAGGAGGAAACTCAATTACGGGCGATAACTCTCCTCTTTATGTAGTTGATGGTATACCTTTGGAGGGATTCGATCCAGCAAGTATTAGTACAAAAGATATTGAAAGCTTTGATGTACTGAAAGATGCATCGGCAACAGCAATTTATGGTTCAAGAGGTGCAAATGGTGTAATAATTATTACTACAAAAAAGGGGCGAAGCGATGGTAAAACGGACATTAGTGTAAGTGGTACATTTGGTGTGCAATATGTTCCAAATCGTTTGGAAGTATTAAGCCCTTATGAGTACGCAAAATATCAGAAAAATGTCGCCTATGCAAAAGATGGCTATGTTCCGGGTAGTTACGTGAAGTCGTTTTTAACACAGTGGGTCGATCCTGAATTGTATATTAATGAAAAAGGTACGAGCTGGCAAGACGAGATCTTCCGACAAGCCATGCTACAGAATTATAATTTCACCATCAGTGGAGGTAATGAAAAGTCGACCATCTATTATGGAGGTGAGTACCTTAAACAGGAAGGTACCTTAATCAATACTGGTTTTAATAAGATTATTAATAACTTAAGATTTACGCATAAGGTAAATAAGAAATTAAGTTTTAATGGTAATATTCAGTATTCAAGAATTAAGCGTTCAGGTATTAATATCTCAGGTAACAGTTATACAAGTGTTATCCGTGATGCCATTCAATTTCGTCCGGTTGAGCCAATAAATAACGACGGAAGAGAAGAAGGTGGTTACGACCCTTTGGATCCTAGTTACAAGTACCTTTTTAACCCGGTTAAAAATTTAAATGGTACTGATAGACAAAGAAAGCAAGATGTTGTACGAGGTGGTCTTGGATTAAACTACAAAATATTGCAAGGATTAACTTTACGTTTAAATGCCAATTACCAGACTGACATTCGTAAAGAATCGGTATTCTATGGAGCTAATACCTTGCAAGGTTCAAGAGGCAATGGGCATATAAAAGGAACCGTAACGAATCGCAAATACGAAAACTTATCTACTTCTAATACATTAGTGTATGATAAGAAGGTGAGAAAGCATAAGTATCAGTTGTTAGGAGGTTTTGAAGCACAATCAAGGACTCAGGAGTACGGCTGGATGCAGAATTCAGAAATTCCAACAGACGCTTTCGGTATAGATAATATTGGAATCGGCGTGTCGCCATCTATTCCAAGAACGAGTTTTAACGAAAACCAATTGATTTCGTACTTTGGAAAAGTGCATTATTCGTTTGCCGATCGTTATTTAATGACAGCTAACTTCAGGGCCGATGCATCATCCAAATTCCGAAAAGAAAACCAGTGGGGTTATTTCCCTTCTTTCTCATTCGGTTGGAGAATTATGGAAGAGTCTTTTATTAAAGACCTTAATGTTTTCTCGAACCTGAAATTGCGCACAGGTTGGGGATTAACAGGTAATAATCGAATTGGTGATTATGACGCATTTAACCTGCTAGGAATTGATTATAGAAGTGGATTTGTGTGGGGCGACGGAGAGAGTTTTGCACCTGGTGCTTATCAAACGAATCTTGGTGTACCTGATTTACGCTGGGAGACAACAGAACAAATTAATGTTGGATTGGACTTTGGTTTCCTTAGTCAGAGGATAAGTGGTGATGTTAATTACTACGTTAAGAATACTAAAGACCTATTACTTGATGCAGAGATGGCTCTAAGTACAGGTTTTGATAAAGTGCAGCAAAATATTGGACAAGTACAGAATCAAGGATTAGAAATTGCTATTAATACGGTTAATATTAAGCGACGTGATTTTGAGTGGAAAACAAACTTTAATATTTCGTTCAATAAGAATAAGACTGTAAAATTGAATGACGGACAAGAAGCAATTTATACTAACCCAAATTGGCTTAATGGCTATTCCGAATATCAATATATTACAGAAGTTGGGCAGCCCGTTGGTATGATGTATGGATTAAAGTATGATGGTATTTATCAGGTCGATGATTTTAATTGGGATAATGCTTCACAAACTTATGTGTTGAAAGAAGGAATACCCGATAATGGGGCTTTACCAGTTGGACCAGGTAGTGTTCGTTTTGTAGATCAGAATGGTGATGGTACAGTTAATCAGGAAGATCGAGTGGTTATTGGAGATCCGCATCCAGATCATTTTGGTGGATTTACTAACGATTTTAAATACAAGAATTTTGATTTGCAGGTTTTCTTCCAATGGTCATATGGATTTGATATACTAAATGCTAATAAGGTTGTGTTTGATGTGCCTGGTGCAAGACCACAAAGTGGGTTCCCTGATAGAGCAGATTCATGGACTCCATTCAATACAGATACTAATGTTGGTACTATCTTGTACAATACAGTATATGGTGCACCTCCAAAAGGAAACCAGGTGGATGATCGTTATATTGAAGATGGTTCGTATTTGAAGTTAAAAACAATTTCGTTTGGTTATAACTTACCTAAAACATTATTGGAAAGAATTAACATTCAGAGATGTCGTTTATCATTCTCGGCACAGAACCTATATACATGGACAAATTACTCTGGTTATGATCCAGATGTGTCAGTTGGGCGCTATGGTGCTTTAACACCTAAATTAGACTATTCAGCATATCCACAAAGTGTAACACTTTCAGGTAGTATTGAATTAACATTTTAATTGAAGGATGATCATGAAAAATATATTTAAGATATTCATTGTAACGCTAATAACGGGTAGCTTTATAAGCGCTTGTACTGAGATTGAGGTGAAACCTAAATCAAGCTGGGAGGTAAATGACTTCTATAAAACAGAACAAGAAGCAAATATTGCATTGGCAGGTATGTACTCCTATTTGGCAAGTGATAAAGTTTATGGACAGGCATTTTCGATATTAATGGAAGCTGGTACCGATGAGGGGTACTATGGGAAACGATGGAATGAAGCCTGGACCGTAGCATTGTACAGACATACTTCGGCTGATAAGTATGTTAAGGAATTGTGGACTACTTTGTATTCGTGTATAAATATGACGAATATGTTTATGGCCAAGATTCAAAAAGATGCTTTTGAAGAAGAAGATTATAATCGTTTATTGGGAGAAGCTAAATTTATTAGAGGCTTATGTTATTTTCACCTTACCAATTGGTATGGTGATGTGCCACTGCGCTTAGATTTTACTAAGGATCAAAATGCTAATAATTTTGCAGCCTCGCCAGCTAAAACAATTTACGAACAGGTAGTGAAAGATTTTTCGTTTGCTGCAGATAATTTGTATCATCCATCTGATAGCAAATATATCAAGGGACGTGCCAGTAATATGGCAGCTCATGGTTTGTTGGCACGTGTTTATTTACGTATGTCTGGTTATCCGTTGAATGAAGATCATTACGAAGAAGCCAAACATGAGTGTGAGATAATTATGGAAGACGGATTTCATGGTTTAACACAGGCTTCAGCTGAAGGAGGTGGCTATCGCACTCACTTCTTAAGTTATGTGCAAAATAAGTATGATTTAAATGAATCTATATTTGAAATTTCGTTTGCTTATTTACGAGATTTAGGACTGGAGACACATGGACGAATTGGTGCAATCAATGGAGTGGCTTTTTCATATGGTGGTGGACAAAATGGCTATCCATCTGCCTATGCCTTCGAAAATGTTTCACCAGCATTAGAGAGTTTGTATGATAACGAAGATGAGCGCTTGGCGTGGAATATTGCTACGTATCATTATACAAACAAAGGAGATGTTAAGCGAGTACCTAACGCGATGGCTGCCCAATATTGTCCAGCTAAGTTTCGTCGATGGGAACCATTAAACTGGGAAGACCTTGACAATGATTTAGTGGATGGAGTTGCAGAGCCATATGTTGTTTTGGAATTAAGTCCAACCTTAACTCAGAACTTTACATCTGTTAACTTTCCAGTTTTACGCTATGCCGATGTTTTATTAATGTACGCAGAAGCCGATAATGCATTAAGTAGTGCACCTAGTGCGAAAGCCATTGCTTGTATAAATGAGGTGAGAGAAAGAGCCGGTTTAAGCAAATTGGAGGATGAAAAACCTGCTGTAGTTGCCGACTCAGATGCTTTCTTTAAAGAATTAGTTGATGAAAGGGCAAGGGAGTTGTGTTTTGAAGGATTGAGAAAGCAAGATTTAATCCGATGGGGATTATTAGGTGAGAAGTTACAGGAAAGCAATGAGATCATTAAAGGTGATCCGGCTTTCAAAGCAAATAATGAGCAACATGCTTCGTATTTACGCTCAGGTAATAATTTTGATCCTGCCAAGCACTTGACATTACCATATCCATTGCAAGAAGTAGAAATAAATAATATGCTCGACCAAAAAACTGGGTGGTAAGAATAGAATTTATTACAAACCTGATCAACTTTAGGTTGACAGATTGACTGTTTGGATTTATTAATTAGATTAGAGACAACCTTTCCAAAAATTGCTTGGAAGGGTTGTTTTGTTATATAATTGAACCCTTAAAATAATAGAAAGAACTAATTCCCAATAGAACAGCCTTATTTCGATAATTTCTTCACAATTGAGATTATCCAGGTTGTTTTTGATATGATTTTGGGTATTTGAAATCACCTTTTTTATCAGTGATCGTTTCCTTGTGCGCCTTAATACGTGGGCATTGTACGATTTTTTACGAGTTTTGAATGATTGTGATACCCTTAAGAGAAGCATAAATTTAATTTAGCATTCAAATATGTATTGGATATATAAACTAATAAAGATGAACAAATTTATAGGAGGAATCATATTTCTGATTTGCTGTATTCAGCTAAATGTACAAAGTAAATATCCTTATCAAAATAGTAATCTTTCAATTGAAGAAAGAGTTGATGATTTAATTGCCCGAATGACTCTTGAAGAAAAGGTTGGACAGCTCAGGCAATGTAATTTGTCGAGACAATTAGTAGATGGGAAGTTTGAGGATGGAACCCTTGAAAGAATTTTCGGTAATAAAGGCGCCGGAACCATCGAAAGTCCGTTTATCTATACAGAAGATATTGCTCGCGTATACAATGAAGCACAAAACTACTTAGTTGAAGAAACTCGATTGGGTATACCAGGACTGTTAATTGCTGAAACATTACATGGGCACTTGGCTGTTGGGTCTACTGTTTTTCCGCAAGCCATTGGTATGGGTTCGACTTGGAATCCTGAATTAATTGAAGAAATGGGAATAGCCATTGCCAAAGAAGCTAGTTCTGTTGGTGTCAAACAAGCCTTAGCGCCTGTTCTTGATTTGGCTCGCGACCAGCGTTTCGGACGCGTTGAAGAAACATACGGAGAGGATCCTTTCCTGACTTCACGTATGGGTGTGGCCTATATTAACGGAATGCAGGGCAAAAGCGGCAAAATCGAAAATGAGAACGTAATGTGTATGGCCAAACACTTTGCTGCTTACAGTGTACCGGTTGCCGGAATCAATTTGGGACCTGCACCTATTGGTAAGCGAGAATTGTGGTCGTTGCACCTTGTTCCATTTGAAGCAGCAGTAAAAGAAGCCAATGTTTCAGCCATCATGCCTTCATATAATGAATTGGATGGTGTTCCAGCTCACAAGAACAGTTATCTTTTATATGATATCTTAAGAAAGACATGGAATTTTGATGGATTTGTTTTTTCTGATTATGAAGGTATTTCGATGATGCAATATTTTCAGAAAGTAGCAGAAACAAACAAAGATGCAGCTCTTCAGAGTATTAAAGCAGGGGTTGATTTAGAAGCGCCTTCTGATAAGTGTTATGGATACCTTCAGGAATTAGTGGAGGAAAATAGTCTGGATGAGGCTGTTATAGACCAGGCTGTGAAACGAATCTTGCGCGCTAAGTTTAAAGCAGGCTTATTCGAAAATCCATATGTGAATGAGAAAAAGGTAAAGTCGGTTATTAATAATAAAGAGCACATAGCCTTGGCTAAGAAGATTGCTGATGAGTCAATTGTTTTATTGAAGAATGAGAATAATACCTTGCCTTTGAGTAATAAGAAGCTGCGCGTGGCAGTATGTGGTCCGAATGCTGATCGGGTTCAATTTGGTGATTATAGTTATTCGAAACGAAAAGAGGATGGTATTACAGTACTTGAAGGAATCAGGCAAGTCATAAACAAAAATGATGTGTTGTACACCGAAGGTTGTGATATTACTAAACTGGATCGTTCAGGAATTCAAGCGGCCGTTGAAAATGCCCAAAAAGCCGATGTTGCCGTTGTAGTGGTTGGTGGTACTTCGGCCATTCTTTCAGGAATAGGCTGGGGAGGTGGTACTGGTGATATCAATACCTGTGGTGAAGGTTTTGATAGAGCTGATCTGTCTTTGCCGGGTATTCAATTAGACTTAGTGAAGGCAATCCATGCAACAGGGAAACCTGTTATTGTAGTGATGTTAAACGGGCGTGCTTACAGCATTCCATGGATGAAAGATAATGTTGATGCAATTGTAGAGGCTTGGTATCCTGGAGAAATGGGTGGTGAAGCTGTTGCGGATATGTTATTTGGAAAAATAAATCCATCTGGTAAGTTACCTGTAACATTCCCACGTAGTGCTGGCCATTGTCCTTCAAGTTACAATTATAAGCCTTCAGGTCATGGGTATTATCACAAGCCTGGTACGCCTGAAAAGCCTGGTAGAGATTATGTTTTCTCATCGCCCAAAGCATTGTATCCATTTGGTTTCGGTCTAAGTTATACCTCTTTTGAAATTAAGAACATGAAACTAGACAAGCAAAAGTATGCAAAGGACGATACAATTACAGTAACAGTTGACCTGAAGAACACAGGTGATAAAGATGGAGCTGAAGTTGTACAGTTATATGTAAATGATCTGTTTAGTTCTGTAACAACACCGGTAATGGAATTAAAAGGTTTTAAAAAGGTAAAAGTTGCCAAAGGTGTAACCCAATCTGTAGAGTTAAGGGTTCCTGTTAATGAGCTATATCTGTATGATAAAGATTTAGAGAAAGTTGTTGAGAGTGGAGAATTTGAAATTATGGTTGGCAACAGCTCAGAGAATATCACATGTAATCAAAAGATAAGAATTTTATAGTACCCCCTTCCATGAAAACTAACCTGATTAAGTTCGATATGCTGTCAGATTTTATGCAAATAGGAAAAGGTGGTATTGCATATGACGGTGTATCGACTTAGTTTTTAAAGAATAAGGGAGTGGTCTTTAATAATTATTCGATACTTTTTTGGAGAAGATAATTATGAAGTTGATAGATTTTAGGAATGATTAAATAGAAATTAAGGATAAAAGTAAACACATGAACAAGTTCTTTTCAAAGTATACATTACTTGTATTTGTTACCTTAATATCAGCTATAGGGTGTAAAAAGGCTGATAAAGCAATACAAAATAAGCCAAACATTATTTTAATATTCCCAGATCAGCTTCGTCAAACAAGTTTAGGGTTTTGGTCACAGGGTGATAATGCAAAACACCTGCAGGGAGAGCCTGACCCGGTTAAAACGCCTGCCATTGATAAGTTTGCCAGTAATGGCATCGTGTTTTCACGATCAATTAGTAACTTCCCTTTATGCAGTCCTTATCGAGCCATGCTTTTATCGGGTATGTACCCAAGTAAAAATGGGGTTGCAGCCAATTGCCATAAAACAAGAACGGAGCAGCTTAAAACAGATGCTGAGTGTATCAGTGATGTATTGGTGAAAAAAGGCTATGAAGCAGCTTACATTGGTAAATGTCATTGGCAAAGAACCGAACCTTTGTTTGATAAGAATGGTACTTACCATGGTACTACCGAAGAACCAGGTGGCCATTTTATCAACGCCTACGACACTTATGTTCCACCCGGAAAAGACAGACATGGATTCACCTATTTCTATCAAAATATTAAAGATAGTCATATGAATCCTATGTGCTATTCAAGCGATCCTGTGGTGAATAATGGTAAAAAGGATGGAGAGCGAAATTTTCCAAAGCGTTTTAATGCCGAGTCGGAAGCTGAGGTTATTCTAAAATACCTTGATAATACGCATGGACAGCGTGATAAATCAAAACCATTTTTTATCACCTGGTCGTTAAATCCTCCGCATAATCCATGGACAGAAGAACACACTAAAATGGAGTTCTTCGATCAATATACAAATGGAGGTAAAGTGGATATGGATGGCCTGTTAGTTAGAGAGAATGCTGATACGCTGTCGGGAGCACACGCACCATATTACTTTGCCAATGTGAGCGCCACTGATTACTACATTGGTTTGGTTTTGGATAAGATTAGCGAACTGGGACTGGATGATAATACCATTGTTGTGTTTTCTTCCGATCATGGTGAGATGTTGGGAAGTCATGCAACGGATGGCAGAAGTAAAGGAAATGGTAAGAATGTACCTGAATTTGAGTCCTTCAATATTCCTTTCATTATAAAATGGGGCGATAAGTTAAAACACCGCATTGATGACCTGATCTTAAGTGTACCGGATGTAATGCCAACAATTTTAGGCTTGGCAGGAATGGAAAAGGATATTCCAACTAGTGTTCAAGGAGTCGATTATTCGTCACTATTAGTTGATGCCGGATCCAATAAAGTTAAACGACCCAATGGAGCGCTATATATTGGCTATAATAAACGAGGTATTTATACTGGCGATTACACCTATGTTGTTGTAGAAGAGAAAGGCAAAATCGTTGAATCGTTTGTGTACGATAATATTAAAGATCCTTATCAGATTAATCGAATTACAGACGAAGAGGTACCAGCTGAGTTACTAAAGACTTTACAAACCGGATTGGTTAAGCTTCTGAAGGAAACAGAGGATGTGTGGTACACTAAAAAGATAGGGCAAGACTATCTTAACTATAACTAGAGAAATAATTAAAGAATGAAATTTTTATCGAATAAGATAATAGTTGGTTTAATGCTTATATCTTTTTTCTCTTGTCAGCAGAAGAGAGAAAGTACTATAGCTAAAAAATACGAGGCGAATTGGGCATCATTAGCTCAGCATAAAGCCGATCCTGAATGGTTTAAAGATGCCAAGTTAGGCATCTATTTCCATTGGGGATTATATTCTGTGCCGGCAAGGGGTGGAGCCTGGTATCCTTTCTTTTTGTATCAGGATAATAACAATGGTGTGATTCGGTCTCATACGAAACGATATGGTAAACCATCGGAATTCAATTATCACGATTTTATTCCAATGTTAACAGGTGAGCATTTTGATGCGGATGATTGGGCACAATTATTTAAAGATGCCGGCGCTAAGTTTGCCGGACCTTGTGCACAGCACCACGATGGTTTTGCCATGTGGAACAGTAAAGTGAACCCATGGAATGCTGCTGATAAAGGGCCAAAAACGGATATAACCGGTGAATTGGAAAAATCGATTAAGAAACGCGGGATGAAATTTTTTACCTCGTTTCACCATGCGCGTTTACGCCAACGTCATGAAGGTGACTCGTCTAAGTGGGTTAATTACAATAGTCACTTTGCTTATCATCCGCAATGTGCAACATCATCAACGCATCCCGATACAGCGAAGTTTTATGGTAACCTATCTGAAGAGGCCTTTGATCAATATTGGTTCGATCAACTAAAGGAAGTTATCGATCAGTATTCGCCAGATATGATGTGGTTTGACTCATGGTTAAACCTGATTCCGGAGCAATACCGCCAGAAGTATGTGGTTTATTACCTTAATGAAGCAAAAAAGAAGAACCAGCAAGTGACCATTGCTTATAAGCAAAATGACTTACCCAAAGGCATAGGTGTATTAGACATTGAGCAAGGAGGTAAGAAAGATTTATCGGAATCACTTTGGTTAACCGACGTTACTTTAAGTACCACGACCTGGTGCTACACCGAAGGTCAAAAGTACAAGCCTGCTGATATGGTTGTTCGCAACATGATTGATGTTTGGAGTAAGAATGGAATTGTTCTTTTAAACGTCTCGCCAATGGCCAACGGCATTATAAACCAGGAACAACGCGATATTTTAAAGGAAATAGGTAGATGGATGAAAAAGCATGAAGAAGCTGTTTACGAAACCCGTCCTTTCGATTTCTATGGTTTTGGAAATGCTAAAGCAAAAGATGGTCATTTTGGTGGTCAGTCGGCTACAGTTGAGTATACAGCAAAAGACGGTCGCTTCTCACAATCTAAAGATGGAAAAACCTTGTATCTGTTTATGCTTGGTAAACCTGAAGTAGGCAGTGAAATTGAGATAAGATATTTGGCTAAACACGATTTCTTTCCGGCTGATGGCATCAAGAAAATAACAGTTATGGGCTCTGGAACTGAAGCTAAATGGCGAATGGCTATTCGAAATTTTATGCTCGAAGTTCCGGATTGCGAGATGGATAATATTGCAACCGTATTTAAAATTGAGTTGAATTAACTTCAATTCGTAGAATAATAGTTTTCAATTCAGGTTTGGATTTGGTTCCACACCAGAGCATATAAAAGAATCAATGAAAAAAATCTTTGTCAGTTTATTACTTGTTAGTCTTTTAATAGCTTGTAAAGATACACCCTCACAAAAGGTTAATCTTAACGAAATGTGGTACGATGAGCCGGCCACCGAATGGGTAAATGCCCTTCCTCTTGGGAATGGACGAATTGGAGCCATGGTTTATGGAGATCCAATGACAGATCAAATACAACTGAATGAAGAAACAATTTGGGCTGGCGAACCAGGAAACAATGTGACACCAAAGCTTAAAGACGTTTTTCCTAAGATAAGAGAACTGCTTTTTGAAGGTAAGTATGAAGAGGCACAAGAGTTAGCTGATAAAGAAATGCCATTTCACAGTACCCCTAATAATAACTATGGCATGTGTTATCAAACTGCGGGAAGTTTGTTCCTTCAATTTCCCCAACAGGAGGTAACAAACTATAAGCGATCGCTTGATTTGGAAACGGCCATTTCCAAAGTAAGTTATACCAGTGAAGGAACAACTTACAATCGTGAATATTTGACTTCATATAACGACGATGTCCTGATTATTAAATTAACAGCTAACAAACCCAAACAAATTAATTGTACGCTAAGTTTAAATAGCTTGCTGGCCAATCAGGTTTCAGTGAATGATTACAAGTTATACTTAAGAGGTCAATCAGGCGATCATGAAAACAAAAAAGGAAATGTAAAATACACAACGGTTGTATACCCCAAAACTAAAGGCGGAGAATTAATATCCACAGATTCAACACTACAACTTAAAAATGTCGATGAAGCAACCATCTATTTATCCATTGGCACCAACTTTAAAAACTTTGCAGATATCTCTGAAGATCCAGATGAAGTTGCATTAAATAAGCTAAAAAGAGCTGCAGAGAAGAGTTTTAAAACTGCAAAGTCTGAGCACATTCAGCACTACAGCAATTTATTTAATAGAGTTAGCTTAAATGTTGGTCAAACGGATTCTGTAAAAAATCCTACTGATGTAAGAATTGCTCAATTCAAAGAAGGAAACGATCCACAGTTGGTTTCGCTTTATTTTCAATTTGGTCGTTACTTGCTAATATCGAGTTCTCAGCCTGGTACCCAGCCGGCTAACTTACAAGGTATTTGGAATAATACCGATAAACCACGGTGGGATAGCAAGTATACTGTAAATATTAATACCGAAATGAATTACTGGCCTGCAGAAGTCACCAACCTAAGTGAATTGCATGCCCCGTTATTTGATATGCTTCACGATTTATCAATAACAGGACAAGAGAGTGCATCGATTATGTATGGAGCCCGTGGATGGAACAATCATCACAATACCGACCTATGGAGAGCCACCGGACCTATTGATGGCGCCTATTATGGCCTATGGCCAATGGGCGGAGCCTGGTTAAGTCAGCATATTTGGCAGCATTATCTTTATACAGGTGATAAACAGTTTTTAGCTGTTAATTATCCAATTCTTAAAGGAGCAGCTTTATTCTGCAAAGATGTTTTGGTGAAAGAACCTGTTAATGGATATCTGGTGATTACTCCGTCTATGTCGCCAGAAAACGAGTATAAGAAAAATACATCTATTTCGTATGGAACAACGATGGACAATCAGCTTGTTTTTGATGTGTTCACGAATGTTGTTAACAGTTCTAAGGTGTTAGGTCAGGATGAAATATTTGCTGATTCTTTAAATAACTTAATCGCACAGTTACCTCCAATGAAAATTGGAAAATGGGGACAGTTGCAGGAATGGTTTCAGGATTTTGATCGTAAAGAGGACAAGCACCGCCATTTATCTCATTTGTACGGAATGTTCCCTTCCAACCAGATTTCACCATTAAGAACGCCTCATTTATCCAAAGCAGCTCGCACTGGCTTAACGGCTCGTGGTGAGAATACCATTGGGTGGTCCATTGCCTGGCAAATGGGTTTGTGGGCCAGACTTTATGAAGGTGATACTGCTCTGGGATTAATCGATAACATGATGGTACCATATCGCAAAGATGTACAGGGGAATGTAAACGGAACATCTCATAATTTCTTTAATATCTATCCTCCATTTCAAATTGATGGTAATTTTGGCTGTACAGCAGCCATTGCCGAAATGTTATTGCAAAGTCACGATGGTGCCATTCACCTCTTACCGGCATTGCCTGGGGCATGGCAAAAGGGTAAGTTCAAAGGTTTGAGAGCACGCGGAGGTTTTGAGGTAGACTGTACCTGGGAGAATGGTCAAATAACAGATTTAAAAATTACTTCTACCATAGGAGGTAACTGTCGCATCAGGTCCTGGTTTCCAATTAATTCTGATAACCTTAAAGTAGCAGAAGGAGAAAATCAAAATAGCTTGTTTGAATTGCCAGAAATAAAAGAACCTTTTAGCGTAAATGAGTTGAAGGAATCAGATTGTAAGGGATATGGATTCTATGAATACGATTTACAAACTGAGAAAGGACAGGATTATATCGTGGTCAATACAGATCGGTCAAAGTAAAATTACAAATGCGGTTTAATATGAAAATGAATCAGGGATATAAAAAAGCTATTTTTAGTTTAGCTCTATTACTAGGACTATTAAATAGTGGATATGCCCAGGTAAGAGGTGGTTCTCCAACGGACTATTGGAATTTGGATAATGGAGTTCCTGAAAACTGGTATGGAGAGGGCTTAACTTGCACAACGAAGCGTTACAAAGTTGGTCAGGGGGCCATTCAGTGGAATTGGAGAAAAGGAACGCACATTGAAGTTAAAAAGCCACTAAATATCAACAACAGCTTCAATTTAAAAGATGGCAAAGGTGGTCTGATGTGCTGGATTTATAACACAGAGGTGGCAGACGATTATATAAGGATTGAATTTGGTTCAAATAATGAAGTCGCCTATTCGTTTAAGTACTACATGGATTTTACGGGTTGGAGAGCTTGTTGGGTCCGATTCTCTGAAATGGATAAGGTAAAGGATGTTGCGTCTCTTGACTTTATGCGAATTAATGCACCAAACACAAAAGATACAGGAACCATAATAATTGATCGAATTAGTTTTAATGGCCATCCAATACATGGAAGAAGTACACCCGATAAGCAGTTGCCTTTTATTAATCCCATGGTGAATCATAATCATTGGGGAGGGCAGTGGTATTGGGAAACAACCTACGAACACGATATTGCTTTGGAAGCATCCATCACAGAAGAGCAAAAGAAGGCTTTTAGAATTATTGAGGATCGTGTTTCCAAAATGATTAGTGGTTCAGTGCCATCAGCCGACGAAAACTGGAATTTTAAGGATAAGTATAATGACTTTCTCATCTATAAACATGCGGATGGTAGTATGTCAGGTCGCCCCATTGTTTCTTCCGATGAATTTAATCCACTATTGAACGACCTTAAGCCAATGATCCTTGAAAGGGTCTTTTATGGATTGGCCAGAGGCTATGTTTTAGCTGGCGATGATGAATGCAAGGAAATGTTCTTTGATCTATTTGACTATTTCATCGATCAGGGCTATGACTTTGGCAGTGGTACAGGTACACAACATCATTACGGATACCAAATGATGTTTATCCCCAAGGCCTTTTTCATTATGCGTGATGAGCTAAAAGCTAATGGGCGTTTAAAAACAGCCGCACGAATGTTACATTACTGGTATGGAAATGCTGAATGCCGAATTGATAAGAAAGTTGATGAATTTCAGGGGGTAGCCGATTTATGGAACACAAAAGTAATGGGGCGTTTAATTGCCGTATTATTAATGGAAGATTCGGCTGAGAAAGTACGTGAGATGAAGGCTTACTCTCGATTACTCGATAATACACTTCAGCATGTGTCGGGTACTGTTGGGGGCATTAAACCTGATGGCTCACTGTTTCATCATGCCATTATTTATCCGGCCTATGCAATCGGTTCGCTCACGGGCATCTCACCAGTGATATATGCCATTTCTGATACGCCTTTTCAAGTAGGCGAACAGGCAATGATGAACTTATCGCAGGCCTTTTTGCTGATGTGCAATCTTTCCAATAAATACGACTGGCCATTGACATTGGCAGGGAGGCACCCTTTTAGTGGGAAGTTGAGTAACGGTTTTATACAGGGCATGGCCTACCTTGCTCAGATAAAAATGAACGGCGAAATAGATAACGATTTGGCAGCCGCTTATATGCGATTGGCAAGCCCATTAAATAAGGAGTATAATTTATTTAAAAATATGGGCATTAAGCCCCAAACCGATTTGAATGGTTTTCGGGTTGCCAACTATGGATCGCTTGGTTTGCACCGCAGGGCAGATTGGTTGGTGAGTGTCAGAGGGTATTCGAAGTTTGTTCGTTCTGGCGAAATCTATCAGAACGATAACCGATGGGGCCGGTATATGAGTTATGGAACCGTTCAGATTAACAACACTGGAAATCCTATTGGTTCCAAAAGCAGCGGGTTTGTTCAGGATGGATGGGACTGGAATCGTTTTCCGGGAATCACGGCCATTCACTTGCCTTTATCAAAACTATATTGTCCAACCCGGATAATGATGTCAACAACTGATGAGACTTTTTGTGGGAGTTCATCGCTAAATGACATGAATGGGATTTTTGGTATGAAGCTTCATGAGAACATACAAAAAGAAAATTTCACTCCCGATCATAGAGCGAGAAAATCCGTTTTCTGTTTCGATGATGTGATAATATGCCTGGGAAGTGATATTGAAAACAGTAATAAAGAATACAAAACCGAAACAACCTTATTTCAATTAGAGGCTGGGCAGGACTCAATCTTGCAAATTGATGGTAAGGAAGTAACTGGTTTTTATGATTTCGCTCTCGATGCTAAGCAGTCGCATGAACTGATTGATAATAAGCAGAATAAGTATTTCCTGCCTCGAGGTCAGCATATAAAAACAACAAGAAGTTTGCAACATTCTAAGCACAATAAGTCAGAGCGGGATACAAAGGGGATTTTTGCAACAGCATGGATAGATCATGGTAAAGCACCTCAAGGTGAGGCCTATGAGTATGCAATTGTTGTAAATGGCGCATTGTCTGGCTATCAACCAAATTATCGTGTATTACAGCAGAATAAAAACGCACATATCGTTGAAGATAAACAAACAGGAATAACTGGATTGGTTTTATTTGAGCCGGGAGCTGTAAAGCACACTTTGGTAAAGCAGGTGAGTCATGAATGTCTTATAATGATAAAAGAATCAGAAGACGCATTAAACTTTTCGGTTTGTTATCCCAATATCAACCTTGGCAGCGATAAGTATTGTGATAATAAAGGAAGTATTCCGGTTACTTTGGAGGTTGATCTCAAAGGTAAATGGATATCTGATGACAAGAGTAATCAGGTGAAGATGAAACACCTGAATGGGAAAACGAAAATGCAGTTTGAGTGCATTGATGGTAAAGTGATTGAATTACGATTAAATAAAAATTAGTAAAGCAAAATGAACTTAAAAAGGATTGTAACTGGTGTTGCTTTAGTGGCACTAATTGTAGGGTGTGGAAACAATAAAGAGGCATTTATTAACGACAATATTGTTTTCGCAGAAAAGCAAATTGCAAATACATTGCGTGTTTCGAAGGATATTAACCGTATTCCAAGAACCATTGAATCGGATGGCAGCTTAAAAGAAGTTAACATTTATAACTGGACAAGTGGATTTTTTGCAGGTAACCTTTGGTACATGTATAAATTAACCGGCGATGAGAAGTGGAAAAATGAAGCCATCACAAGAACTGAAGTATTGGATACCATCCAGTACTGGAGTGGGAACCATGATGTTGGTTTTATGATTGGAGATAGCTATGGATTAGGATATCGTTTTGCAGGCATTAAAGAGTATGCTCCTGTTGTTGTTCAAACAGCAAAGTCTTTATGTGAACGATACAATGATACCACTAAGTGTATCGAATCATGGAACTACCGAAAAGCCTGGGATGGTAAAACAGAGTGGTTCTTCCCTGTGATTATAGATAACATGATGAACCTGGAATTGCTATATGAAGCAAGCATCATCAGTGGCGATGAAAGGTATTCAAAGATTGCCACTCAGCATGCCTTAACCACTATGAAAAATCATTACAGACCTGATTACTCATGTGTTCATGTCGTAGATTATGATGAAAATACAGGGGCAGTGAAGGATAAGGCTACCTGCCAGGGTTTTGCAGATAATTCAGCCTGGTCGCGCGGACAGGCCTGGGGGCTGTATGGTTATGTGTTGTGTTATCGATACACAAACGACAAGCAGTTCTTGGATTTTGCTGAAAACATTGCGAAGTACATCATTGAACATCCAAATATGCCTGAAGATTTAGTGCCTTATTGGGATTATAATGTATTTGATAAAGGTTTTAAGGCCGAGTGGGATTACGATCCGAATCATAAATTAATTGGTGCACGAGATGCTTCGGCAGCTGCCATTACTTCTTCTGCTTTGTTTGAATTAGCCAGAATTACAGCCAACTCATATTATCAGGTTAGTGCTGAAAAGATGTTGTTTTCGCTTTCGGAGAATTACAAGGCACGGGAGAATAACCAATACTTTATTCTTGATCACAGCGTTGGAAGTTTTCCGCATAATGGTGAAATTGATGTGCCTTTAGCTTATGCAGATTATTATTTCCTGGAAGCTTTGGATAGATACAAAGAGTGTAAATAAGATTATTGAAACGCCTTTATAAATACAGAATGAATACTAATAGAATTCTCATACTAACGAGCTTAGTTTTTGCTTCAATTATGAGTTTAACAGCTCAGATTACCGAACGGCACAGACCTGCAAAATGGGATTCGTTGGTTTATGGCGGGCGTTTTATGGATCGGTTTAAGCCGATACCAGTTATAGGAGAATTAAATCATGATGTATGGGGGACTAAAACCGTTAGTCCCCGATACTCAGATAATGGTTTGGAAGATAATATCAATTCCTATTGGGGTGGCAACGCCATTTTAGGAGATGACGGCCGGTACCACTTATTTGTATGTGGATGGCCCGAGAACTCGCCAAAAGGACATATGTTCTGGCATAAGTCAACAGTTTTTCATGCCATAGCCGATGCGCCAATGGGGCCATATAAAGTTCGTCGTTCAATAGGTCCGGGACATAACCCTACCATTTACAAAACCAGTGAGGGCAAGTATATTTTGTATGTGATCAAAGGGCGTTACGTAAGCGATAACATTAATGGGCCCTGGAAGCGAAGTAATTTTGAGTTTGATGCCAGAGACAGAGAAATAATAGAAGGCTTATCAAATTTCACTTTTGTGCAACGCGAAGACGGCTCTTACCTTGGAGTGTGCAGAGGTGGAGGGATTTGGTTCAGTGAAACTGGTGATTCGACGTATTGCCAGGTTACAGATAAGCGTGTGTATCCCCCGGTAGAAGGAAAGTTTGAAGATCCGCTGGTATGGCGAACCAATGTTCAATACCACCTCGTTGTAAATGATTGGCTGGGCCGTATCGCCTGGTTTTTAAGGTCTAAAGATGGCGTGCATTGGAAAGTGGAACCGGGTGAAGCCTATTTACCCGGAATTGCTGTTTATGAGGATGGGCGAAAAGAAGACTGGTTTAAGTACGAACGATTAAGAGTTTTGCAAGATAAATACGGACGGGCGACACAAGCCCATTTTGCCGTTATTGATACAATTAAGTGGAACGATTTAGCCTATGATAATCATAGCTCAAAACATTTAATTGTTCCATTAACTGTGGGGCGTTTGATGGAAGTTAAAAATAAACGCCCAATTACTTCGAAAACAAAAACAATAGAGATAAAAATATTCGCCGAAGATGACTTCAATCCTCATAATGATATTGACTTAAACTCTCTAAGGTTTGGTGCTTCTGAGAAAGTCAACTACGGTAGAGGAGCAAAACTGATAGACTCACGCAAAGAAGGAAAGGATCTCATACTGATTTTTGAAGGAAAAGGAAACGGGCTGACAGCTGACAATTTTGCTGGTAAGCTTTTAGGTAAAACTAATTCCGGACAATTGCTTTTCGCTTATTGCCGTTTACCGGGAGTAGTTTATAACGAGGCAATTTTATCTGCTAAAAGACCAGTCATTAAGGCTTCAAAAGGACAATCGATTGCACAAGTTGAAGTGCAAAATTTTGGACAAGTCCGGTCCGATGCTTCTTCAATTAAAATCAAAATGCAGGTAAATGGCGAATCAAAGACAATTGCCACAGGCAAAGTAAGACCATTAGAAGCTTTTGAGAAAACAACAGTGTCGTTAAAATTAAAGCAAGCATTAAAAAAATCAGAAGCATATACAATTGAAGTAATCATTAACGATAACAAAAATAGTGACAGTTTTTCAACACAATTAAAGTGGGAAGAGTAGTCAAATAAGTAATACAAATAAGGGTAAACAGGAAAGGTTTTAGAAATGAAAAGGAGCTCAGATTATATCATCTTAACAATAGCACTTTTAGGATTTATCCTATCAGGATGCCAAAAAACACAAGAGAGCAATCATCCACGATTGTTTTTCCAGGCATCGGAGGTAGAACAGTTAACTAAGCAACGATTGACTACGCACAAAGAAGAGTGGGAGAGTCTTTTGTCAATTAGTAAGTCCACATCGGAAAGTGTTAGCTTTATAGAGTTGAATTCAAAAAAACTGCACAATGCCAGTGAAAAACTAATGGCAATAGCTTTGGTTCAGCTGATTGATCCTTCTCAACCTTATTTGCCATACCTCA
This sequence comes from Carboxylicivirga sp., assembly GCA_025210475.1. Lineage (GTDB taxonomy): Bacteria > Bacteroidota > Bacteroidia > Bacteroidales > Marinilabiliaceae > Carboxylicivirga. The sequence goes on along the minus strand of JAOARW010000020.1, from coordinate 31,388 downwards.
AAAAGAGTATTCTTGAGTTTTGCTCATGGCCTAAATGGGATGCTTGGTTTGCTAAAGAAATTAAAGCACCGATTAATGACCTTAGTGTCGGACAAGCACTGATCGGAATATGTGCAGCTTATGATATGCAGTATGACGCATTTTCGGAAGATGATAAACAATTTATTGAGCAACGACTTGTTCAAATAGCAGATTGTTTTCACGATGATTATGCCCGATTTAGAACTGAGCGCTTCGACATTATGAACTGTAACCACGGTGTGAATGCTTATGGAGGGCTTAGCGCTGTATTATATACTGTTGATAATCTGGATAGCGAAATAAAAGCTAAATGGGAAAAAACACTGGAGCATAAATATGAACGCCTGACATCGGTAATGAATGATTATATGTCCGATGGTGCTTCTGATGAAGGGGCGACGTATTTCATGTTTCAGCTAAAAACTTATTTGCAATGGTTCGAGATATTGCGAAACAATAAGTATAAGAGTGACACCTTACCTTATTCTGATCTTGAGTGGTTTAAGAATACATCAACCTATGGCATTTACACAATTTTGCCTGGTGGTGACGATAACTTTGGTGGCTTGGCTCGTTATGCCGACTGTAATCCGGATTTCTGGGGCGATCCTAAATGTACCTTTCCATTGCTAGCCAAAGTATTAAATGATCCCATTGCTAAATGGATGGCCAATGATATCGATGTTTATCATACCGAAAAATGGAGGGATAAGTCCGGAAATAAAGAATCGGCGTCGAATGAGTCCTATGATGTGTGGCGATACATTTGGAAAGGAAATAACGTAGAGTCGATTGATCCTTCTACATTACCTAACTGGCACTTCTTTGAAGATCTTGGGATTTTTGTTTATCGCTCATCATGGCAGAATAATGCCGAGTACTTTACCTGTAAGTCAGGCCAGCACTATCAGGGCCATGGAACGCCTGACGACGGACAGTTTATGTTACACAAAGCCGGAGTGCCGTATCTCGTCGATCTGGGTTATTCGCAGCCCAAAACAACGAAAGAGCACAATGTACTTTTGGTTGATGGCAAAGGTCAGGTGGGAGAAGGACAAAATTGGCCGAATTTTGGTTCTTTCCCGGATAACAAAGACAATTGGGGAACAACAGAATTTCACATGGTAGATGAAAAGCTACCTTATTTTAATGTGGTTTTAAATCCTACCAACTTATACGACTCAACCTGTCTGAAAAACTGGAGGCGCGAGTTTATTTTTCTTGATGACTTCTATGTGTTACGAGATGCGATTGAAAATGACAGACAAGCTGAAGTTGAACTTCTCTTAAACTCTTATGTGAGTGAACCGGGTTCGAAGGACACATACGAGTATATCAATACAAGAATTTTAAATCCATTTACCAACGAGGGTGCAGGTAATTGGAGCATAAATCCATCTACAAAAAAAGGTACAGAGCCTCTTCGTGTTGTTGATTTATCAGGCAAAAACTGGAAGCATCAAATTAAAGAATCGTGGTATTCCGATAATTACATTTTCAAGGTGAGTGGTGAAGGCATGGTACAACAAGGCTACCATATTTCGAGTACGGCTAAAGGTAAGGAACTGACAGGATTAAAGGTGTTTGGTTTTGAGAAGTCCATTGAGGGATTGACATTCGAAAACAAGGGTGATCAAATACTAATTAAAAGAAATGAGAAGCTCATTGGAGCCATTGACTGGCAGGCTGATCAAATGAATGGTTATTATAAAAACGGTGAACTTACAACATGGTTTTTTCGAAATACCACTGAGCTTAATCTGAACGGTATTGTTATGAATACCGAGCATCCGGTTAGCGGAAAAATTTCTTTGCTGAATAAGCGTATTAATATGCTTATTGAAACAGAACAACCGGTTACAATAGGTATTGATGGATTATCCGGAGAGCTTACGCTTCCTGAAGGAGATTCGAATGTAACGGTTTCAGGATCGAAGAAAAGAGAAATTAAAATATCAACAAAGGGAACTTATTCTTTATAATTTACAATTTCCATGAATAAGATGATGAAATTAACACTGTGTGTTTTAGGTTTATCTTTTATCTTAAACCTGTCCTCTTTTGGGCAAAATGACAAAGAGCAATTCATTCAGAAACAGCGATTAGCGTTAGCTAAAAACTCTTTTAAGTTGCATGATTTAGATAAGAAAAAGGCCGATAAATTAGAGGATTGCATCCGACTGCTTGAAGATGATGGTGTATTCAATGACCTAATAAGTGAGGAACAGGAGATAAAGCAGAGACCTGGAAATAATGATTGGGATTTTGACAAAAAAATAGATAAACTATCTGTTAAGGCATTTCTGCGCTTATGGCGATTATCCGAGGCCATACGAGATAAGGAAGTGGATGACAAGAATGGAGAACTAAAGCAACGAATCTTAAAGGCATTCATCAATTATGGTAAAATCGAAACGGGTAGAATGGAAGGTGGAAGCCGATTTCATTCATCGTGTTTTTTGATTCCAAGAGCGGTTATTAATTGCTATTTCTGTTTTTTCGATGATATGGAATCGGTTGAGAAAGGAAATTGTAAAGATGAAACAACCATTGAAGCGCATAAGTATATTCAAACCGTTGGTATGCAAGCCTGGACTCAGCCAATTCGAAATGATGAAACGGATAAAAATGTGGTTGATGTTGAGCGTTTCCGCGGTCACGTATGGTGGGTAGGTGGTAATGCTTTGGGTTATCGATCATTATATGAATGTGCCATCATGTTAAGTTCCGTTGAAATGGTTGATGTATTAGCTGAGGTAAGCAAAAAAGCTTTGTCTTCGGTTAGTCAGGCCACTTATGACGAGGCATTTTGGATTGAAGGTTTTACCGCCGATGGAGCTGGCTGGGGACATGGTAAACAGTGTTTAATTTGGGGATACCCCATCCACGGAACATCACCAGCCTTAAGCTTGTTGAGTAGGTTATATGGTACTCCCTGGAGCCAGGAATTAGAGCGGAAAAATGTGGATGAAGTTTTGAATTACATTCGCGGCTCAGCTTTTTATTTTTACAAAGGTGTTGAACCTCCTTGCTTGAGCCGGGGAGCAATGACTTGGTATGGCCGTAAAAAACAAAATTTGCCATCTGTTGAATTGGCTCAGAACCTGGTTAATAATTGGGAGAGCTCATTAACAAAAGAAGAATACAAGGAACTGCAGCAATTTATAAAATCATCGGCTAATTTTAATGCTTTGATGAGTGATTATCCGAAAGGTCACTACCATGGAACACGTTATTTTTTCAACAATGATAACCTAATCAAAAAAGAGAAGGACTACTATGCTTATATAAGTATGGCTTCGAGTCGTTGTGATGGTATTGAAAGTGCCCATAGCATGGCCGATGCATACAATTTATTTACCTGCGATGGAATGACTCTTTTTGAACGGACAGGTGAAGAATATCGTGAAGCAACTGGAGGCTGGAATTTAACTGCCATTCCGGGTGTTACGTCCCGACAAGGTGAAGAACATTTGGTACCAATTACAAATTGGGGTGGTTTTAACTCGAAGTACAATTTTGCTGGTGCAGCAACACATGGAGGAGAAAATGCATGTGCGGGATTTAAATTCCTGAAGAACAATACGCGCGGTGGGAAAGGAAAAGAAAAGAATGAGTTTATCTTTGGAGTCGATGCACAAAAAGGCTATTTCTGGTTTGGCGATAATTTATTGGCTTTAGGAGCCGGTGTCACCAATTTAAAAGCGAAGGATTACAAAGAATCTATCTGGACAACAATTGATCAAACAATTGTCAGGGATTGTCAATATAAAGGCGAAAAAGTTAGTCCAAAACAAGGAACCAATAAAGTTAATATAGCCAGGAAGGATGCCAATTGGATAATCAATAATGGATTTGCGTATCATGTTATTCAGGAGCAGACTAATGGAAAGGTTTATTTTTCAGTTGAAAACCGACTAACTAAGTGGAACAAGCTTTCACCAGTGAATAAAAAGATTAAAGGTAAACCGGAACAGGTTGAAATCTTTCAATTGTGGATTGACCATGGTAATAAACCCGTTGATGCAACATACGCCTATGTTGTAAACTGTAAAGGTCAGACACCAACTGAACTTCCAACAGTTTTGAGTAATACGAAGCAATTGCAAGCGGCTATTAGTGCCGATAAAAAAACTGTTGAAGCAGTGTTTTATAATCCGGAAGCTGAGTTAAATGATGGAAGCTATACTTATAAAGTTTCTTCGGAATGTGTTTTGATGGTGGAAGATTTAAAGGACTCCTATCAAATTACAATTTGTGATCCCTGTATGAATACTAAGCTGAAGAGTATCCAAATTACTACCAGTTTACCTGTTGTAGGTACAGGTATTACGCTTCAAAATGGGGTAAGTGTTATTGATGTGCCATTATACTATGGTAAGGATACAGGAAAGCCTGTCTCGGTGAATGTTAAGAAGAAGTAAAAAATAAAATATATTTAGTATGCACCTTACAAAAGCGATTATTGTTGGATTACTGGTGTTTCTGGCAGGAAATACTATGTGTTTCGCCCAACGTCCCGATTGGGATAATGTGGAAGTCATACAGATAAACCGCGAAAAAGCACATGCTGATTTGATGGTTTACCCGAGTGTTGCTGAAGCAGGCAAGTTCAGTAAGCAAACCTCACCGTGGTACCACTCTTTAAATGGTCAATGGAAGTTTTCATGGGCTAAAAATGCGGCTGAACGTCCGGTTGATTTTTACAAGTCAGATTATAATGATACTGACTGGGATCAGATAAAAGTACCATCCAATTGGGAAATTGAGGGGTATGGCACGCCATTATATTCCAATCGAATTTACCCATTTGAGCACGAAGAAGTAAGGGTGCCACATGATTGGAATCCGGTTGGTTCATTTCGCAAGAAAGTGACCATACCAGATGATTGGCAAGGACGCCCCGTGCACATTACTTTCGATGGTGTGCAATCGGCCTTTTATATTTGGGTGAACGGTCAGAAAGTAGGGTACAGCCAGGGAAGTCGAACACCTGCTGAGTTTGATATTAGCAAATATCTATCCAAGGGCGACAATCTTATCGCGGTGGAAGTTTATCGTTGGAGTGACGGCTCTTATTTAGAGGATCAGGATTTCTGGCGCTTAAGTGGCATCTTCCGCGATGTCTATTTATGGAGTCCATCTGAAACGCATTTAAGAGATTTTACAATCACCTCGAACCTTAAAAGTGATTACAAAACGGGCTTGTTTCAATTGGAGGGTGAATTAATTTCTTCCGGCAATGAAAAAGAAGTGACCGTTCAATACGAGTTGCGAGATAAAGGAGGAAAACTAATAGCAAAGGGAAGCAAAGACCTAAAGTCAAAATCCCCATTTAAATTGCCTCAGGTATCTGTTAAAAATTGCACCACATGGAGTGTTGAAAATCCATATCTCTATAATTTGATGATTACCCTAAAGGAGAAAAGTGGAGAAGTAATCGAAGTCGTACCGCAAAAGGTTGGCTTCCGTTCTGTGGAGATTAAAAATGGGCAGATTCTGGTCAATGGCAAGGCTATTATCTTTAAAGGCGTCAATCGTCACGACCACAGCGCTGTTAACGGTCATTATGTGACGTGCGATGAGATGTTGAAAGACATTGAGTTGATGAAGCTGTTTAATGTTAATGCTGTACGAACCTGCCATTACCCCAATGCGCCTGAATGGTATCAACTCTGCAATGAGCATGGTATCTACCTGATAGATGAAGCCAATATAGAGAGTCATGGTTTTGGAAATCACGATACAAATGTGTTAAGTAATGACCTTAGTTGGGAAGAAGCGCACGTTGACCGTATTGAGCGTATGGTGGAACGAGATAAGAATAATCCATCTATCATCCTTTGGTCCATGGGTAATGAAAGCGGCGATGGGTCAAATTTCAAAGCCTGTTATGAATGGATCAAGGCGAATGATGCCACGCGTCCGGTTCATTACGAAGGAACCACAAATCATTGGGACAGCACCTTTAATGCAGATGTGTATTCCAGAATGTATGCAACGCCTGAGATTAGTGAGGAAGCTGTGAAGAAATATCCAGATATGCCTTATCTTCTTTGTGAATATTCGCATGCCATGGGAAATAGTAATGGTAACCTGAAAGAGTATTGGGATTTAATCAATCAATATCCAAACTTCCAGGGGGCATTTGTATGGGATTGGATGGATCAGGGCATACAAATAGATGTACCCGAAGAATACCGTTCAACTACGGCAAATGATAAATTCTTCGCTTATGGAGGTTGGTGGGAAGATGCCAAAGCTCTTTATACGGCGCGTGACTTTTGTATGAATGGTGTTGTAGGAGCAGACCACAAGCCTCATCCGGGACTTTATACTCTTAAATACTTTCATCAGAATGTAGCTGTTACCGCAGTGGACATTGAAAAAGGACTATTTAAGTTGACCAATGGTTTCGACTTTACTACATTATCTGATGTAGTAACTGGTGAGTGGACGCTTTTAAAGAATGGTGAAGAAATCCATCGTCAAACGCTTGATAAACTTGCCATCAAGCCGGGCGCCAGCAAAAATATCAAGTTGAAAATACCTGAGGTAGAAAAGGGCAACGAGTATTTTATCAGATTTTGTTTCAATACAAAGCAAGCAACTAAGTTTGTTCCTCAGGGGCATGAAGTGGCCTACGAACAATTCCGACTTCCGGAAAGTGTATTTATTAAACATCAGGCACCCCAGAATGCTCAAACACCAACAATTCAAGAAAGAGGACGCTACACAATCATTAGTGGTGAGGATTTTTCATTGTGCTTTGATGTGCTGATGGGCGAGCTGGATTGGTATTATTATCAGGGCAGAAGAATTATGGAACGGGGTCCGCTGCCTGATTTTTGGAGAGCCCCAACACAAAACGATCGGGGAGCAACAAAATTGGGTAACCGATATTCACACCGAATCCATGCCTGGAAAAATGCAGGTAACTGGCAAGTAAAATCTTGCGCAGTAACGGAGGATGGAGATAAAGTAAAAGTGGCGATAAATGCTGATTTACCGTTTGTCAAAGCTCAATATCAACTGAATTATGTAGTTTACGGCAATGGTGAGTTGAAAGTATCGGCGACCTATACACCAGGTGAAGAGGTAAAAGATTTAATGCCACGTTTCGGAACAGCTCTTGTGCTAAGTGCAGGCCTGGAAAACATGCAATGGTATGGTCCTGGTCTAAACCCAAGTTATCAGGATCGTAATGTAGAGAAGATTGGCGTATATAATTCAACTGTCGATAATGAATGGGTGGAATACTCCCGTCCACAGGAAAATGGCTATAAGAGTGAGGTGAGGTGGTTTAGCATCGAAGACGATAAAGGCTATGGCATCAAGGTGATTGGCGAAACTTTGATTTCCTTTGGAGCATCCCATTATTCAAGAGAAGATATTGAAATCGCCGATTATTCGTTTAAGCTGGTTCGTCAACCCAATGTATTCCTCAATATTGATTTAAAACAAATGGGTATTGGCGGTACAACCAGTTGGGGCGGTAAAGCTTATCCAAGAGAGAAGTATCGGATGTATAATCAGCCCTTATCATTCTCGTATACGATTGTACCTTTTAAAAAGTAAGTGTTCCATAAGCTCTCATTCTAATATTAGTTTGGGAGCTTATTGTAACTCATTTATGAGGTATTATCACCTGGATAATAAGATTTGCTAACTATTAAAAAATAAGATCTATGAAAAAAAAAATTACTTGCTATCAGCTATGCATACTTTTAACGATTGCATTGATATCTAATTCAACATTCGCGCAGGAAAAAGAACCAACCTGGGAGGAGTTATCGGCCCAATACGAATTTCCACAATGGTTTTTAGAAGCCCGATTTGGTATATGGTTGCATTGGGGTGCTCAAACTCAACCAGCCGAAGGAGGCGGGTGGTATGCTCGTCATATGTACCAAAAAGATGTGGGTAGAGAAACCTGGGGAAAAGGAGCTTATGATTACCATGTTAAAACATATGGTCACCCTTCAGAAAAAGGTTTTAAAGATGTCATTAATGAGTGGAAAGCTGAGAAATTGGACGCTGATGCACTGATGAAGTACATTAAAGGTTTAGGGGCCAAATATTTTATGATAATGGCCAACCATCATGATCACTTTGATAATTTTAACTCGACACATCATGAATGGAACTCAGTTATTGTAGGACCTAAAAAAGACATTGTTGGAGAGTTTGAAAAGGCGGCTAAAAAATATCAATTACCATTTTGCGTTAGTTCGCATGATGATCGGTACAAAGAATGGTGGTTGCCAGCTTTTGGAGCCGATATTGAAGGGCCCAAAAAAGGCATTGTTTATGATGGTCGGCACACAAAAGCTGATGGAGCAGGCAAATGGTGGGAAGGAATGGATCCGGCTAATCTTTATGGTGTAGCACCAGAATTTCGAACCAAAGACTGGCATAAAAAAGTTGATACCAACTGGATGAATCGTCACATAGAGTTGGTGACAAAATATGATGTGGACCTGTTGTGGTTCGATGGTTATGACTTCCCATATGGTAAATATGGAAAAGAACTTTGCCGAACGTATTATTATCATAGTCTCAAGAAACATGGAAAGATAAAAGCTGCTGTTGCTGGAAAATTTCATGGTGAGCCAGCAACGATTAAAGATGTAGAACGTGGGGGTACCAATGAAATTGTGAATGTACCATGGCAAGGAACATTGACTTTTGGAGGCTGGTTTTATAAGGAAAACAAACCATCTAGACACAATGCCCGAACAACAATCGAAAATCTGGTTGATGTAATAAGTAAGAATGGTAATTTACTATTGAATATAGAATTGTACCCTGATGGTACAATACCTCCTAAGCATAAAGCAATAATTGATGAGGTGGGTGAATGGGTTAACCTTAATGGAGAGGCCATATATGCCACCAAACCTTGGTTAGAATTTGGCGATAACCTGTTTTCAGATGAAGAGTTATTGAAAGAAGGCGGTGCCATTGGCGAACTGGACCTGGAAGTATTGAAGAAGAATAAGAAGAAAGAGCATTTTAACGAACGAACCATTACAGCCGAACCATACCGTCATAACGAAGTGCGTTTTACAACAAAAGGCAATGATTTGTTTGTGTTTGTACTGAATCCAAAAGCCGGAAAAATTGAATTGCCAACTTTAGGTTTTGAGACAAAATTCAACAATAAGAAGGTGAAGTCGATTCAACTGCTCGGAGGTACTAAAAAGGTTAAGTTTAAGCAATATAATGATAAACTGGTTTTAAATGTGCCAAAGGCACGTGCTAATGAGTATACTGCAGTCTTCAAGCTAGCAGACGTACTATAGTTTTCGTTAAATTGATGATTTGTAAAGATTAATTGAATTAGGCTAACTAAAATAAAAATGAGAAATCTTTCATTATTAATAGTGCTGATATTTGTTGTTCTAAGCGGGTGTAAACAAAATGAACCCGCTTTACCAAATATCGTTATTATTTATGCTGATGATATGGGTTATGGTGATTTAAATTGCCAAAATCCAAATTCAAAAATTCCAACACCAAATCTTGATAATTTAGCATCGCAAGGCATGCGATTTACAGATGCCCACAGTTCATCGGGCATATGCTCACCTAGTCGTTTTGCGCTATTAACAGGTATGTATCATTGGCGCCGGCAGCATGGTATAGTTGGTGCTTTTGGCAAACCTTTTTTTAAGAATGAAGATGTGACTTTGCCACAGATACTTAAAACCAAAGGCTACAAAACGGCTTGCATCGGTAAATGGCATTTAGGCTGGGATTGGAATTTTACAGGTCAACCTTCTGGTGAAATTATGCAATGGGGCAAGATGCGAAAGTATTATCAGTCTGATGATGTAGATTGGAAGCAAGCTGTAAGTGGCGGTCCACTTGATCGCGGTTTTGATTACTATTTTGGAGACGGAACCATTAATTTTCCGCCTTACACCTGGTTTGAAAATGATCGTCCTTTAGAATTACCTACAGAAACCATGACACCCCAAAACATTGGTTACGAAACAAAAGAAGGTCATTGGGAATTTCGCCCCGGACCAAGAGTAAAAGGATGGAATCCATACAAGGTATTACCGACCTTGGCAAAAAGGACTCAGGAATGGATTGGTGAGCAAAGTAATAATGAACCATTCTTTCTCTATTTTGCATTGCCATCGCCGCATGCACCCATTATACCCAATGATGAATTTGACGGCAAGTCCAATGCAGGAGCTTATGGTGATTTTATGTTTCAAACAGATTTTGTAGTCGGGCAGGTGATGAGCGCTTTAAAGGAAAATGGATTAGATGAGAATACCATTGTAATTTTCAGTGCCGATAATGGACCGGAAATATATGCATATAATCGAGCAGTGAAACACGATCATTTTAGTATGGGTGATTTCAGAGGCTTAAAGCGCGATGTGTGGGAAGGTGGGCACCACGTACCTTTTATCGTTAAATGGCCAGGGGAAATCAAAGCGGGTACCGTTTCTAACGAAGTCATTTCACAAATAGATATTATGGCTACTGTTGCTGATGCAGTTGGCATAGAGCTACCTGCTGGTTCAGCTCCTGATAGTTACAGTATGCTTCCGGTATTAAGTGGAGAAAAACAAAATGAACCTTTGCGTGAGGTTACTATTCATAATACTTATGCCAATAAATGGGGCATCCGAAAAGGTGATTGGCTTTATATCAACCAGCCTGATGGAGCACATAATAATGAGCCAATAGCCTACAAAGAGCTACGTGCTTACGAAGACAATGATACGCCTGGTTTGTTATTCAACATCAAGAACGATCCTGAACAACGTAATAATCAGTTTGAGAATCATCCGGATAAAGTAGATGAATTAAGTGCTTTACTGGAAGATTACCGAAAAGAAAGCTGTTCTTATAAAAAGAATAATTAATAAAAACCTGAACGATGAAAACCAAACTACTACTATTTTATCTTTTTGTAGTCTCGTTTCTAAATGCTCAGGAACGTTATAATATTCTCTGGCTAAGTTGTGAAGATATTGATCCTACGCTCTCATGCTACGGTGTAAAAGGAATTGAAACACCAAATATTGATCGCCTGGCAAAAGAAGGTATACGTTATACCAACGCTTATTCAACAGTTGGGGTATGTGCCCCAAGCCGTTCGTCGATAATAACAGGTATGTATCCGGTTTCTATTGGAACGCATAATATGCGCACATCGCATCAGGTTACCTATAAAGGCATCGATGGTGATAAGTATCCATCTTTTCAAGCGGTAACGGATAAAAAGGGCCGCAACATACCAACCTATTCGGCTGTGATTCCTGCAGAAGTTAAGTGTTATACTGAATTCCTGCGCGCTGATGGATATTATTGCACCAATAATGCCAAGAACGATTACCAGTTTTATCCGCCCTTTACTGCCTGGGATGAAAACAATAATAAGGCGGAATACAGGAATGCTCCGAAAGGGATGCCATTCTTTTCCACCTACAACTATGTTGTGTCACATGAATCAAGAATATGGATGAAGGCGAATGACCCCATGTTGGTTGATCCCAATAAAATAGATATTCCAGATTACTATCCAGATATCGATGTGGTCAGGAAAGATGTTGGACGAAAGTATTCTAATATTGTTGAACTGGATAAGCAAATTGGTGAGAAGATAAAACAATTAGAAGATGATGGCTTATTAGATAAAACGATTATCGTGTTTTGGAGCGATCATGGAGGGCCTCTGTTGCGTCAAAAGCGAGCTGTCGGTAATACCGGACTTCATGTACCTTTAATTATTCGCATGCCTAAGCAGGAGATGGCCGGAACGGTTTGCAACGACTTGGTTTCTTTAATGGACTTAGCGCCAACAATGTTGTCATTAGCAGGTATAAAACCACCAGAATATATGCAAGGAAACGCTTTTCTGGGTGAATATAAAGCTAAACCCAGGGAAGCCGTATATGGCTCGGCCGATCGGTTTGATGAAGTTTATGATTTTTCTCGTTCCGTCATCGATGGCAAGTTTTCTTACATCCGAAATTTCCTACCGAATACACCACTTATTTATCGGATAAAATACCGTGAACAAATAGATATGACTCGTGAACTAATCAAGATGGATCAACAGGGAGAATTGACTGGAGGAGCCGCATACATCTTCCGAGATCAACGTGAGGTGGAGGAGTTATACGATTTAGATAACGATCAGGATGAGGTTTATAACCTGGCTAATGATCCTAAATATCGTTCTCAATTAGTTAAGATGCGCAAGATGTTGGCAAATTGGCAACTTGAGATTGGCGATAAAGGCTTTATCGATGAATATGATTTGGTTCAAATGTTTTGGCCAGGTATAGTTCAACCATCAACAGAGCGTGTTCAAGTAAAAGAAACATCCAAAGGGCTTGTTTTATCCTGTCCTACAGAAGGAGCCTCAATCGGCTATCAAGTGGACGAGCAGATTGGTGGAAATCACTGGATGTTGTATTCAGCTCCTGTCAAGCTTAAAAAAGACCAGACTTTCATTGCAAGAGCCCTAAGGATTGGATACCAGGTTAGTGAACCAGTGAGTTACTCAAAAGAATAATAAGATAATTTCTAACTAAAAGTCTAACGTTAATATGAAAAAAATCAATATAGCAGTAGTTTTTGTGGCAATGTTCGCAATTGTTTGTTCATCATATAATTATGCTACAAAGGAGAAGAAGGATAGTAAACCAAACGTCATTATCATTTTCACCGATGATCAGGGCTACCAGGATTTAGGATGCTATGGCTCCCCCTTGATAAAAACCCCCAACATCGACCAGATGGCCAGTGAAGGGATTCGTTTCACTGATTTTTATGTGGCCAGCTCCGTTTGCAGTGCCTCAAGAGCGTCATTGCTAACGGGTCGCTACCCTGCTCGTCATGGTATTGGTGGTGCTATTTTTCCTGAAGAGGGAGGCTTAGCACCTGATGAGATTATTTTACCAGAGTTATTGAAGTCAGCTAAATACAAAACAGCTTGTTTCGGTAAATGGCATTTGGGTGATACACCAGGCCTGTTACCCAAAGATCAGGGCTTCGATGAGTATTTGGGTATACCATACAGTAACGATATGTACATCGCACCCAACCAGCAGTTTGCCGATAATGTTGAGTTTACCAATGGCTATACATTGCAAATGGCCAGGAACGACCAGGATACCGTGCGCGTCACAGAGGGGTTTAACAATTTTAAACGTAAAGGTTTAAGTGGTAAAGTGCCCTTGTTTGAGGGTGATAAAGTTGTGGAGTATCCATGTGAGCAAAGTACTTTAACCGAACGCTATTTCAATAGAGCTATTCATTTTATTAAAAATGCAGGCGATAATCCATTCTTTGTGTACATCACGCCAGCTATGCCACACGTACCGCTTTATCCATCTGAGAAATTTAAAGGTAAGAGTGAGCGCGGCCTTTATGGCGATGTAGTTGAAGAAATCGATGCCAACGTAGGTCGTTTACTGGCTCATTTAAAAGAATCAGGATTAGATGAAAATACAATCGTCATCTTTTCTTCGGATAATGGACCATGGTTGAAATATGGCGAACTGGGCGGCTCAGCATTACCTCTACGTGATGGGAAAGGTACTATTTTTGAAGGTGGAGTCAGAGTGCCGTGCATTGTGCGATGGCCAGGTAAACTGCCCAAAGGCATCGTGAGTCATCAGGCCATTTCAGCATATGACCTTGTACCAACGATTGCATCTTATGCGGGCGTTAATACAGAGGCGTTGGTTTTGGATGGACATAATGTAGCTAAGCATCTCGAAGCTCCTAATACAACCACTTTAAATAATGCCTATGTCTATTTTCGACAGACGAAACCAGGTGGCATTAGATTGGGAGAATGGAAATATTTAAAGCAAGGAGGTACATATTATGGAAAGCAAGGAGGTCAGCCTGAGGAACCAATGTTATTTAATCTGAAAAACGATCCTTCTGAAACAACAAATGTTATAGAGCAATATCCAGAGGTGCTGAAGAAGCTTCAGGATGAGTTAAACAAAATTGAGATGAAGTTATAAAAGTATATGAGACAGATTGATAAGGTTTTAATTGTAGTTTGTGCCCTCTTCGGAGGTGTGTATGACAGTCAGGCACAAAGCGATAGACATGAGCAGTGCAATGTGATATTGATATTGGCCGATGACCTGGGATATGGCGATTTGGGGTATACCGGTAGCAAGGATATTAAAACACCCCACATTGATCGCCTGGCCTCCACCGGCATTGTTTGTACCAATGGTTATGCTTCGCATTCGTTTTGTGCACCCACCCGGGCCGGCATTATGACCGGACGCTACCAGCATCGCTTTGGATTTCAGAATAACCCCAGCAAGCAATTGCCCGATCATGGCTTGCCAACAGATGAGATTATTCTGCCCAAAGTTCTGAAACAGGCAGCTTACACAAGCGCCTTGGTTGGTAAGTGGCATTTGGGTGTACATCAGCACCAGCATCCATTAACAAAAGGCTTCGACGAGTTTTATGGCTTTACAGCCGGCGGGCACGATTTTTTTTCTTGCGATCCCAAGCAGAAGAATGATCATGCCTATGATGCTTTAATCGAGCACAATGGTGAACGCAAAGATTTTGAAGGTTACCTGACGGAAGACCTGACACGGTTTGGAATGGATTTTATGGAGCGCAACCAGGATCAGCCTTTTTTCCTGTTTATGTCCTACAATGCACCACATACTCCCTTGCAGGCACCAGAGAAGTACTTAAGCCGGATGAGTCACATCAAGGATAAGAAACGACGAACCTATGCTGCCATGATATCAGCATTGGACGATGGTGTTGGCCAATTAATGAGTAAACTAAAAGAATTAAATCTTGATGAAAACACCTTGGTACTTTTTATGAGCGATAATGGCGGCGCACCCTTCTCCTGGCCGGACAATAAGCCCTTTAATGGTTGCAAAGGAACCGTATTGGAAGGCGGTGTTCATGTACCTTACATTGTCAATTGGAAAGGACAGCTAAAGCCGGGAATATACTCCAACCTGGTGATGAGCTTTGATATCTTCGCAACAGCCATAGCCTTGGCAGGGCTTGATAACCCTGCTGATCGTAAGATTGACTCAAAGAATCTGATTCCATATCTAAAGGGCGAAAATAAGGCAGAACCACACAAAGTGCTTTACTGGACACAAGGCGACTATCAGGAAGCCGCAAGAGCAGGCAACTACAAGCTGGTTAAGATCGGAGGCAAAGAGAATTATTTATTCGACCTGAAAGAAGACGTAGGTGAAACAAGCGATGTGAGTTCGCAAAACAAGAAAGCCTTAAAAAAGCTGGATAAGCGCTTCAAAAAGTGGAAATCAGAATTGCCAAAACCAGAATTGAAAGACACTGGTTTAGCCAATGATATGCAGCGCAATTATGTAGAAGACATTAAAAAAGCAAGAAAATGATAAGTAAATGCAAAACGATTCTGGTGCTTGGCCTTTCAATATTGGCTTTATACGCTTGCACAAGTACCAGTCAAAAGAAAACGAATGATAATAGCGAATGTTGTTCAGCAACAACTGACACAAAGAAGCAGTGGTCTAATACCATTCTTTCTCGAATAGGTGAAGCGCCAGTTGGTGGTGGACTTGATATGGATGGCTATTGGATATGGGGAAGTAGTGTTATCAAAGGAGAGGATGGTCTTTATCATATGTTTGCTTCACGTTGGCCCGATTACATTCCTTTCCACCCGGGATGGATGGTGGCATCCGAAATTGTTCATGCTACATCAGCAACACCGGAAGGTCCTTACCAGTTTAAAGATGTGGCGCTTGGGCGGCGTGGTATCCAGTATTGGGATGGCAAGTCGGTTCATAACCCAAAAATAGTTAAGTATAAGGATAAGTACTTGTTGTACTACATGGGTTCAACCAATCCATTTCCTGAAATCACACCTGATAATGCAGAACAATTAACGCACGAGAGTCGATGGAGTGTATCAGGACGCTGGAATAAACGAATTGGAGTAGCCGTTGCCGATAATCTTAATGGACCATGGAAACATAGCGAACAACCAATTCTGGAAGTTAAGCCAAATACATTTTACAGTTATCTGACTTCTAATCCATCACCATTGGTAAAGGAAGATGGCAGCATTGTTTTAATGTTTAAAGGAAGAGGGTATAACGATGATGGAACACCTTCTCCATGGGCGGTAGGACTAGCTACAGCACCATCTTATGAAGGCCCGTATACAGCTGTATCTGATGAGCCGATCTTCTCAAAAGAAAAGTTTGGTGTGGTTGAAGACCCTCATTTATGGAAAGATGATGATGGCTACCACATGGTTGTGAAGGATATGAACGGTACCATAACCGGAGAATACCATGCAGGTGTTTTGGCCCATTCGGTTGATGGCATCAAGTGGGAACTGGATAAAGAACCTAAGGCTTATTCGCGAACCGTGCGATGGAATAATGGCGAGGTCGTGAAACAAGGGCAGTTGGAGCGTGCCTTCGTGTTTGTTGAGAATGGAAAGCCAAGTCATTTATTCTTTGCGGCAATGGATGGTAAAGGAGGATTTCACAATGGTAAAAAGACATGGAACATGGTGATTCCATTAAAATAAATGAATATGAAATATGTGTCACTCATCCTGCTAGTCCTCTTATCTGCCAATATTTTAGCCATTGGCAAGAAAAAAGTAAAACAAAAGAGGCCGAACTTTATCGTTTTATTAGGTGATGATATCAGTGCAGCAAGTTTTGGTTGTTACGGCTCGCCTAACAAGGGTACGTCACCCAATTTAGATAGGCTGGCTTCAGAAGGCATACAATTTACCAATATGTTTGTGTCGGAGGCCATCTGTGCGCCGGCACGTGCCGAATTGTATACCGGTTTACAACCCTTGCGTAATGGTTGTTACGTCAATCATCGGGGAACGAATGAGGGCACAAAGAGCATTGTGCATTATCTTGGTGATCTGGGGTATCGGGTAGGATTGAGTGGTAAAAAACACATTAAGCCAAAGTCGGTTTATCCTTTTGTGATGATTGATGGCTTCCCCGAAAATTGCAATGCCCGTTTTGTTGAGCCGGCTAAATGGAAGGATATCGAAGCATTTGTTGAGCGTGATAAAGATCAACCCTTTTGTCTGTTTTTATGCTCGGTGCATGCTCATTCTCCTTGGGATTCGGGCGATCCATCACCATGGAAGATGAATGATTTAAAGCTGCCTCCTAATTTGATAGATACGCGTGAAACTCGGATGCATTTCCGGGAGTACCTGGCTGAAGTTAAATTGTTTGATGAACAGATTGGACGGGTACGCCAGATGATGGACGAATTAGAACTGGATGACAATACGGTGCTAATAGTTCTGGATGAGAATGGAACAGGAATGCCAGGTGGCAAATGGTCCAACTATGATTGGGGCGTACGTTCAGCTTGTGTCATGCTTTGGTCGAAACAGTATAAGAGCAAAGCCCAAAAAACGGATGCCATTGCTCAGTATTGCGACATTGTACCCACCATGATTGAGGCAGCAGGCGGTAAAGCTCCTAAAGATATTGACGGGAAAAGCTTAATGAGTTTGATAGAAGGTGAGACGGATGACCATCGCGATTTAGCCTTTTTTACCTATAATAGTGGCCCGGTTGGCCCGGCATACCCCATTCGAGCAGTGACGGATGGACGATATAAATTAATTCATAATTTATTGCCCGACACCTTATTTGGCGCCTGGACCATCAATGGCTTTCAGTTTGGAAGAGAAGATAAAATGTATGATCGACCTGATCGACTCATTTATTTATCGTGGTTGGCCAAAGCGAGCAATGATAAGGATGCCCAGGCAATCGTTACGCGTTATCGCAAACGACCTGAAATTGAATTATACGACTTGAATAAGGATCCGTATGAATTGAACAACCTGGCCAATGATGAAGCCATGGCTGATGAAGTAATACGTTTGAGAACAGCTCTGGATCGTTGGCGTGAAGAACAAGACGATAAAGGGATTGAAGCGGAATATCATTAATAATTTTGTTTTATGAAGAATATGCTATTAATAATTACCGCTATTTTATTATTATCCTGTCAATTCGTGCGTGTAGAAGAAAGTTTGAAAAAGACAACTCTTTTATTTGAAGATTCTTGCACTGTCGACTGGAATTCAAAATGGATGTTGGACGGTAAGCTCTCAAAAGTGATTAATTCACAGGATGGAATGGAACTTATTGCAGGCCCTGTTCATGGTAACGATACCAGCCACACCGTGCTATGGACAAAGCAGAGTTTTGCCGGCAATATTTGTATTGAGTACGATTACACCCGAACAGATACCACAACGCGATGTGTCAATATTTTATATTTTCATGCCACGGGGCAGGGCGATGATGATTATACCGAAGATATTGCGCTTTGGAATGATAAGCGACAAGTGCCACATATGCGCACCTATTTTAATCACATGAATGCCTACCATATTAGCTATGCGGCTTTTGATGCCTATAAGTATTCGGGCGATAACGATTACATCAGCGCGCGACGCTACGATCCGGCTAAGAAAGGACTGAAAGGAACGGTGATGCAGGAGAAACGTTTTAAAACAGGTATGTTTAAGACAGGTGTAACTTACCACATCGAAGTATATCGGTTTGACGACACAATTGAGATGCACATTGAAAATAAGGCGGATAAAATGGATAGAAAGGTTTATGCCTGGGATGC
Source organism: Carboxylicivirga sp. (assembly GCA_025210475.1). Classification (GTDB taxonomy): domain Bacteria; phylum Bacteroidota; class Bacteroidia; order Bacteroidales; family Marinilabiliaceae; genus Carboxylicivirga. The sequence continues at coordinate 12,695 of JAOARW010000020.1, read as the reverse complement.
ATCAGTATTTCCAAGCTGTGAATATGGACGCATTGGTTTACGTCATATGTACACACGTAATGCCCGTTATAAAGATTTTAAAGTGTGGAAGATAAAGTGATAGTTGATAGGTAATTACCTTCAAATCTCAGTTGTGTGGTGGAATAGATTTGAATGTTTCTTACCACAAATGGTACAATATTGACCTTAAAAAAATAACAAGGAGGTTAGTTTTACTTCATCGAATTAAAAAATGAATAAGTATGAGAATTAGGCTTCAATATGCAGCGTTAGTAATTACTATCTTCCTTGTTAATGTTATTAATACATATTCCGCTCATAAGTATCCATCATCCAAAAACGATCGACGAACCATTATAGTCAGCAGTTCTGAAGAGTTGGAAACAATATTAGAGAAATCATCGAACTATGACACCATTGCCATTAAAAACGGTGTTTACGATAATTTTAAGATTGAAATTCCTCAATCGGGGAGTAAAAAGAAACCGCTTATTCTAAAAGCTCAGAATCCAGGCGAGGTTATTTTTACCGGGGGAACAGCTTTTATTTTAAAGGGTAGCCATATTGTTCTTTCCGGATTTTATTTCAAAGCAGATTTATCATCAAATGGAATGGATGGTGGTCAGCCAGTCATTGATATTAAAGGTGATTACAACCGAATTACTCAATGTGCCTTCTGGAGATGCCATAACAGAGCCAGTATTGCCTCCTTGTATCAGCAGGAAGAAGATCGTATGCCCAAATATACACGCATCGATCACTGCTATTTTGCCGACAATTTTGGATGGCGTTTATACCTCGACTTAGGTCAACGCGTTCCGGGCGACGATCTTAAATATGCGATGCATTACAGAATTGATCACAACTATTTTTCTACGCCATTTAAGTTTGGTGCTAATACTGGTTCTGCCATGCGCATTGGCTTAGGACCATTAGGATATGGCCGATGTTTAATCGATAACAACTTATTTGAACGACAAAATGGTGAAGTGGAGCTAATTGAAAATAAGAGTCACGAAAACGTTTATATCCATAACACCTTCAAAAACTGCGAATCACAGATGAGCTTTAGACAGGGACATCGGACCATTTTTTTGCACAATGCTTTATTGGGAACAGATCCGGATAAAAAGTGTGGAGGATTAGGAATGTGGATGGATAATCATTTGGTAGCAGGAAATTATTTCTCATTTCCACATGGCTCGTATGTGCCATTAAATGCCAATATGAAAATTCGTGAAGAGCGATTGCCAGCTGCAGTGATAGGATTTAAGAGTGGATGCAAAAACTTTATGGAGAATGGCGAACCTGTTGGTCATTTTGCCTCGCAGGATGTCATTTTTGCAAATAACTTGTTATTCAATAATAAAGATCTTCTCATTGATTTCTCTCAAGGATTGGATATTATGAAAAAGCGTTATGAAGAGAAGTTGGGGATAAATGTGAGCGGATCATTCAATCATCAAATTATTAACAACTCATTTGTTAGCCTTGATGACAACAAAGGATGCATTTTTGAAGATAAGGCTAATCAGGCCATACAAACAAGTTATATCGTAAACAACAAATGTGAGGGATACAGGAAACTGGATAAAGGTGCTAATACGACTAATGAGTCTATTCCTTTTGCAGATGTGAGTACTTTTAATCAATGGCTAGCTCTTATTCCGGGTCTTGACAGTCAAATTGATTTAGTGTTTTTGGCTAATAGTTCAGTTGCAGAGATAAGCGCTGAACCAAATCAAGAAATGAAGGTATTGTTTAAGAAGAAGCCATTGAATTTTGAAGATGTAGGACCAGATTGGTTAAAAGAAAACCCAAGTGATTTTGCAAAGAATGGGAAAATGACCAATAGTTTAAAGAAACAGATCAAGTCGTTAATGGCTAAATAAATATTGAATAATAAGAGTATCGCTATGATTATTAATAATATAAGAACTCAGTTTTTACTTGTATGTATTTTTTTGCTGGCAGTGCTTTCTGCTTGCAACACAGAAAGTAAAGTAACGAAAGAATCATCAAAACCCAATGTGTTGTTTATATCCGTGGATGATTTAAATGATTGGATAGGCATAGTTGGTGAGAAGGGGAATAGTGCAGTAAAAACGCCCAACCTGGATCGATTGGCGGCAATGGGCGTTTATTTCAATAATGCACATGCCAATGTGCCTGTTTGTGAGCCTTCTCGTTTGGGCGTAATGACTGGGTTGGATGCTACGAGTACTGGTTGTTATTCAAATTCGAGTGGGGTGAATAATAAGGATTTATGGAATCAGGTTACAGCATTGCCTGCTTTGTTTCGCCAGAATGGTTATACGACTATGGGCTGTGGTAAGCTTGAAGGTTATCTATGTTATCACCTGGAAGATGGTGATCCTAAGCAAAAACTATGGGATGAACGCCTAAAGCGCAATTTTACTGTAACCAATGACTTGCTAAAAGATGGAGGAGGGTATCATGGAATTGATTTCTATCCTTTCCCCAAAGGTGGATCACCGGTTAAGAAGTATAATCCGGCTTATAAAGGACATTCACTCTGTGCAGGCCCGATTGATCGCAACGATTTACCCTATGGCAAGATGCCGGACGAACTAACGGCCGACTGGGCCATCGAACGCATTGAACGTAACTATAACCAGCCATTTATGCTGGGTGTAGGCTTTGTTCGCCCACATGTGCCCTATACAGCACCTAAAAAGTATTTCGATATGTATCCCATCGATCAAATTAAAGTGCCTGAAGTGGTGGAGGGTGAGATGGACGATTTGCCAATGTATGCCAAGGCGATGGCCTATGGTGCTTTTGAACCAAGTAATGAGCGCATGGTTCGCGAGTTAGGCCCTGATTATCGACGACAGCTTGTACAAGGTTATATGGCATGTGTTACTTTTCTGGACGATCAGGTAGGTCGTTTACTGGATGCCTTGGAAAAGAGTGAACACGCCAATAACACCATCATTGTTCTTTGGTCAGATCATGGTCAGCATTTGGGAGAAAAATGCAGCTGGCGAAAAAATACCCTGTGGCAGGAATCAACAAACAGCCCGATGCTTTGGGTGGTGCCCGGTGTCACTGAAAAAGGCGTAATTTGTGAGCAACCAGCCAGTTTGATAGATATTTATCCAACATTAAATCAGTTGTGTCAGTTGAATGCAACAAGCAAATTTGATGGGTTAAGTCTGGTGCCGCAATTGGAGAATGTAGAAACCAAACGTACCAAACCTGCTATAACATCGTATTCTTATGGAAGTCATTCAGCTAGAGGTGAGCGTTGGCATTACATCCGTTATTACGATGGAACAGAAGAACTTTATGATGGACTTAATGATCTTGAAGAGCATACGAACCTAGCTAAAGAACCTCGATATAATAAGATTATTGAAGAGTACAGAGCTTACCTTCCAAAAGATAAGTACGCACCTAATGCTAAAAGCAAGCAATTTAACGCCTACAGTAAACGAGCGAAACAATGGAATGCCAATCCAGATGAAGTTCCGGATTGGTTGCATTGATGAGTTAGAAATTTTTTTTATAAATAAGAATAAATTCAGGCCGGCTTGTAAAATAAGCTGGCCTTTTACTTTATAGGGGAAATTAAGAGTGAGATTTTACCCTAGAAACCTTAGTGTTTAATCGTTATTAAATTAAACCGTCGTAAATTAGTGTGAAGATTTGTTAATAATTTCTATTTTTACAGAATCAAACAACCAAACACACCAATGGAAATTAATGCGAAAGATTTTATCGGTTTCAAAAGCGGTAATGAAAAAGCCCTAAGGAATATTTTTAACAAATTGTATCCCACTCTGGTATCCTTTGCTGTTAGACAAGCAATTGATGTGATGCAAGCTGAAGACGTTGTGCAAGATATTTTTAATAAGGTCTGGCAACGAAGAAAACAGTTCGAGAATGGGAATAAACTAATTAGCTTTTTATATACATCAGTCCGCAACAAGACATTAAATATCAAACGCGACCTTAAAAATCGCGATAGAATATTAACAGACAAAATAAACAACGACGAAGAATTTAAAGATCTGTTAATAGAAGAAGAGGTAAACCGTTTATTGTATGATGCCATAAATAGTTTATCCGACCGGCAAAAAGAAGTGATCGAACTTATACTTCAAGGCTATACAGTCACTGAGATAGCTGAAAAAACACAGCTTTCCTTGAATACGATCAAAACACACAAATTAAGAGCATTAAAGGATTTAAATATCAAGTTAAAGGATCATCTATTCTTGGTCACTTTACTTGCTGCCTTATAAAAAGGTATTTCAATACAATGGCATAATCTTCAGGATCGACCAGGAGAGATTAAGCATTGAGATCTTCAATCCATAATATGAATATATTTCATGTTATGCATGTGTGTATACAGTGGTATCAGGATTATTCTTGCGAATAACCCGTATTGAATCGTAATAATAGCCTGATTTTCAATTTTTTTTAAAAAAAAACTGTTTTTTTTCAGTTATCGTGTCACCGAAATCAAAAACTTATGGGTTACCTATATAGAAACATCAAAATTATGGATTTAATACAAGAATGTCATCGAATGGCAAGAATGGTTGCAAAATCGCTAATCAATGAAGCCAATGATGAAGAAGTAAATGAAGTAAAAAGTTGGTTACAAGATGAAAAGAATGCTGGTATATATAATAAAATCAGCTCATCATCTGTAAGTGAATCGAATATATACCATCAGGTTAACAGTGAGTTGGCATGGAAATCATTTAAACGAAAATACATGCGTCGTGATATAATCATTAAAAGGTGGATTTCGGTTGCAGCTTCTGTTTTGATAATGGCCTCGGCATTAACACATTTGGTGATGAATGATTTTTATATGCAAGAAGAGCATGCCATTAAACCAGGTGGTTCTAAAGCAATGTTGATATTAAGCGATGGTTCAAATGTAAACCTGGAACAAATAAATGATACAACAATAAGTGAATTCAACTCAACAAAAATTATTACGAGTGATAACCTCATCAAATATGCTCCGATTAAATCTCTGGCGATAAAGGAAGTTGATAAATATAATACCTTGATTGTGCCGGCTGGTGGTGAATTTAACCTGCAACTTGATGATGGAAGTATTATTTGGCTTAACTCCAAGTCTAAGTTAAGGTACCCGGTTCAGTTCGGAAGCGAAGATCGAAAAGTTTATTTAGAAGGAGAAGCCTATTGCGAAATTGCAAAAGATGCTAAACGTCCGTTTATAGTTGAATTAACAAATAACGTTTCAGTGGAAGTGCTGGGGACTAAGTTTAATGTTAAGTCATACAATAATGAAGAACAGATCTATACCGTCTTAGAAGAAGGAAGTGTGGAAATGCGCCATGAAGGGGCCGAAAATTCATCGAACGTGGTACTTAAACCTGGATTTATGGGTACCTACGAAAAGAAGAACGAATTTATTAAAGTTGAAGAGGTGGATGTTTATAGCTGGGTTGCCTGGAAAGATAAGCAATTGGTTTATGATGATCTGTCTCTTAAAGATGTGATGAAGAGTTTAAGCAGATGGTATGATGTAGAAGTTGTTTTTGTGGATGAGGATATTAAGGATATGACCTATACACTTGATTTACGTCGATATAGTGAAATCAATGTGGTGCTGGGGGCCATCGAAGCAACCGGAGAAATTGAATTTGAAATAAAGAAAAACAAAGTATATGTGAGAAGGAAAAAATAACACCAATGAATTTGGCTTCATTGGTGCTTATACAGTACTTCCAATAAGGATCACCGTTTTATCCAAATGCAAAGGTAAGTAAAAAAACGGATTTTACTTACTTCGTGACCTTGGGATGCTACTTACGAGCACGTTATTCTTGCCGGATTACATTAATTATTAATAAAAATTCTACAGTAATTTAATGTAAAAATCTATGAAAAAAAGAATTAGATTCCTGCTATTTGCAGGATTAACAACGATCATCTTTAGTGCATGTGAAAAAGATGATGATGATGGAGTAAAGGAAATTGATCCAAATAAGATGATTTCTGTTCATGGCTTGGAGTTTAATCTGGAGATGGGAATATTGTATCGTCACAATAACATTCGAGTTGTTGACAGAGTGGATTACACGTGGTATGACGAATACATCTTTGAGAATGAAAATGGTGACTTGGTTAATTACAGTGATCCAATTGATGCATATGCCTCAAATGGAATTACCGGTCGTTCTGGTAGCTATATGATCGCATTATATGAGGAAGGGGTAAAATATGAGCCACATACGGAACGGAAATTTGGAAATGGAGCAGTGGTTTGTTTGCAAATGGCTTCTGGAAATACAGAAAAACTTGAACCAGGAACTTATCAATATGCCGAAAATGGAGCTGCAAATACCTTTTTTGGTTATGCAGCCTCAAACTATAATTTCAATCCTCTTAACTATAATGACGTTTCGGTTCCGATTAGGTTAAGCGAAGGAATTGTAACTGTTAGTCAATCAGGTGAAAAGTATACGATTGATTTTGATTGTAAGACAATTTTAGGTAGCGAAGTTAAAGGAAAATACGTAGGTCATTTAGAGTATTTTGATGATAGGATTACAGGGGATGTAAATCATATTGAGGAAGTAAGTATGATTTCCGCACAGGATACGATAACAGTCAATTCAATATGGGCAGGAAATTATATCAATAAATGTCCTGATTATGTAGTTTCGACACCATTGTTAATCACCTCAGAAGGAAAGACAATGAATGGTAATGCCACAGAATCTCTTGGAGAGATAGATAAAAGAGGGATTGATTTAACGTTGATGTATGACGATAAGACAAATTCCATAAAATTTGTTTCACCTGTAATTATGAGGGGAACTTTCTGGAGAGGATTAACATATCATATTGATGAGATTAGGTATCCATGTCATACAAAAGTTAGTAATAACTCATCATTTAGTGCAGAGGAATTTGATAAGCTTCTTCAAGATGAGGACTTTGACTTTAGTGTTACGGAGGATGATGCAAGTATTTCTCTTGATGATGTTGTTTTACCAAAAGTTGTTCTTTTTGAAACGGGAAATGGCATTAAAGGAGCACTGAAAATTAAATCTATCTCAGAATATAAGGAGTGGGGGAAAATTGTTTCAGAAGTACAGTATCCGGATAATCCAGAGGTGGTGTTTGAGTTAAAGACACAAGTTGCACCAAGCCTTATTAAAGTCAAGTAAGCATATAAATAAGATGTGATGAAAAAAATATATATTCCAGAAATATTAGGCATAAATATCAAGAAAAATTTCCTTAATACGCTCGTAATTAGTGTTATGGTTGTTTTTATTGCCCTACCGGATTTGTATGCAGAAACAATTGAAGCTGAGAAAATTTCTATTGATTTACGTGATGTCCGCTTAAGAGATGTTCTAAGAGAACTTAAAAAACAAACTAATTTTGACTTTATATATAACAGTAAAGAGGTTCAGAATATACAATTTGATAAGTTAGAGATAAGAAGTAATAATATTACAGAAGTAATGCAAGCTTGTCTAAAAGGTACTAACTATGAGATTGATATACGTGATAATATTGTTATTATACGTCAGAAATCACAAAATTCAACAAAAAGTCAAGAAAAAATTACCGTAAGAGGGGTTGTCGTTAATATGGATGATGAACCGTTACCTGGTGTGAATATTATTTCAACGGTCGGACCTTCCACAATTTCTGACTCAAAAGGGAAATTTGTTTTGAATTTCGGTTCGATTAAAGATGTAGCCCTTCAATTTTCTTTTGTGGGTATGAAGCCTCAAGAGGTCGTTTTAAATGGTCAAACCGAGATTCGTGTTGTAATGGTTGAATTGGTAGAATCATTGGATGAAGTTGTTGTTACCGGTATGGAGGTAGTTGAAAAAATGAAAATGACCGGTGCCGTAGAAACAGTAAAAACTAAAGACCTGATTGGACAAGGGATAGCAAGCATGGATGAACTGTTAGACGGTAAAATTGCAGGACTTAATAGTAGTCCGGTAACAGGTGCCGTTGGTGTTCGTTCTCAAATTACAATTCGAGGAGAGAATAACTTAACCGGCAACACAGAACCGCTCTGGATTCTTGACGGACTGCCAATGACTGGAGGTGTTCCAAAAAATGTTTCGGGTAATTATGCCGGTACAATTATGCAGGATGGTGTTGGCAATGTGATGCCGGAAGATATTGCCTCTATTACGATTCTGAAAGATGCGGCAGCTGCTGCAATCTATGGTGCAAAAGCTGCTAATGGTGTAATTGTTATTGAAACAAAAAAAGGTTTCCGTTCAAAAACGAAGTTTTCTTATAGTGGTAATTTTGAATATTCATTCCAGCCTGACTTTGACGCGAATATGATGAATTCTGCTGAAAAATTAGAATATGAAACAGGTATCGTAAAGGATTTTGGGGTTCAATATGCTGATTTTGCCGGTCGGGGAGGTCGTTTATATCGTGATCTATATAACGGATACATTACGCGAGATCAATATTTAGATAGATATGTTCAGTTGGCTTCGACTAATACTGACTGGTTTGGTGAATTATTTCAGCCCTCACGCTCAATGAGGCATAGTTTAAGTGTTAGGGGAGGAACAAATACATTGAGTTATTATACATCTTTAAACTATTCATCCCAGGATGGAATTGTTGAACAGAATTCAGGATCAAATGTTGGTTTCTTATCAAATCTTCAATTTAGACCTCATAAACGTCTGATTTTGAATTTTAGCTTTTCAGGGAATGCCAGAGAAAATAAAAATCATGCATCCAATATCAATCCATTTAAATATGCTGCTTTTGCTAATCCATATGAAAAGCCATATGATGAAAATGGCGATTATGCAGATGATTTAACATATTTACCAAATAATAGAACTACCTTAACATCAGATGGTTTTAAATATCGTTCTTTTAATATTCTTAATGAAATGAATAATACGAAAAGATCGATGAACGGTTTGGATGCAAGTGCCACTATTAATGTCAGGTATAATGTGTTTGACGGTTTTTCAATCCAATCATTATTCAGACAAGGATACAGTTTTAATACAGGTATGGTAGAAATTTATCCAGAAACCTTTACATCATTTGCAGGAGAGACATTTGCAAAACATGTTTTTAATAAAACTGTCATGCCTCTGGAGTATAATGATGGTTCATTAAATGAATCAGCTGGTCGTAATAACCAATGGAGTATGCGTAATCAGATTAACTACTCTAAGGGGATAGGTAAAAATCACTTATTTTCTCTTCTGTTGGCTAATGAGGTAAGTTCCACGAGGTTTAATAATTTTCGTTACACAGCGCCTAAGTATGATCCGGAGTATCGGAATATTGGGGTTCAAGAATTTCCTGGGGTAGAATACAGTAAGTTGGAGGGAAAGATAAACAATATGATGAGTACTAGTGATGGCCAGGGGAGAACGGTTTCTTTCCTTGGACAACTGCGTTATAGCTTTGATGATAAGTATGTTGCTAGTTTTTCGATTCGTACGGATGGGGCTGATGTTATTGGTGATAATAACCAGTTTAAACCTTTATGGTCAGTTGGTGGTCGATGGAATATTGAAAAAGAAAAATTCTGGGATGGTATACGTCATGTTATTAATCAATTGTCTATTAGGGGATCGTATGGTTACACGGGGAATATTGACCGTACTGCATATCCCTTTTCTACTATACGTATGACAAGTACGGAATATGTGGGCGAGCGATATGCAAAAAGTTTTACGTATCCTAATCCTTCTGTAAAGTGGGAAGAAAAGTCATCTCTTAACTTTGGTGTAAATTTTGGGTTACTGGATAATGCTTTATCGGTTGGATCAAACTATTATTTCAATCGGACTGAAGATATTTTAACCAATTTAAAGGTAGCTTCATCAACCGGAAGAAACAAGTCAAAATATAATGGAGGTATAGTAACAAATGAAGGTATTGAGCTAACAGTGAATATAAGATGGATTAATCGAAAAAATGTTTCCTTCTATACTTCAGCTAATATCGCTCGCAATAAAAATATTATTGAAGAATCTTACTATGGTGTCAATAATATTTGGGAAGCAGCTGCCAAAAGTAATGGTTCTAGAGGTGGACGTATCAATATTTTAGGGAAGGAAACAGGTTCCATTTATGGTTGGAAGTTTGCTGGTGTTTATGCAAGCAATGGTAATCCGATGATATATTTATCCGATGAAGCAAAGTTTATTTATGGTCAGATATTGGATAAATGGGAATCATATAGTTCAAAAATGCAGAAAAAGGCACAAGCCGAAGGTTGGGCGCCCATAACAAATGGAATTCCTGATGCTGTAGCAATCGAACGTTTATTATATTCAGACAGTAAGACTGTTGATATGGATATGCAGACTTTGTTTAAAAACTTGATGACTGCATCCATGGTTCGATTAGGGCGGTCTAATCCGAAATACGTGGGTGGATTTTCTACATCATTGCGCGTTAAGCGCTGGACGTTAAAAACCTATTGGTCGTATAAGTTAGGGCATATTATTCATCAGTTTGATGACCGAAAAAATGCTCCTAAAACCACGAAAGATGGGGAGAGGGCGACGTTTTCCAGCGACATTCAGGTGTCTAACACTAATCGCGAGAAGGAGTTTCTATACCGTTGGAGGAATTCGGGCGACAATACATCAATTTATAGCTTTACAACCGAAAGGGACAATTTGTCATCTGTACATACCTCTTCTGATTATCAAAAAGGTGACTATCTTAGATTACGGTCGGCGTCTTTAAGTTACCGGGCCCCGCAAAGTTTTGCTAAGAAAATTGGCTTCGAAAACTTAAGTTTAACACTTAATGGTAATAACTTGTTAACGTTTACCGAATTTCAGGGGCTTGATGTAGCGACCAGAAATTCATTTGCCTATCCTCAGGCTCGTCGAGTTACAATGCGTTTATCCTTTGGTTTCTAACCCATAAAAAAAAATGATAATGAAAATTAAAGCATTAAGTTTATTGATATTAACAATTGGTTGTTTGACTCTGGGGGGCTGTTCCGACTTCTTGGATGTGCGTCCGAGAAACTTGAAGATCGTAAAAACTCCAAGTGAGCATAAAGCCATTTTAGCGGGATACCTTCGCTGGTGTACAAATGTGACTTCTGTAAGGGATCATGCCATTATGGGAGGTGGATTTCATTTTTTATCGCCGAAGATGAGTGTATACTGTGGTGAAACTTCTCGAGTCGCTAAAGACCTGACAGATCCTGAAACCGGACTCATAAATCCGCAAGTGCAGGTTGACTATAGTTGGTTGCATAAAAATGTAAACAAGTGGAAGCAAAACTATGCCTTTACAGGTCAGCTAAATTATATTATTGATAATATCACTGAAGTTGAGGATGATATTGAGATTTCTCAAATAGAAAATGATGCGATAAGAGATTATGTAAAAGGAGAGGCATTGGTGTGGAGAGCATGGACTCTATACAATATTTTACAGTTTTATAGTCCCTATAAAAACAACGAACTGGGTATCGTTTTGAATATGACTCATTATGTGGATCCCATAAATGCTGTGTTAAAAAGGAGTTCTCAGTTAGCATGTTATAAGCAGATCTTAAGTGATTGTAATACAGCATTGGAATTACTTCAAAGAACACCTACTACCGATTGGAATGTATTGTATGAGAGTGAATTCATATACGGAATGATGGCCAATGTCTTTATGTATAAAGCCATGTCAGGAGCAGCTGAAACAAATGATTGGAGTAATGCCGAAAAATATGCAAACTTAGCAATCGGCAATCGAGAATTGAGCGCTGATCCTTCAAGTTTGCGAAGAATGTTTGATATGCAAACTGTACCTTATGAAAAGTATCATAGTTCGCAATTTACACGTAGAATTGTTAAAACAACACCTGATTTTATAGAATTTTCTGTACAAGGATATGTTGGTAATAACATGTATAGTGGAATGATTGTACCCGGACTCGAATCATTATATAAGGAGAATGATATCAGAAAGTCCATTTACTTTTTTAAACATACTGCAGGCCTAATGAATAATAAGTATAACATGTATGGACTCGGAGATCCGGGGCAGGGAGGTATTGTGGTGCCCTTCCGTTTAGCTGAGAATATACTTATTAAGGCTGAAGCATTGTGCCGACAAAACAAAGATTCTGAGGCCTCTGAAGTATTAAACTATTTCAAGGAAAAAAGGTATACCTCTTATGATGTGGCTGAAACTCCTGCTAATCATGACGGATTATTAGAAGAAATTTTACTGCAAAGGAGATTAGAGTTCTTTCATGAAGGTGATATCCGGTGGTTGGATATGAAGCGTTTAGGTTTGGAACTTGATCGTGGTAAGATTGCTGGAATTGACATAAAACTTGAAGCTAATGACTATCGATACACCTGGCCGATTCCATTATTAGAAATGGATAGCCGCCATGATGTGGTTCAAAATCCAGGGTGGGAAAATATAATGTTTGAGGAGTAAAGTACTTTTCAATAGAATATTCAAAAGAGTTTCGGTTTATTAACCTCGGTAAACTTTAAATGTGATGAAACGACCATGTAAATTTGATTATCCAATTTTTTACACAGTCTTACATGATTGACAATCAAACTTCGCTTTAGATAACTTTGGTTATTAGATCATGCCTGAGCAAAGCCCGACTCCTCCTTGGACATTAGTCCATCACACAGTTTGGGTTGTGCGTTTAGTTGGAATACCGATTG
>JAOARW010000019.1 GCA_025210475.1 Carboxylicivirga sp. | reverse complement strand
AGTAGGAACTAAAAACAAGTTTTTGTTGCTGTTCTAACATTGAATGCGCTTAAGTTCTAATACAAAGAAAGCAGTAAAAAGAGAATTGAATCTTCCTTTTACTGCTTTTATTACTTAAGAGACTTTTTCAGTGGCCTCCGATTTTGTAATCATATTTTTTAATAATATTTTTAATCGTTTCTATTTTGTTTACGTTTGTTGGGCATAATTCATATGCAAAATCCATTTTACTTTTACAAATGTTTTCAATACGATAAAATACAAGTTCGTCCGCACAACGATAACCTAACTTATCACTTTTAATATTTTGATTGAAATATTTCCTTTTGTAAATATCAGAACCTACATATTCAATATTATCAAACTCATTGCTTGATAAAATAAAATCCGCAACAGCACTTTTGCCACTACCGATTGCTCCCATAATCAAGTATGTCGTTTTCATTAAGCCTCCCATTTTGTTTTTAAACCTGATATCTCGTTGTCACTAAATTTATATAATCGCTGACTCAAGTTTTCAAATGTTTTATTATTTGAGTAATTATTAAATTCATGCTTGTTGAAGTGCTCTATGATTGGATCGTTTACATCATTAATGTTTATTTTTCTTTTATTACGAAGCTGTTTTTTTGCAATTTTTAAATCTTTAATAATAACTCGATACTTACTATCTAAATCATCATTAATTTTATGTTCGTAGTTTTTGGTGTCCTTATATAGCTTTATTATTTTTCTTTTATGATCTTTTAATTTATTTTTTCTAGATGATATTGTCACATCTAAAAGCTCATTGTTTAAATATCTGTGATTTAAGTTATATTCAAGATGAAGTGCAGTAAGCAAGTGAATAGATGTTCTAACGTATAGATCTGCTCTTTTATCTCTTAGTATTTCTCGAGTTGACTCTAACCTATCAATCAATTTCTCAATTTTAATATTTCTTCCAGAACTGCTATGAGAGTTTGAGTTTTGTATAGAATTTGAATTTGGTTGGTAAAGATTAACAAGTTCTATTTCATTCATTAGACTAAGATATCTCAATTCCGATTTTCCTAAATTATCTTTGTTGATTATCATGTCAAAGTCATTAATTGTTGAGATAGAGTTTGAGCCATTATAATATATCTGAGAAAAAGCTCTTGCCTCTGCAATCTTACAAGAAAGTTCAGAGTCAGAGATAAAAGCATATTCTCCTTGCTTGTATAATCCGTTTTGAATTTTTTTTACCATATTTCGACTCCACGCGTAACATTGTTCCTTAATCATTGAATTTCTTATTTCCTCTGGTAATTCATTGAAAAGTTTAATATCATCACGTATTTCTGATTCACTAAGTAAACTCACATCAGAAAGAATGACCATATTTATTTTCTCAGAAACCTCTATTGAATCTTTGTCAGAAAATACGTTATTATTGTCATAATAAACATGCTTGATACTTTGTATTGTACATGATACTTTTTCATTATAAGGCATTTTACAAAACAAACCACATGTAATTTCGGGATTAGTACTTATTCGACCTTCACATATTCCGCCAACAGATAATATTTTATAATTTGACATTATTAGTCTCGTCACATTTTCATAAAATTCGGCTCTCCAATGTTGTTTCACATCTTCATAATATATCCCGCTTAAATGCCTATAGCCTCTAAGGATTAGTTTTATGTACGGGGTGATTACTTTAGGATCTTCATTTATATTTGAAAGTCTCAAAGCTTCATTTCTTGCCTTTTTAATACCATCAATTATATTTGAGACAGCAATGTCATTTTTATTGCAAAGGTGCATAGACCAACCTAAATCATCGATTTGAAGTCCAATTTTAATTTGAGTAATTGATTTTCTGTTACCATCTATTGTTACAAGGTAATTACCTTTAGATTTGTTATAATGTGCACTTTCTATTTTTATAGCTGCGTCTCTTATTTTGTATCCAAGGGTAACAATATCCTCGTTTTTATTTGAGGTGAATAGAGTGGTCCTCATAGCACTACCAAATTTTATTACATCCTCATACTTTCCATCTTTTAGTCCTTGATTCATGATAGACAATACACTAACTTTATTCTCAAGAAAGATAAAAAAGATACTAAGTATTATTAGAAATAAAATGAGAATACCAAAGGCGGTTAGCGCTGCCCAATAATGACTACCAAAAATAAATGCAATAAGAGCACCTACAAATGCACCAACTAAAGTCTCATTAACGAACCAAAACCATTTTTTGAAATTTTCATTATACTGAAAACTTTTTAGTGTCGCTTTTCTTTTCATTTTATCTTCTTTTGGAAATTTATCACCCTTCTTTGCATTGCAGGTAACTTGTTTATATCATTACAAAAATGTTATTTTCTGTATTAGAGACATATAATAGTCTTATAAACGTTTAGACTTTCAAACGTTTATAAACATCCACTTAGACGCATCCACATCTAGATCAATACTTTATATACCTCCTATGTTATTCCACCCCCCTCTATGTATCTACCGCTTTAGGTGGCTATTTCCGATTAGTGAATACTAAAATAATGGAATTATACAAAGTTCAGTTAGTCAATTGATAAAGATTAAATATCACTTGATTAATTGCACGAATATATTGATAAATGAAGAGCTTTGTGTTCTGGCTTCGATTTATTGAATTGAGTTTTACTCAACTCATCGTTGTAACATTGGTTTATCTCTCAAGTCAAAAATCATAGATCAAACATCATCCATCCTAAAGTCTCATCCGCCTTCAAATCCTTAAACAAAGGTCTCCCAGCCTGCCAAATAGTAAAGGCCAGGCCCTTTGGGTTCGGGCTTCACCCTCAGCCTTGACTTAATTTGTCAGTCTGTAAAAAGGGTGGTTTAAGGGTTTAAGCCTAACATTCTATTTGCTTAATTTATGTGGAGACTGATTTAAAGACAGGCATGATTTAAGTTTCCCACTCTTTTATTTACAGACAATAGAATCACTCAACTCGATATTGACCTGATCACCTTTTAAGAGTACATCCCGAACAATTGGATAAATACGATTATACGCCACGGTACTATTGCCGATAAATCCGTCTTTCTCCTGGTTATTATTAGCATTGTCACCCAGGAGTAAACAACCGCCGGTATCATCATCATCATTTCCTTTATGAATCAGAATATCCGTAAAGCCAGGCACATCCATCAATTGCAACATACCCTTGTGAAATTCAGATCCGTACCGTTTCAGGTAGCGCCAATGCAAACCACCAAAGGTTCGTAATCTGATCTCATAACACCCTGCAGGAATTCGCGTTTCACCCATCACCTTTACTGTGCGATGCTCATCCTCCAGCGTATAACACGCAAATAATCCGTCTATAAACAACAGCCCCAAAGTACTTTCCTTCGAACTGCTATATCGTAAAACTTTTAATTTCACATCCTTTTTTTTTAATCATCATGTAAATCATCTCACCACTCACTACTCATCGCTCACTACTTTTTTAATAACATTTCCCGAACCAACGGCGCCACATTCTTAACCGCTCGTTCTCCAAATAAAAAGCCCAACACCAGGAAATTTATGATCCAGAATGCCGATTCCAGCTTTTCATTACCACTCAACGACCAATTACCTGCAAACACCATATAATCCATATACCCCACAAAAAAGCCCCACAAAGGCCTCTGGGCACCACGAATAAACAAGACTATGCGACCCAACCAACCCGATTGCTTTAAATCAGAGGCCGTTCCTTCCAGTTCCTTCACCCGCTGGTTAAAAGTCTGTTCAGCCTCCAGGGATAGTTTCATGGCCTCCATTTCATGCTGGTGCCTGGTCTCCATCAGCTCAGCCTTTAGTTGTTCTTTTTCTGTACCCGTTGTCACAAACCGATCGATGAGGTCACCAACATCCTTAAAAAGCCCATTACCCAATAATGCCTGTACCTTCTCAAAAAACTTCATGCTTATTAATTTCAAGAATTATTAAAATCAATTCTGATATCACCAATGCAGATGGGGCACCCACTGCAATAAACGGAAGAAAGAAAAATTTGATACCATGCTGTTAATCTTTAAATTTTTCCTGTAGTGTTTGTATAGTGGGTCATCGAATGGTGTAATCAGCGGACTTTTTGACAACTTTTTTGACTGAAGAAAAAAGTTGGAGCCTTGCGGCTTGAGCAATTAATAAGATGAAAATGCTCTTAATGAAAAAGCCCTTGAAACAAACATTTCAAGGGCCCCAACACACACCTTCTCAACAGCCGTTGCTGTCTCCAACTTAAAATATCTTTAGCCAGCCTCTAAATCATTCTGACACTTCTTCAAGACTTTTCCTGTAACATCTAAACTATTTTACAACATGTAAATCGTCTTGTGTCTTATGTCTTGATTCTAGTGTCTTCATAGAATTACTCTTGCCTTTCTTTCGAATGATTCTTCATAAAATACTTCAGCAGGTAGGATACCAGAAAACTAACCACCGTACCCAGCATTGCATAAAAAATGGTCTCCAGGATTCCCTCGAAAGAAATACCATTCAACACACTAATAATGGTTCCGCCAATAAAACCAACCTTGCCACTGCCATTTAATGATGCCTCACTCATAATCTTGCTTTAAAAATTAACCAAGCTGTAGATCTCTACTGACTATTATATGATCACTACCAATTAAACTATATCCACTTCGACAATCGCCATTGGATTATGCGTCTTTGTCTGGATCGGATACATATGGCCATTCACTTCCTAGAAATACTCCACGCCAATCACCACAAATACCGGATGAGGTGTATCAGCAGTAATGGCAGTTGCCACATTAATAGCTGGCTGTTCCAAAACAGACAGCTCCACATCGGCACTTTCCTCGATATCCACCTCATAGCTCTGGTTACCGAAATCAACGGCAGCCGTTGCCAGGATAAAACGCGCATGCGTGGCACCTTCCACCTGCGGAATCTCCTCACTCGGGTTAAAGGCATCAATGGCCAATTGCGTGCTACCGGCTACCCGGTCAAACCCGATCGTGTGACTGACCTTTAAAATCGATTCCAATGGAGCCGCTTCGTTAAATTCGAAACCTTTTAATAAGGTCAGATCACCATCTTGCACCGTACGCTCCCCTCTGCGGTTAGTCGTATCTGCCTGGATGGCTTTCAAGATTATCGCCGCCATGCGATTCGAAATCTTCTTGTCTGCAGCTCGCGTTAGCACCTCATTCAAGGCGGTGCGCAGTTCTTTACCGGCCTTACCGGCGCGTCCAAACTCAGCGCCATTCTCCCGGGTACGCGCATAAGCCGGATCCTTCTTAATGCGTTCACCGTCAACGCCACCTTTCTCCCGTGCCAGGTACTGACCGCCACTCTTGTAAAACGACAAGTCACCCACACGACCTTCCAACTTAATCACTCCT
>JAOARW010000018.1 GCA_025210475.1 Carboxylicivirga sp. | reverse complement strand
GCCTTGGTTCATGGATAATTGCTTGTTTGAATGCAAAATATCCATTATCCAATTCAAATCGTCACGCTATTAAAAATCGCTACAAGTACGACTAACAAAGAATTTCAAAGAACATTTTTTAATTTTTAATACCCACTAGTGTTGATATATGAGTCGTAATTACAAGTTCCATAATCCTGATGGCGTTTACTTCGTAAGTTTTGCAGTGGTAGAATGGATCGATGTGTTTACCAGAAACGAGTATAAAACTATTCTGATTGACAGTCTCAAGTTTTGTCAGAAAAACAAAGGCATGGAACTATTTGCCTGGTGCATTATGACTAATCATGTGCATTTGATATTTAGAAGTGTAGAAGGGCAAAAGCCTGAATTGTTATTAGCGATTTTAAACGTTTTACCAGCAATGCCATTATCAAAGCAATAAGAAATAACCTTAAGGAAAGTAGAAAAGAATGGTTATTAAAGCAGTTCAAAAATGCGGGTACTAAATCTTCTAACGTTCATAAAAATCAATTTTGGCGCCACGATAATAAACCTATTGAATTATGGAGCAACAAAGTAATTGATGAAAAGATAAGATACATTCACAATAATCCTGTTGAAGAAGGATTGGTATTTTCTCCGGAAGATTATGTGTATAGCAGTGCAAGAGATTATAGTGGAGAAAAAGGTATGTTAGATGTTATTGTAATAAAGTAAAAGACTACTTTATATTGATTTCGAATGCAAGTAAAATGACCACGCGAATGGATTCGCGCGGTAGCATATAAAAAAAATTTAACAATCAATTCCTGTATATATTGCCACAAGCTGGTGCGCGAATCCTTTCGCGTTCCAACTATATTCAATCTTTAGCCAGTTATGGCGATTCGAATGCAATTTAATCTTTCTATTAATCCAAATCTCGTTAGAAAAATAATACACCACGCGAGGGGATTCGCGCGGTAGCGTATAAAAACTTTTAACAATCAATTCTTATAAAGATTGCCACAAGCTGGTGCGCGAATCCTTTCGCGTTCCAATTATCATTAGAATAAGATTCAATTAAAGACGCAAGATAATCGAACAGAAGACAGAAATAGCTTACCGAGCGGAGTCGAAGTAAACGCTAATCCGACTGCCTGATTAATTTCCAAAGCACGAAGTTCGCAGTCATTAGATTAAGCACCCTGCTACATCTTGTTTGTGTCGCTCCTACAGGGCTTAATTTAAATACGAGTTGATTTAATAGGCCTGCGACCCATCCCTTCAAGCATCACACTTTCAGCACTAATGATTTTGAGAATTAAGCTGTAAAATCCATTCAAACAGCCTGAACAAAACTTATTCAATCCCTCCACATTCAACCTTTTTAATTACCCATTGGTTGTTTGCTTTCTCCAAATCAGCAAACCAAATGGAATAGGACAATTCATACCCCGCACAAGCGAATTGATAGCCCGGATCAAAAGATATTCCATTAATCAAAGGGTGAGTTTCGAGGTACCAGAAGTTAGCATTATGACTCAATAAGATATTTAAACGATTTCTCAGGAATTTACTCCTTCCATAATGTGTCATTAACCGGCTATTGTCCGGGTTAAGAAAATGCTTAATGGCTAACTCATACTCCTTCGTCAGGTAAAGCACCTTCTTTGATTTACTATTGGTAATAGCCGGCCGGAAATCATGCACCACAAACAAACTATCAGCGTAAATACTATCCGGGTAAACTTCGAAATCTGGCAAGTACTGAAGTTGCGTTTGGACAATTATATAGTCCGATTCTGTTGAGTATAAGGGTTCATCCGAATCATTTATCTTCAATAAATCATCTGGTTGGTATACCAATTTAAAAATTTCATACAAATCCCTCTCCAACGGGTTATCAATGCTATTAATATCCTTTGGCTTAATGGATTTAAACCACTCCATCAGCACAGTATCGAGTAGCGCCAGCGATTGCTTTTGATAGGCTTGCTCTAAATCATTTTCTATCTTCCTCGACAGCAAAGAATCCACAACAGGTCGTGGACTATCAATGGGAAGCTTGTTACCCTGACACGATATTAAAATGCCAATTGTAAAAATCGCACTAAGAAATTTATACATCATCGATTATTATTAAGCTGTTTTTTGCAAATCTGTTTTTATATGCTCACAGATTTTCACCCAATCCTATATTATCGTTCTACTCCGAATATGGTTTCGTTAACTTTCAAAAACAAAGCTCGTCAACTCGTCCTTGTTCTTTAATATTAAGGATTGTACTTTAACTTTAGTCTCTTCTCATAAACAAGGTAAAGTTATAAACCAACCACGGAATAACTCCAAGAAAAACTGTTGAAATAATCCATATAATTGGATTCGTTTGATTTCCTTTAAGATGGCTAACGAATAAAACAGCCACATAAATTGAAACTAGTTTTTGATTTATAGTGGATACCACCTGAATCATTGTTTGAATATAATTACTCAAGCCACTTACCTCCATTACTTCTCCAATCATTGAAATATTATCGAGTACACTATCAGTATATAAGGGAAGTAAAAGGTTTACTGAGAAACAAGAAAGTAATAAAACACTTATATTACGGATCGTTTTTTTATCCATTGATGTACCAGCTATAAAAGCATTTGACAAATAGAATAAAAACCCAAGCCAATTAAACACCAATATTAGTAAACCATAAAACAATCCATTCCCTATGGTTTTACGGGTATGTAAAATGGCCCAAACAAAAACCAATAAGGTTGATAATTGATAGGGCAAGTACAATATAAAAACACTAAAAATATCAATAAATGATACATCATCCGGCACACCGACACTCCAAAATATTTTTGCAAATACCAACTCTATAACCAGATAATGAGAATTGATTAACAAACTTACAGTTGTAAATAATACCAATATTATAACCTTAAGTACTTTCATTTTTAAAATTTCACTTTTTTAAAGATTTTCTCATTCTTGAACCATTAACTTTAAATACTAATGGCAAACCTTAGTATAACAACCCAAACAAAAACACAACACTATACATTAATACAGCTATTGATACAAAACCAATAATCTTCAGCGGCATTGCTGATCTGTATGGTATTTGCTGCCTTCTTGATCGAATTGATGCCATTCCCACCAATATGCCACCAAGCAGGCCACCTCCATGAGCCGCATTATCAATAATATCAGGTGCTCCCAATCCCAATATGACAATTAATATGATGGTAATGGTTATTGATTTTAGAATATTGTGAGGCACCTGTTTTCTCTGCTTAAGGGCAATAATCAAAAGAAATCCGATTAATCCCATTATACCTCCGGATAAACCTACCGAAGTTTGTTCTGGCATAAAATACATGCTAAAAAGACTGCCTAAAATAATAGAGATAAGCATGACTATACTAAACTGGTATATATCAGAAACTCTTATAACCATGCGTCCGATGATAAACATCGCTATTGAATTAAAAAATAAATGCAGCAAACCACCATGTAACAACGGGCCAGTTAGAATTCGCCAATACTCCCCTTTAAATGTATCAGGTTTCACCAATCCGGCTATATGAATTGAAGCATCAAATCCGGAAATATATTGCGACAATGTTATCAGAATAATAATGCCAGTGGCTATGTAAACTGAAATAGTTCTTTTTTGACTGATCCAATAAGCAAACATCACCTCTATTGCTTCATTTTTGTAATTCTTTTCATTAACCCGTTTAATAGCAAAATAATCATACAGTCCATTCAATAAGGGAATAACGCCAAATACCAGTAAATAGAGTCTTCCTGTTTTGTCTAACAAATAATTTTCATCCAAAACAAATGCGTAAAACAACATTAATCCGCCAAAAACAGCGATCGAAATTAGCGCCCATCTGATGCTATCTTTGATTGAATGTAATCGATTTTTTAATAAGGGTTGTAAGGTAAAAAAATCAGACCCTGGTATGATAAATGAATCATGATCGGGAGTGGCAACCAATTTTACATTGCTATCACTTTCAAGCATTTCAAGTAAGGTATCTTTATCACATTCTACCGGTTCTTCTTCCTTATTTAGGATATACCCATATTCGAAATCGTGTGATTTTTCTGGTAAACTTATTTCCGATTGCCAACTAATCATATTGCTTTTTCTGGCTTTGTTACCACCTTCTCAAATCTCCCCTTCAACTTATTTTCATCATCTTATACTTGCGCTTAGATGTAAACGCAATTTATCCTTTTATACTTAAAAACCACAGACATTTGATAAATAGATAGACTAAATATATTCTCATTCATATTACAAAGCACTTTCTGAATATCATTATTAGGCTTTAAATGCGACAACTTCACCCTTATTTTCTACCACTTACAATACACAACTAAAATACCTCAGCCAGAATCTCACAAAATATGTCAAGTATTCAGGAAATACATATGCTTTACATATTCCAATCAGTACCCCCATTATAGTGTTCTATGCATACATTTAAGCGTCCTGTGTTATATTTTACTCAATTGGGGTATGTTTTTAGCGATTTGCAGGATGTTTCTGATGAATTGCGACAAGTATTTATCCCATTACTGTATGTTTTGAGTGCATTGGGGCACTATTATATCAGTTCTATGCTACATTGTTGTCAAATGGGGCATATTTCTATTGCAGCAGGACATATTTCGGATGCATTGGGGCATTATTTCAGTGGATTGGGACATATTTTTAGGCACTTGGGGCATGTTTCCAACCCATTGGGACTAATAACTAACTTATTAAATAAAACACATTATCTATCCACTCAAGTGTATCAGGCTGTTCGGAATTAAACAAGGGAGCTGTCGTAATTATCTCAGTTTAGTTAAGCATGTTGGGTCATTTTTTTGCTAAATCTGAAATAAGCTAAACAGCTCCATCATTTATCTATTGGAAGAACTCATGCATTATTCTTCTGAGCTCTCAACCGATTGCTTCTGGGCTTTGTTTCTACGGCGATTGTAGGCACTGGCATAGCCTTTTACCCGTTTGGCATCGCGCCAAAATACAAATTTACCTACCACACGCACTTCGTCCACTAGTTCTTTTAGCTTGGTGTACATGCGGTTGCGCATATCGCTGTATTCGTTGCTTTTATCTTTCACTCCATTGGCCTTTGCCCGCAGGTTCGACAGTTCGTCCGATAACTGGGCAGCCCGGTTCATATCTTCCTCCCCCAAAGCCGCTATGGGCAGCTTATCCAGGTGGGCCAGCCCCAGTACCGACAGGTCGTTCAGATCGCTCACCAGGTCGGCATCGGAACTGCCTTCAGCTATTTCCGAAACCAATTTCAGGATACGTTCTTCCTTACGAAAGATAAAACGGAAGGCATGTATCAGCTGATCGCGGAAATCAGCCGCCTCGGGGCTTTTCTCGGCCCACTCCTGTTCGGCCATTTTCTGTGTTTGCTTCTCGCGCATCCACAGCGATTGAGCCTGGTGCAAGGCACCTACCCACACGGGTATATCCACCAGGTAGTTTTCGGGCAAGCCAGCTGCGGCCAGCTTCGCCTGATCCTCTGTTGCCCACACCACCAGGTCTTCTGCTTCCTGGCAATAAATGCTGGTAGGCATGTAAGGGTTCAAAACATCTTCTTTTGGTAAGGCCATAGCCTCGTCTTTTCTGGACGCATAATCTTCTTTGTGTCCCATAATTTAAAATTTAATTATTAATAATTCAGCAATCAAAACACCACCTTCCATTAGCTCGAAGAACCAGCAGTTTGACTCCTGTTTAATTTATCACCACGAATATTACATAGCGATACCACATTGCTGAATCATATAATTTGAGTTGGGGTATTTATCACCAAATAAATGATTTAAAAGTGATAAGTGCCGATCTCATATCTAAAACCGTGCCAAATTCATAAGTTATCAGTTTAACATTGTAAGATTTGCTATTTCAAGTTTATGCAAGAGGTAGGTAGTCCGTAGTCCGCTGCATTGAGTCCGTAGTATGGATCATTCCGTAAGCGATTTTATGACTCCATTACCGCAGCTAATTAGATAAAAACTAAAGACGGGAGCTGCTTGCTGAGCGGAGTCGAAGTAAGCGATAGTGCATAGTACACAGAGCCTGGTGCTCGATAAAAAGATTGTTCGATACAATTATTAGTCCGTAGTCCGCAGCATTGAGTCTGCAAATCGCATAACTCTGAAATCATCTATTTGATTACATTCGCTACCGCGGCGAATCCTTTCGCGTGGTCTGTTATTTCAATTGAAGTAAGAAGTATGATTCAGAGACGCAAACGATCGTTATTCAGTGTTATGACAAATTATTTGAATAAAAAAAAGAGGAACGCGAAAGGATTCGCGCACCAGCCTGGGCTCATAGAGCAACTCTTGGCCGATTGCTATTAGCTATCAGCTAGTGACTATCAGCTTTTTGTTAGATAAAAGTCCATAGCTTGATTAAGCTAAAAGCCTAAAGAAAGACACAAAACTTAAACTCATAAATCAAATCTCATTCAAATCCAAAATCACATCCCCATTTCCTTCTTCCTAACTTCTCTCATAAACTTAAACTCGTAATAAATATCTTTGACATTAAAATAATCAGACAAAATAAACCCGTCTTCCTTCTGGCTGTTATAGGCATTTCTAACACAATTTTCAATGGCATTATGCACAGAAACATAATCCATAAAAGTTGTGCAGGTATCGCAATGCTCCACTCCCATTTTAACCTGCTCGAAAGGATAGTTCGCATACCAGGTCCCCGTCATATTAAACTCATTCGCGTTACTATCAATAGCCATCAAACCAATGCTCTTGCGCAATTTATTAATCCGATTTAAATCCTCGGGCTTTACTTTAAGGGTAGGATAAACTTCTTCATTGTCAATATCTATTTTAATGGCCAGCACTCCAAAAGGATTACCATCGTGGTAACTAACAATGTCCTTATATACCTCTGGCGAAATATAACCATGCATCAATGCACTATCTACGATTGGTTTAATAATATTCTCTTCCCGGTAAGAATAATCCGGATGCAACCTTAGCTGATCATCATTCTTAATACGATTGTATAAACCACAATAATGCCGCAACATTACTTGTATTTTATATCCCAATGTATCTTTGCAAAGAAATACTGACGGGAAACCTCTGGAGGCAATATGAGCTGATAACCGGTTAGCCAGTTGAAAAAAAGCAGAATCCTGTCGCACAATATCACCCATTGAAGCCGCCTTTTGATCCAGTTGATAATTGGTATAATAAAAATCACGCTCCGATGTATCTTGAGAATTTAAATATTGCTGCCGAATCGTGACATAATCCTTTTCAAAAGCACGCCACATGCGTTTGTTCGTTTTTAAATCCTTAAAACCGTATTTGTCAAAATCAGCGAGCAAATAGCCTTGGTCAACCAAACCACGGGCATAATCAAAAGCCTTTTCTAAGTCATTAAGCTTAATGGCACACAGGCAGGCATTGTGCAAATCCTTGTAAAACCGATGATCGTAATTACTAAAAAGTGCGTTATAGCCATTCAAAGCTTGTTGATATTCCGTTTGCTGAATATCTTGTTCTATTTTATTAATGGCGTGGTGGTAGCTGATATAGTCCTGTCCGTTAGCTTTAAGCAGTCCCGAGAATATAACAAAGAAAATAATGTGTCTCATAAGATTAAGTTGGTATCACTCAAATTTAAGTTGGTAAAAATTAAAAACAAAATGAACACAAATGAGGAAACCGAAAGCTGTTTGCTGAACGGAGCCGAAGTAATAATAGTGCACAGTGCCTGGTGCTTGATTAAATGATTGTTCGATACAATTATTAGTCAGAAGCAATCAGTCCGTAGTCCGCAGCTTTTAGTTAGCTAATGCCATAACACTGAAAACATCTATTTGATCACATTCGCTACCGCGGCGAATCCTTTCGCGTGGTCTGTTATTTCAATTGAAGTAAGAAGTATGATTCAGAGACGCAAACGATCGTTATTCAGTGTTATGACAAATTATTTGAATAAAAATTAATGGAACGTGAAAGGATACGCCCACCAGCCTGGGCTCATAGAGCAACTCTTGGCCGATTGCTATTAGCTATCAGCTAATGGCTATCAGCTTTTTGTTAGATAAAAGTCCGTAGCTTGATTGTGATAAAAGCCTAAAAAGACACAAAACTTAAACTCATAAATCAAATCTCATCATTCATATACAAAAGCCTCTCTTAAACTACTCCACATCTAAACACTTCAACTAGATAAAAGACAAAAGACGGGAGTTGCTTGCTATGCTATGTCAATAATAGCGCTATCCTGCAACTCCAAACACAAAACTCAGAACACAAAACTCAATCAATTCAGAACTCATAATTCCAAATTACCTCCATCCATCACCACTTAGCATTGGTTAATCAAACTGTGGCTGGTCAATTGCCCGGAAATAATACTTTTGTATCCGAATCAAAATCACACACACTAACCCGTCAATATGAAGTTCAATCTGAAAAAGAAACTGGCCAGCTTTACTTTTATAAGTGTTGGTGCGGTTTTCTGTATATTCTTAATCATTTCACTCGTATTTATTCGTCGCTCTTTTGTTGAGTCTAACACCCAGTTACTGATAAGTCAAACACAGCAGGCGGCAGAGGAGATCAATAAGCAACTATCCGGTCACATGAGCATGGCGCGTGCCCTTGCTCGCTCTTTTGAAGCCAATTACAAGAATAACTGGGAGGCACAATACCCTGTTTTTAACCAGTCGATGCAGCAGATTGCCGCACAGGAGCCGGAGCTGCTGGCAGTATGGAACTGCTTTCAGTACGAAGCCATCGACAATAGCTGGGGCGCTAAACCCGGTCGCCTTACCTCAAGCTATTCGCGCGAAAAAGGACCGCTGGTTCATAAAGAAATTGTCCGCGATGTAGGTGGGCAGCAGCCATCGCCCTATCACGATATTGCCAAAAGCAAGCAGGAAACACTGATAGAACCCTACTGGTACCAGTTTGGGGATAATGAGTATGATAAAGTACTGGAAACTACCCTGACTGTACCCATGCTCGATAATGATAAGTTTATCGGCGTGGTGGGCCTCGACATCTCCCTCGAAGCCTTTCGCGAGTATGTGACGCACATCAAGCCTTTTCGCCAGTCCGATGCTTTTCTGCTATCATCCAATGGTACCATCCTTGGTAACGAAAACCTGGCCTGCATAGGTCAACCCATTGCCGAACTGTTTCCATCCATCGACGTACAGCAAATGCTTGCCTCTACAAATAAGGATCAGTCGACTTTTGAAGTGCAGGAAGATCGCTCCACACTCCTTTTTACGCAGGCTCCCATCTACGCAGGCAAAAGTCAGACTCCCTGGTTTGTGCTGATTAAAACGCCTAAAAAAAGCTTACTTTCCAGAGTCAATTGGATCATCTATGTAATGTTGGCTTTCGGAGCCTGTGCCATTGTGCTGATTGCTTTTATGGTATACCAGATCAGTGGTAGAATAACCACACCAATCGTTGATTCAACGCGCCTCACCTCCAATATCTCCTCTGGTGATTTAACGGCTGAGCTGTTGTATAAAAAAGAAAAAGATGAGTTGGATATTCTGAATAACGCCCTAATGGATATGCAGGAGAAGCTGGCGGTGGTGGTTAAGTTGATTCGCGATAATTCGGATCAGATACAAATGACCTCGGCACAACTGGGTAAAGATTCCAGCAGCCTTTCCGACTCAGCCAGTTCCATGGCTTCATCTTCCGAAGAGGTATCCTCGGCCATCGAAGAGATGACGGCCAATATTCAGCAAAATTCGGCCAATGCCCAGATGACCTCACAGTTGTCGCACTCGGCCTTGGACAGTGTTAAAAGCAGTAATAAATCCACACAACGCATGCGCGAAGCCATGGGAACCGTTGCCGAACGCATATCTATCATACAGGATATTGCCGCCCAAACCAATATCCTATCGTTGAATGCGGCTGTTGAAGCGGCCCGTGCCGGAGAAGCCGGTCGTGGCTTTTCGGTGGTAGCTGCCGAAGTTAAGAAACTGGCCGAACGCAGTCAGAATGCCGCGAAGGACATAGAAAAATTATCGCGCCGGGCATTGATGGTTTCCGAAAAAGCCGGTAACGATATGGAAGAGCTGGTACCTGAAATCGAAAAAACAACCCTTTTGGTTGATGAGATATCATCGGCCAGCATGGAGCAAAACATGGGTATTCAGCAGATTTCCGGTGCCCTGCAACAACTTAACAGCGGCACGCAGCACAACGCCTCTTTGGCCGAAACCTTGCTGGAAAGCGCAGATTCTCTAAGTACCTTTGCCGACGAATTACAAAAGCAAGTGGCATATTTTAAGATTAATGTGAATTAGGAGGAAGATGAAAGACAGAGGACAGAAGACATTAGACGGAAGTCCTAAGTTGCTAGCTGAGCGGAGTTGAAGTAAGCGATAGTGCCTGGTGCAGGAGTGCATTTACAGTCCGAAGCATGTAGTCCGAAGTCCGTAGCTTTTAGTCCACAAATGGCATAACTCTGATAACATCTATTTGATTACATTCGCTACTGCGGCGAATCCTTTCGCGTGGTTTGTTATTTCTTATAAGAGAAAAAATAAATTTAAGAGATTGACTCTAGAATCTTCAATACTTAAAACATATTTAAACTTGATATTAGTGGAACGCCAAGGGATTCGCGCACCAGCATATTGAATTAGATAAAAGATTGAAGACGGAAGACGGAGGACAGAAGACGGTAGCAGCTTGCTGAGCCAAGTCGAAGTAAGCGTTATCCAATAGTCTGATTAATCCCCAAAAGCACAAAGCCTGATGTCCCATTGACCGTAGATTGGACACCGTGATAAATCTAGTTTGTATTGCTCCTACAGAGCTCAATTCATTTACATTTTGGTATAATAGGCCTGCGACCTATCTTGTTATGCATCGCACCTTCAGTGCTAAAAAATGAAAGACAGAGGACAGAAGGTGGAATAGTGATGACGGAAGTGGCTTGCTGTGTGGAGTTGAAGTAAGCGATAGTGCATAGTGCAGGAGTGCATGTACAGTCCGAAGCATGTAGTCCGAAGTCCGTAGCTTTTAGTCCACAAATGGCATAACTCTGATAATCTATTTGTTTACATTCGCTACCGCGGCGAATCCTTTCGCGTGGTCCGTTGTTTCTTATGAGATAAGACATAGATTCAAATGACTTTCAGAACCTAAAGCTAGTTTTAGATTGATAATAATGGAACGAGAAGGGATACCCGCACCAGCATATTGAATTAAAAGATTGAAGACGGAAGACGGAGGACAGAAGTGGCTTGCTGTGTGGAGTTGAAGTAAGCGATAGTGCATAGTGCCTGGTGCAGGAGTGCATGTACAGTCCGAAGCATGTAGTCCGAAGTCCGCAGGTGGATTATTTCACAACTTCTAATAGGACACAAGATCAAGGCCAGAAGTTGCTTGCTGAGCGGAGCCGAAGTAAGCGTTATTCGAAAATTTCAGACATTGAATACAAAACTCAGAACACATAAGTGTTGCAATGTGACAATTCCAAACACACAACCCGAAACTCAGAATTCTAAACTCTTTATAAAACAACGAAACCAATGAGAAACAATGATTGAATCACGTTTCTCGTTGGTTTCGAATAATAAGGGTACTCGTATAGTAATTAACTATGCTTCATTTAATGCTTTCACTACGGTGGCTCCCAGGTCTGCTGGCGATTCCACCACATGGATGCCGCATTCTTTCATGATGGCCATTTTAGCAGCTGCGGTATCGTCCTTACCGCCAATAATGGCCCCGGCATGTCCCATTCGTCGGCCCTTAGGCGCCGTTTGTCCGGCAATAAAACCAACCACGGGCTTGGTACCATGCTCCTTGATCCATCGCGCAGCATCGGCTTCCATCGTACCACCAATCTCACCAATCATAATGATGGCATCGGTTTCTTCATCATTCATAAACAACTCAACCGCTTCTTTGGTGGTCGTACCAATAATCGGGTCACCTCCAATACCAATAGCCGTTGAAATACCTAATCCTGCTTTTACAATCTGGTCAGCAGCTTCGTAGGTCAAAGTACCTGATTTAGATACCACACCAATGCGTCCTTTTTTAAACACAAACCCCGGCATAATACCTACCTTGCATTCCTCGGCAGTGATAACACCCGGACAGTTTGGCCCGACGATGCGCACGTCTTTACCTTCCACAAATGCCTTTACCTTAACCATGTCAGCCGTTGGAATTCCTTCGGTGATGGTTACAATTACTTTTACGCCAGCTTCGGCAGCTTCCATAATTGCATCAGCAGCAAACGGAGGTGGCACAAAAATAGCACTCACATCGGCTCCTACCTTTTGTACAGCTTCTGCAACGGAATTAAAAACAGGCAGACCAAGATGTTCAGTTCCTCCTTTGCCCGGTGTTACTCCTCCCACCACATGCGAACCATATTCTATCATTTGAGTAGCATGAAACGTTCCTTCGCTACCGGTAAATCCTTGTATAATAACTTTTGAATCTTTATTTACTAATACACTCATAGGGTAAATAGATTTTAATTAGCGTCATTTATATTTAAGAGCATTATTATAATTCTTATTGTAGATAACCGATATGTTAGCTGTTTGTTTTGAGAATTATAAATTCTAAGTGATTATTTATCTGAAACTAGTGTTTAGTCATGTGTGAAATGATGGGTTAGTCGTCTGCTATTGTGCAAATCCAATACTCTTAGAACCATTGACTACTCCAGCATGATATCTTTCATTAGCATTTCTTTGTGCTTTGTTAAATGATAAAAAATCTTTCAAAAGCACCCCATACACTCTTTTGTATATAGGACAATCATTACGCTACAATTGGTTTTTATTTAACATCTAATATTAATTTAACATTGGCAAAATCGATGAAACTTCCTTAGCTAATCCTGCGTTATGGGCTTTCAAAACAAATGGGAAAATCGGGCACTACACCCGCACAAGAATTGGGAAATGGGAAATATTACGATTCGTCAGAAGCTAATAGGGCTATCTGCAACCATCGTCATTGTATTATTGATTATTGGTACATTGACGTATCTGTCATTTAATAAGATCGAGGAACTTTATGAAAACCTCAACCTGGCTAAGCATTTGCAGGAAAACATGCTGAAGCTGCGAAAAGCTGAAAAAGATTTCTTTCTTCGGGAGCTGACCAATGAAGATTACTTTGCCACCGGACAGAGCAAATACCTCGACGATTTTAAGGAAGTGATGGACAACAGTCAGCAAAGCATCGGGCAGCTGGCCGGCAACAAATACATTGCAGAATACGAACTGGCAAAAGTACTGAAAGCCTTAAAAGCCGATTTTACACAGTACGACAAACACTTTAACGAACTTAAAATCTTGCTGACCACCCGTGGCTTCAAAGATTATGGACGTATTGGTGAAATGCGATCGGCGGTTAAAGCCATGGAAAACAACTACAACGATGCGGCCTTTATAGCCAAAGAGCAACTGTTGCTTCGTAAGCACGAAAAAGATTATTTGCTACGAAAGGATATTTCTTACCAGAAGAAGTTGAACGATGCCATTGATATTTTTATCGCCGATATTGGTAAAAGTCGCCAACTAAGCAGTGTCAAAAAAGATTTGCTTAAAGTGCGACTGGTGAATTACCAAAAAGCCTTTAATGACATTGTTTCGACAGATGAAAAAATTGGACTAAGTGAAGAGTTGGGTATCAAAGGCAAGCTCAGAGCAGTGATTCATAAGACCGAACCTGCCATTAAAGAAATTGTGGATACCATTAAAGATAAGAGTGCAGCTTCCATCGATTCAACAGTTCGGAATATCATTGTACTGATCTTGCTTTTTATTGCTTTTACCATCGCCCTATTAATCGTCATCATCACGACCATACAAAATGGTTTAAGTAAAGCCCAGAATGCACTAAGAGCTGTAGCCATGGGCGATTTCTCGCAGAATATTGAAATTAAAACCAAAGATGAGATCGGCCAGCTTCTGCAAGATGTACAGTTAATGCTGGGGAAACTGCGAAAAAGCGTAACGGTGGCCAAAGAGGTTTCAAAAGGTAACCTGTTGGTTCTCGACAGCATGAATACATCTGAATTTGAGGGTGATCTGGATGATGCTTTGATAGAAATGGTGAATCGACTAAAGCATATCATCAGTGAAATTCGACTGGCATCCGACAATTTTGGAACCGTCAGCAATCAATTGAGCACCGCTTCTGAACAGTTATCCAGTGGTTCCAGCGAACAGGCGGCCTCCACCGAAGAAATCTCCTCATCCATCGAAGAGATGACCAGCAGCATTGCTCAAAATGCGGAAAATGCCTTGCGAACCGAACAAATTGCCAATAAAACAGCATCGGAAATGCAGGAGGGACAATCGGCTGCCGAAGAATCGACACAGGCCATTAAGCTCATAGCCGAAAAAATAATGATCATTAACGACATCTCCCATAAAACAGATTTATTAGCGATCAACGCTGCCATTGAAGCGGCCCGGGCAGGTGAAAATGGTAAAGGATTTGCCGTGGTGGCTTCAGAAGTACGTAAGCTGGCTGAGCAAACGCAAAAGGCTGCCCTGGAGATAACCGATTTAGCTGGTTCGAGCGTTAAAATCGCTGAAAAATCAGGTCAGATGCTACGCACACTGGTACCTGAAATTCAAAATACTTCTCAGCTGGTAGAAGAGATTAACATCTCCAGCAAAGAACAAAGCGCCGGTGTCCATCAAATCAATACGGGCATTCAACAGCTGGCAAACATCACACAGGAAAATGCGGCTTCGTCTGAGGAACTGGCATCAACAGCTGAGGAGTTATCTTCACAGGCCGATCAGATGAAAGAAACCATCGCTTTCTTTAAACTGAATTCCAGCAAACTCGAATCATCCAACACAAACAGTTCAAAGCCCACTGTGAGTAAGCCATTAAAAACCAACGGCATTGAAATTAACATTGAAGAAAAAACAAAATCAATCAGCGATGAATATGAGTCCATTTAGAATAAAGAGCCCAATTCATCCATATCTTAGCTATAATAGCTAAACCTAAAGCGGTTGTCTTTTAGAAGGCAATCGCTTTTTTTGTACATTTAAAGCAAAATTTCCAAAACATGAGATTCATTAGCCTTGTCCTACTGCTTTTTTGTACCCTATTGTCGGCTCAGCAAATCGAGTCTTTGCCCGACAGCCTGACCAAGCGATTATTGATTGCCCACCCCACTGCATCAACCATAGAGGTATTGCATACCTTGCACCAGAAGGAGCTATTGGATCTGTCCACTACGCAGTTACTGGGCATCTACCATAAGGATGAGACCTACGATTATCAACGCTCGCAAGCTGTTTTGGATACCCTCCCCGATATGCCTATGCACCTTATGGAGTTGCGTGATACTTTGTATGCCGACAGTTTATTTTGCAGCAATGCCTGCTCTCCGGTTTTCAATACTTTGTTTACCGAAAGTGAAGGCATCATCTTTTTTGGTGGACCCGACATCCCCCCTGCCATTTATGGCGAAGAAGCGCATCCTCGCACCGTAGTAACCGATCCGTATCGACATTATTTTGAGGCTTCATTAATCTATCACCTATTGGGTGGATATCAAAACAACGAATACAAGCCCCTGCTGGAGCAAAATCATAATTATTTTGTCTTTGGCATTTGCCTGGGCATGCAAACGATGAATATTGCCACCGGCGGCACCCTTATACAAGATATACCAACGGAACTATTTAATAGCGAAGAAAAGAAAGGACTGGCGCATTTAGACAAAGAAGAAGTACACCGTAACTTCTACGCCAAAATGAAGAAATACAAAAACAAAGGACTGGCCGGCTCCCATTTTCACCGCATCTGCTTTAAAGATTACTTCTTTCCGAGCTTAACCAATACCGATGAGGAGTTAATGCCACTCATCAACAGCTACCATCACCAAGCCGTTGAGAAACTAGGTAAAGGTTTCGTGGTTGGTGCCACTTCAAGCGATGAAAAAGTTATTGAAGCCATCTTTCATGCTCACTATCCAAATGTTTTTGGCGTTCAGTTCCACCCCGAACGCTCTCAGTTCTATCTTCAAAGCCGCAAATACCAATTTGAGCCAAAGCAAGAAGGGCAATACTTAAACGAATACCTGGATGAAGAAAGCATGCAATTCCATTTGCAATTTTGGAAAGCGATAAATACGGTAATCAAAGAGTTGTAATAAATAGTTTAATAGTTGTTTAGGTAGAAGGCCGCAGTAAATCCCATAACTCCCAGTTCGTCGAATCCTTATTGTTTTGATTGATTTACAAGATAAATCTTAACTATCAATCTGGAAAACGTATCAGAAACTCGGTCTGTCCGTTATTTGATTCGAGACTAAACTGGCATTGGTGGTTAATGAGAATTTCGCGCGTTACCGTCAAACCAATGCCTTGTCCGTTAGGCTTACTGGTATAAAACGGTGTAAACAGATTCTCTTTCAAATGGTCCGGTATGCCCGCTCCATTATCAATGATTCGAACCTGAACCGGATCAGCACCCAGCTTTATTTCAATGCGCCCCTTTTCATCAATAGCTTCCAGTGCATTCTTCAGGATATTAATCAAAGCCTGTTCCAGTTGGCCGCCATCGGCATTTACCAGGATGGATTGTTGTGATGGAGTGAACAGTACTTCGCATGCTTTATTACCCGCCAGGCCTTTGGTGATTAAAATGGCATGCCGGATACAGTCAATAATATTTACGGGCTTAAGCATCGGTTGTGGAATACGCACCACATCGGCAAAGTTACCCATAAACTGGTTCATGTGCCCATTTCGCTGAACACAAACATCCACTGCCTGTTGGTGCTCGGGCCAATGATCCAGCTTGGGCTGCACGCTGGTAAGTATGGAATTAACTGCTCCCACGGTATTATTGACCTCGTGACTCATCATGCGAATCACTTTTTCGTAGGCATATTTCTCTGTTTTAAAAATCTCATACGAGATATCCTCAATCAGCAAAAAACGCGTATCGCAGCCCCGGTCGATAAAAGAGCCAGCTTGTATGCGATACGATTGAGTGCCTCCTTTGCGAAATACATAATTCTTCTCGTTAAGCACCTGATCAAACATACCGTTGCTAAGTTCCGACAACTCCTGCAATTGTTTTCCCTTTAATACTTCCAGGGGATGACCAATAAAACGGGATGCTGCCTCATTCATATTCACCAACTCATCGTCGACATTAAACAAGACAATTCCCGATGGGGATGCATCCATCAGTAGGGTAAGCAGAAAATTCTTCTCCGAAAGAGCAATTCGTTCTTTCCTTAGCTGATCAATCATCTTGTTGTAGACCGACACCAACAGGTTAAATTCCTTGCTTCGAACCGGTTTCAGTTGCATACTAAAATCCTGCGACTTCAGGGTTTCAATGCCCGATGCCAATAAATCAAAGGGGCGCGAAAACAGGGCATACAATCGAAAGCCTAAAATCAGACTGAGCAAAAACAAAGCTTCGAGGCCAAAAAACAACCATTTATTGCTTGAGTAAAACAATATGGCCAAGGCAATCAGTAGGCCATTCAGCCCTAATATGTAGATGAGTAGTTTATATTTATAACGCATTTTCTTTGGTATCCAAGCTGGTTTTTAAGCCGTATTTTTCCATTCGCCGGTAAAGCATCTGCCTGGATAAGCCAAGAGCATCGGCCGATTGAGAAATATTGTTCTTATATTTCTTTAAGGCATTAATGATCATCTGCTTTTCCATTTCTTCGAGGGTCATGCTGCCTACATCCGGCAGCTCCTGCTTGCGTTGCACACTATTGCCGGCAAGGCAGTGCTTCAGTACTTCCAGGCCAATCGTGCGTTGGTTGCAATACAATACAGCACGTTCCACACAATTCTTCAACTCGCGGATATTCCCTTCAAACACCTGTCTTTTGAGGTATTGCAAAGCCTGTTCATCAAAAGCCTGAATCTCCTTTTTATAGACACCGGCCGATTGTTGTAAAAAATAGTTTGCCAAAAGCGGAATATCTGATTTACGATCGCGCAGGGGTGGCAATTCCATATTAATAAGGTTTATCCGGTAATACAGATCCTCCCGAAAACTGCCCTGCTCCACCATATTGGGTAATTTACGATTAGTCGCACACACGATGCGCACATCAATGGGCCGCGATTTAATATCGCCAATGCGATCGACCTGCTGCTCCTGTAATACACGCAATAATTTCACCTGGGCATTGAGGTCCATCTCTCCAATCTCATCCAGAAATAATGTTCCACCATTGGCCAGCTCAAATTTCCCCGGTTTATCATTTCTGGCATCAGTAAATGCCCCCTTGCGGTAGCCAAACATTTCACTCTCAAACAGGTTAGGCGGAATGGCCCCCAGGTTGACAGATACAAATGGCTGATCTTTGCGCTCACTGTTATCGTGAATCGCCCTTGCCACCAACTCTTTACCGGTACCACTTTCACCACTGATGAGCACCGGAGCTGTGGTGGGCGCCACATTAACGATGGTTTCCAGAATATTTAAAACACTTTGATGCTGTCCGATAATTGATGCGAAAGCATAGCTATCATCCAGCTTTTGACGGCTCTTACGCTCCGACTTCTTTCCCTTTGTCAGCGTAAGGGCGTTTTTAACCGTACTTAACAAGCGTTGATTTTCCCATGGCTTACTGATAAAATCAAAGGCGCCTTTGCGCATTCCTTCCACGGCCAACTCAATGCTGCCCCACCCCGTAATTAATATCACCGGTATTTGTGGCCACCGATCTTTGATATCTCCCAGCAATTCGAGGCCATCCTTTCCTGAGGTATCCACCGAAAAATTCATATCGAGCAATACCAGTGAGACACTTTGTGTATTTAACACCTTAAGCGCTTCCCCCTGTCTGCCAGCCACAGCCGTCTCAAAACCGGCATCGCGCATCAGCAACTGTAAAGAGGCCTGAACGGCTATATCATCATCAACAATTAATATCATTCAACTATATTTTGTCTTTCAGTCTAAAGCTAATATTTATGTTTATTGTCTCCTAACAAAAACACAAAAGTAATTCATGGAAATCTTTGATTTTATTCATCGGCGAGAGCTTCTACGGGGTGAATAATTGAGGCCCGCCAGGCAGGAACAAGAGCAGAAATAATCACTACTATTGAAATTAATAATATGGCAATCAAAGGGGAAATCAGGTAATATTCAATCCTTAAAAAGTCATAAATATTAAAGTAAATAATACCTGCAATACTGCTTACGATTAACAAAAAAACAAACGCCTCAGAAATTATCATACTAAGCACTTTCTGTCTAGGTGCACCAATTGCACGTCGTATTCCTATTTCCACCATCCGTTTATTCACCTGTTGCCAGATGCTACCTAATAATATAATCGCAATAAAGCAGAGTAATATTCCAATGATGCCATACTCAATTCTAAAATATCGTAAATGGGCTACAAACCTGTCGTGCATCCGCTGATTTAACGACTCTGCATGGTAGCGATAGAAATACTGATTCCAACCTTTAACTTGAAATTGCTTTTCAAGATCAAATATCAGCTGATCAATATTTGCATTTGGCTTAGGTTTGATAATGATGTTAAGATGCTCCCTCAAACCGCGATCTTTGTAACTTAATGGAACGAAAAAAGGATGTCTCCTACCTTGAAATGACACCTTACCTATTGGCTCGGTAATCCCAACAACTCTGAAATCAATATTATTCTGTCTGGATTTAAATTCAAAAATCGTATTCGCTGATAAATGGGTGATACCAAGTTCTCTGGCATGATCGCGAGTTAGTACAACCGCAGGATGAGTATTTTCCGTATCTGACTCATCGTACCATCGGCCTTCTTCCAGCTTAATGTCAAAGACGCGCATCATATCTTCATCGGCAAGATAGGCCCAAACATTGTTGTTTCGAATATCGCTAGAACGAAAAGACATCTCTTCCACTCCATGCAATGCAAAGGTGCAGAATTCAATATTCTTATTTCGAAGCAATTCACTCTTAAGCTGTTTCTGAGTGCTATTTATGAGTTGTATATAATCCTTGTTACCCTTTAATAAATTAGAATCGAATCTTGCTGTTATTATCACGTGATTATCAATTTCTACCGGGAGCCATGGTTTTAAACTCTTTCGCAAAAAATAGTAACAGTCGTTAAAAACCAGTGTAATAATAAAAAAAGCTATTATTAAAATGATTCCTTGAATAATACGACTGGGGACTTTAATTAAAATTTGTTTGATCATTATTTTTTCTCTTTTAGAAGCCCACCAAGCGAGTTTTTTGTTAGAAGCCAAGCCGGCAAAATCCCGGCAATAATTCCCATTACAACGAATACTCCAAAATAAAGCAGGAATGATTTAAACTGAAAAAAACCAGGAATATCACTTAAAAAATCATTCCCGGCCATCAGGTTATAAAATGTATGGCTTAACAACAATGCAAGCAGGCCTCCCAAGATTGTAATAAGTACATTTTCCAACACTAGTTGAAGAACCAGCATACGTGTGGTAGCTCCAAAGGCTTTGCGGGTAGCCATTTCTTCAAGTCGCTGCTGAAGATTGTTTTTTAACAATTCGAACAAACTAAAAACAGGCAAAATAAGCACAAGAAGAACAATGGCAACCTTTCGTGTATGACTCACTGGCTGAGAACCATAACGTTCATCAATAAGTTTTTCCAGCGACGATTGCAGCTTGAATCTGATATTGTATTGCTGATTAGGACCAGTTTGAATTGACGCTTTTTTATTTATCTCATCCAATAAGATTTTTTTGTCTTCAGATGAACCACAGAGAAAAGCCGTCTGAACCATGTCATATTTGTAATACCGTTTAAAATCTGATGGCTTAGTTAACAAGTACAACTCAGCAAACACCGGGGTAATGGTCGCACTTTGTTTAAAAACTCCAGTTATTTTAAGCGACCTTTCTCCTGAATAGATGCTTTTACCCACACATGGTTCATCTCTAAAAAAGAAACGGGCTATCTCCTGGCTAATTACACAAACAGTCTCGCTGGCTGCAGATTCCATATACGCTTTTCCTTCAATAAAATCAAAATCGTATATGGTAAAAAACTGTGCATCGGTATTTCGAAAAAAAACATCCCGCTTTCGTTTATTCAAATGAAATTCAGTCTGTACATCCGATTCGGTAAAGTCAGTAACCACTTTAGCAGTCTCCAGTTTTCGAAGCTGATCGGTATAAAAAGATACAGGCAGCACATCCTCAGCTACATTAATCACACGAGCTCCATCATTTTTATTCCGAAAATCAGAATGCAGATAAAAGGTCTCGTTTTTATGTACTTCAGGCGCAATAGGCGATGTAAGGATACTGACAAATGCAGTGATACAGACCACTACCATAAGTGATATGGCTATGGACAGTAACAAAAAAACTGAAAAGCCTTTACGCTGCCATAATGAATAGATTGTTTGATTTAAATATACTTTAAGCATAATTCTTATAATTAACTTTTTACCACAATCAATGCCCAATGACGATTTGGTATTAATTATTAATAATGAATTCCAGTTCCTTAAACAAGGTATGTTCAAAAGGTCGCTTCGCAAGCTAAGAGCTGTACGCCGATAAGCACTGATTTTATTGTTTATCGCGGAAAACGTTAAACCGTATAGTCCTTACAATTAATCTGTGCAAATTGAGGATATTTCTGCCCCCCTACCAGCATCGATTTGCAATCAGTGCTATAAATATTGGACACGGATTACAAAACCGCGCCAGCGTTATCGAGTTAGCATCTTAACTCAGAACTATAAAACTCAGAGCTCAAACTCAGAACCTATGAGTATAGATCACCATTAAACTCACCAACTCCGAACCCCAAGCTCTGAACACTAAACCCTCCAAACTCATAATCCACAAGCTAATTCACCCTTGCTCCATCAAACAACCTGACAATCCTATCGGTTTGTTTGGCTAATCGTTCATCGTGGGTAACCATTACAATGGTGGTTCCTTCTTCCTGGTTTAGTCGTTTGAGTATTTCCATTATCTCGGCTCCCATTTTACTGTCCAGGTTACCCGTCGGCTCATCGGCCAAAATTATTTCGGGCTGCCCAATAATGGCTCTGGCAATGGCCACGCGCTGACGCTGACCACCGGATAATTGATTGGGATAATGCTTCATGCGGGCACTTAACCCCACTTTATCAATGGCTTCTTTAGCTTTCCTGCGGCGTTCGCGCGACCATACCCCTTTGCGATACAGAAGCGGCAATTCCACATTATCAATTACCGGCAGATCGTTGATCAGGTGAAAGCTTTGAAAGATAAAGCCAATTTTTTCGTTACGCAGGCGCGACAAGGCTTTATCCTTTAATCCGGTGGAAGTACTGCCATCAATTAACACCTGTCCTTCATTGGGTGCATCCAACAGTCCCATAATATTCAGCAAAGTACTTTTTCCGCAACCCGAAGGGCCCATCACAGAAACAAATTCGCCTTTTTTTACATCGAGGTTAACGTTGCTTAAAGCGACGGTTTCTATTTCTTTTGTGGCATAAATCTTTGTGATTTGATCTAATGTAATAACGTTGTTAGTCATGGTTATTTAGTTTAACTATAATATTTAATTTTTGTACAGTAATTAGTTGATCTGAGTATTTTACGTCACATTACTCTTCTCCCAAAGCTATAGCCGGCTGAATCCTGGCAGCTTGTCGGCCGGGAATAAAGGC
Organism: Carboxylicivirga sp.; assembly: GCA_025210475.1. Classification (GTDB taxonomy): domain Bacteria; phylum Bacteroidota; class Bacteroidia; order Bacteroidales; family Marinilabiliaceae; genus Carboxylicivirga. Next base: position 6,906 of record JAOARW010000018.1, on the reverse strand, counting down.
ACACAGTCCAATCAGCAGATATATAAATAAAAGCGCCGTTATTAGTGCCAGAATATAAACCTCGCTACTCAAATCGAATGGTTGCATAATACAGATATTAATCGTCAGGATAATTGCAGGCAATAAGGCAAGCGTTCCTAATAATCCCATTTCAAATATGAACTGCTGTTGTATACCTTTGACACTTGAACCAATTGCCCGTCGTAAACCAATTTCACTGGTTCGTTGGTTGATGTTGTACCACAAAACACCAAAGAGCCCAAGCATAACATTGAGTATCATAAACAAGCCAACGAAAGCCAAAATGCCCAAAGGAATTAAGTGAAGCATAAAACTGTTGCGTCGCATTTGTTCTAGAGAGCTGATTTCAACAGTCCATTCTTTGGCCAAGGTGGCGGTAGCATCCCAAATCTTTTCTTCTAGGGCAATATTTCTTTGTTGATTGAGCTTGACCAATAAGGTATTTTTTGCTTCTTTATTTGAAATACGTGTAAAATAAGTAGGAACTATTTCACCCAACTCACCTTTAGCGCGGTACGCCTCTATAACTCCTACCACCTTATACAAGCCATTTAAGGTTTGTCCGACAGCCTCTTGATCCTGGAACAAAGTTTTTCGGGTTTTCAAATCAATAATCATCGGCTTAAGGTGTTGCCCTTCTTCAGTTTGATTAAACCAGCGCCCCTCCACTACTTTTAAACCCATTAACTCCATAAAGTCATCATCTACACAAAAACCATGACATTGCATATGCTTTTGTGTAACTGGAGATTTAAATCCAGTCATGGAAGAGCCGGTAGCATATGGAACCAATCGATTACTATTACTTACAGCTTTTACTTCTTTAAAATTGATCAACTGTCGCTTTATCTGCTCGAGGGTTGACTTTGAATCAAACCGCTTATTGGTTATACTCACCACCAAAACATTCTTATAATCGTACCCGAGTGGTTGACTATAACGTAACAAGTAATTATAAAACAGGGTAAAGAGCACAAAGCAAACCAGAAATGACACTAATATTTCAAGCATCAAAAGACTATTCCTTGTTTTATTTTTTAAGATAATTCGTATTAGCTGACGTATCATGATTCTCTTTTATTAAGGGCGTTTACAATACTCATACGAGCCATTTTTATAGCTGGAACAGCTCCTGAAATCACACCAAATGCCAAGCAATAAAGAAGTCCCCAAAACAAGATGCGGTAATTAATAAACAGCTCGAAACCGGGTATTAATTGACTGTATTGGATTCCTTTTATGATCATTGTTGTTACAAGCATGGCCAATACTCCTCCCATAAGAGTGATTAGGATATTCTCCATCAGAAACTGCCGAATAAGTCTCACTTTATTGGCACCAAAAGACTTCCTTACACCTATTTCGGAGATGCGCTCCATAATGCGGTTCATGTTCAGGTTAACCAGGCTAATGGCCGGAAACGACATGAATAATAAGACGACAATCGTCAACAAGCTATAAAAATGAGTCATCCCTTGTTTGTTTGAGCCTCCTAAAGGGCTAGCTCTTACAAACTGTTCCAATAGGGGTTCGGCATGAACATGTATCACTTTCTGATAACTTGATTCAGGAAAAACAACCTTCTTTAATTGATTCTGTAACTCCATATTAATTCGTTCAAAATCTCCTTTATCTTTCGCCAGAATCATACAAGCAAAATTCCCTTCAAGCTTAGGGTCATTAAGGTTCCTCTTAGTGCAGGTAAGCGGCACCCAAATATCAGCACTTGAATTCAAACGGGTTAACGGCACTTCCTTTACAACCCCCACTACGCGATAGCTTGTTTTATCTACTTCGATATTACGACCGATAGGATCTGTACCCTCCTCAAAATACTTATTAGCTGTTGCCTGACTGATTACTGCCACGAGTGCAGCCTGATCAATATCTTGTTGTCGAAACGCATTTCCGGCATAAAATTCAAAATTCAGTATCTTCCAAAAGTTGGCATCCACATGCTTGATTCTCAAATTCACCTTCTTATTATTTATGTATTGCTGTACCTGCGTATTCATAAATACATTGATCGAAATACATTCCGGTGACTCCATTCGTCGAACATATTTGTCAAGCAAGGCATATCCCGGAGGTCCCATGTACGAACCTCCATTCTCATTATCATCATGCAACCAAATCGAATTGATGTATAACATTCGATCTTGTTTCAGCTCAGGATAATGCGGATTAATCACAAAGTCATAAGCTGTTGTAAATACCATCAAAATGGTTAAGGTAAAAGTTATACCAAACAGACTGATAAAGCTATAGAGCTTTCGCCGTTGAAGAACTTTCCAGATTAGTTTTAGATTATTCCAGAGCATAAAAATTAGTTTAAGGTTTAGTCATTAAATCTTGTTCATTAACCAAAGTCTGTCCACTTTCAAAATCATACAAAGTAAGGCGCCTGATATTGTAATAGGCATCCCAAAACTGCGAAAGGGCCAGTATGTAGTCGCGACGTGATTGATCGCGTTCCTGCAGGGCAATGTTCAAATCAGTAATACTCAGGTTACCATTCTGATACTTCTTTAAGGCAATGTTATAACCGGCTTCAGCCACCTGGTCGGCCTCTTGCGAAGAAGCAATCTGATCATACAGCACTTTAAACTGCCCGGCCTGCACCACTACTTCCCGTTCGAATTGCTGCCGGCTTTTCTCCACCTCATAGCGCGTCAGATCCAGGTTTGAATTGGCCATCTTTACCCGTGAGGCCAACCGTCCCCAATCCATTACCGGGATATTAAATGAGAGCTTAAGGGTTTTGAGGGTTTCGGGCTGATCCAATAACCCTCCAAGTTTGGTATTGCTGGAGGTCAATCCGTAGCTTCCCTCTAAATAAGAGGTTAAGCCGTTGGATCGCTTAGCTTTTTTATGCTCTTTTTCTGCCTGAAGTAATTGGCGCTGAAATTGTGGCACTTCTTTTCGGTTCATCATGGCATACTCCAGTGCTTTTACAACATCAATGCTTAATTCCGGAACGGCATCGGGTAACTTCAAAGAGATATTCTGCGCTTGCTCAAATCCTATAAACGACTTAAGATCGAACTCTGCATTTTCCAATTGCATGGTAGCCGAACTAAGAGCTTTTTGCGCATTGGCCATGGCCAGACGCACCCGGTTGAATTCATTCATGGAAATTCGCCCCAGTTTTATCTTCACCTCGGCAATGCTTAAATTCTGACGACTATTTTTCAGGTTCGATTCAGCCAGATCGAAGCTGGAGCACACCTGCATATAAGAAAAGAATAAATTGGTAGCTCGTTGCGAAATCGTTTCGATGGCTTCGTTATAAAATCGCTTTGATTCTTCCCAAATCAATGGCTCGATTTTTTTAGTCCATCGCGCTTCGTTAAATGCAAATAAGGGCTGATTAAATCCTATCAGAAACGGACTGCCACTATAGGCTACACTTTTATCCTCCAGATTATCGATACGCATGGCATCTGCACCGGCAAAAATACGCGTTCCACTCAAAGCAATTTCCTGATTCAAAGTTAACCGAAGGGATGATTTACTTAGCTTCACATTATGAAACTCTACTGAACCATCGGGTTGCGTCACCGGTGTGTTGGAACTAATGTAATCGGGTAAAGTTCCATCAAGCGATAACTGAGGACGACGACTGGTTTGGAAGTTTCGATAACGCCAGTAAGCATTTTCGCGCTGATGAAGAATATTCATGGCTGACGGCGATTGCATAATGGCAAGTTCAACCACTTCCTTCAGGCTAAGTTCAGCAGGGGGTGCTGTATTCCCCCCACGTAACTCCACCGTTGCAAAAATAAGCAACAAACTAATCTTACAGATATGAAAAGTTCGGTTCATCAATTTAATCATTTTAAAGTATACCATTCGTTATTTTGCTCTAGCCGCAAGGGCTTTTACTTTTTGCCTCCAGCTCAAAAAGTAAACAAAAAAGCCGCCGACTAAAGCATTCGCTTACCCACAATAGCATAGCTTTGGGAAAAATTTAATAATTCACAGCTTGGCATCAAATTTTTCTCCCCTTCGCTATTGCCTGCGGGTCCCAAGCTACATTGCTAATGTCGTTAAAACAATAATTCACATAATCTACAACCTTAATATTTGGACACATAAATAGAATATCAAAAGTTATTATTGATTATTTATCTTTACTTCTTCCAAGTGCTCGTACTTCGACACATCGGAAATGATTACTTCATCACCTTCCTGAAGACCGGATTTAATCTCGATGTTTTCAAAATTGCTTAATCCAACCTCCACTTCAACCCGTTTGGCCACATGTTGGTCGATTTTAAATACCTGTAGTTTTTTGGAGCCATCGAAATAAGGGCCATCGGGCAAACGCAACACATCGTTTCTTTCCGATATAATCAATTGCAATTCCACTTGCAGATTAGGTCGCAGCAATGGATGATTATTCTGCTTCAGAAAGACATCGAATTTTACCTGCCCGTTCTGCACCTCAGGGCGGATGTTGCCGATCAGCCCTTCGAGTTGAGTTTTATTATTAATTGCCAGCACACGTCCGCCCGATTTTATTTTACCCGCTTGTGAATCGGATATCTGTCCGGTAATTTTAAAAGCATTCAGGTTTGAGATTCGAACCAATTCCTGATTCTCGCCAATAATCTCCCCTTCCTTTCCGACTATGGATATAATCACACCATTGCTTTGTGCACAAACCGTGGTGGCATCCAGCTTTACATATAACTCCTCTATTTCTTTCTTCTGCATCTGAATTTCCAGCTCCAATGCCCTTTGCTCAGCCACCTGCTTCTCTTTTCGAATGGCATGCTGCTTTTCGGCCAATACCAATTCCTTTTCTGCCAAACTCAATTCCTGCTCGGTTTTTCGAACCCGCTCTTCGGATATGCCCCCCACTTCCAATAACTGTTTCTCTTCACTTAAGCGTGTTGCAAGTGCAGTTATATTCATGCTTTTAATTTCCAACTCATGGACCAACTCAAGCGCTTCATTGCGTATATTAAGCTTATTCTGATAGAAAGAGTTCTCTTTAAGCATTAATTGGTCTTCCTGTAAGGCAATTTGACGCTCCAGACTTTTTGATTCCAGGCGAAGGATGGTATCGTTGGTGAGCACCTCACTGCCCGGTGCCCTCACTATCTGCATCAGTTTGCTATTGACTGGGGATAATATCAGTACCTCACGCTCGTTTTCAACCCTGCCCATTGCCATAATACTCTCACAAACCGTCCCCCTCTGAACACAGGCCGTTTTATAGCTACCTTTTGTAAACTTTGGCTTTACTAATCCAATACCATAAATAATAATAAAGAGAACCAAAGCGATGCCTGCTAAAGCTATTCCCCAAACCTTTGCCTGACGTTTTCTGATCTGATGAATGGGAATCGCCCGATCCATATTATCTTTTATTTCTGCTTGTTTCATGACCGCCTTAATTGCCAAAGCCATACCACAAACACTATGCATCAATATATCAACTATTTAGATTAAAATAACTCCTGTGCAAAGTTGTCCGAATTGGGACACGGTGTAGATTTTGGTACAAAGCCAATCCCATGGAGAGAAAAAGAGAAGTGTTATAAAACAACAAAAGCCCACCTAATCATAGATGAGCTTTTGCGGTCTGGACGGGACTCGAACCCGCGACCTCCGGCGTGACAGGCCGGCATTCTAACCAGCTGAACTACCAGACCTAATATTGAAGAAAAAAAACGAGCGGTCTGGACGGGACTCGAACCCGCGACCTCCGGCGTGACAGGCCGGCATTCTAACCAGCTGAACTACCAGACCAGTTTTTCTACTTCAGTACATCTGTGAAACTAAACAAGCGGTCTGGACGGGACTCGAACCCGCGACCTCCGGCGTGACAGGCCGGCATTCTAACCAGCTGAACTACCAGACCAGTTTAACTTCATTTCAGTATATCTTTTGAAACTAAACAAGCGGTCTGGACGGGACTCGAACCCGCGACCTCCGGCGTGACAGGCCGGCATTCTAACCAGCTGAACTACCAGACCAGTTTAATTTCATTTCAGTCTTTTCTGTTAGCAATTTTTCGTTTAAAATCGCCTGCTTTCCTTTGTTTATGCTGTCTCAGGTGGTATCCCTGTTTCTGAAAGCGATGCAAAGATAAGGCAAGTTTTTATTAATCCAAAACTTTTTTTCCAATCAATAATCAAAGAATTTTCATCATCCCACTTTCATCATTTGCTATCAACCATTTATGATCAAAAACATTTTTCAATATTTTTTAAAATATCTGCCGAAGCCCCGTTGAAACGCCATTTTATAACACTTCGTCCTTTTATTTCATCCCGTTTTAAGGATAAAAGAGAATGTGAAATTGAAATGCTGTTTATTAAAAAGAATCTTTAGCCATTCGGCTTTATCGTTGGGAATAATTTGTGATTATTTCTATTTTTCAACTACACATTGCACGTATTACTCAAATGTTAATTTCGTATGGTGGAAGAGTTTGCGATAATTTAGTGAAATTTGTGGTTCTTTATTTACAATCAATGTTAAAAGCGAAAATCCTAAACTGAACAAGTCAGAAAAGTGTCAAGACGATTTTCAGCTTGCATAAAATTGTCCGCCCCAAAAATACACCACCTGCCCCAGACAACGGGGGATTTCAATTTTTAGATACTAATAAAGCTTTATGGTGATCACTATATTCAATTCTCCTTTATGTTTATGTCGATGAATCCTATACTACATTAATTATGTCGGGACAAAGCAAATAAAAGACCTTTATGCGGCCAATGGGATCGTATAAATCGAGTAGGTAGGGGGATTGCTCCCCCGCCCTCTCACACCACCGTGCGTACTCTCGTACACGGCGGTTTCAAGTTAATTTTGCAACAGAGCGTAATTATTCGACATATCATACAAACCTAAATCTTCGAACCATTT
>JAOARW010000001.1 GCA_025210475.1 Carboxylicivirga sp. | reverse complement strand
TTAGCTGCTGCCGGGTTTAATTTCAAAGGATTACTTCGTAAAATCAAAGAAGAAATTCTTTGGCTAAAAAAATTACTGGAGATATACTTCAAAACTCATTGCATAACTCCAGTTGTTTTTAGTTCGTAAGGGTTAACTATTTAAAAAGCTCTTTATGTGCCGATTGATATAAAACTAAGCTCAAATCTACATTTGATTATCACCATTTATATTCACCCAAATTAAGTACTTATTTTTCCGAATTTGTTTATTTTTTCTTATCTGAAAAAACAACAACCTTCAATACCCCCAAAAGCCTTACGATGCTTAGTACATAGCCGATGACGCTAATAGCAACATCCGCAGCTCTTTAATGATATATTAACGAACAAAAAAATACCACCTGCTTTTATTAGATGAAATTCAAGTCTAGTTTGACGAACTGATCTTTTTCGATGCTGAAATAGCATTATTTTATCATCAAATACATTTTGCCATCTAAATCTCTAGTGTATATTTGCAGCCGTTTTAGAAACTAACACACATTTTAAACATGAAAAAAGTATTATTATTAGTAGCTGTACTTGTAGCAGGTATGGCTTCTGCAAACGCACAAAGCGAGAACTACAAAGCTTTTAAAGTTGATTTAGGTCTTTTGTATGCTGTTCCTGGTGGTGACGGAGCAAAAGGAGGTGCCGGACTTTATATCGAACCTAAATACAATGTGACTGACAACATTGCTTTAGGTTTAAAAATGGAATGGGCGGCTATGACAGCTGGCCAGATTAAGACCGATGCTCAAGGAGCCCTTACTACATCAAGCTTTGATGCTACTACATTAGGTACATACCAGCTTACCGGTGATTACTATTTTGGCGACAGCAAAGTTCGTCCATTTGCAGGTTTAGGTCTGGGACTGTATGCCATGGGAACAGCCAATTGGGATGTTACACAAAACTCAGAAGCATTGGCTGCTGAATTTGGAACTAAGTTTGGATTCTCGCCACGTGCTGGTCTTTTATTAGGTCACTTCCGTTTAGGCTTGGAATACAATATCATTACAGGTATCGAAGATCCACTTCCATCACGCAACTACCTTTCATTCAAAGTTGGATTTGAAATTGGTGGTGGTAAAAAATAAGCTTATCACAGCTCTAAGAAATAAAACCGGCCTTGTGCCGGTTTTTTTATGCTCTCTCCTTAATTGTTAAATTCTGTTAACGCCCTACGTGCATATTACTCTTTAATAGTCTTTAATACGAAACACTAACTTATACACATGAAGAAAGTATTATTTGCAGCACTCCTGCTGCTATGCTGCGCTATTGGTTATAGCCAAACAAAGCAGTACACCCTCAGTGGCTACATTGCCGATGCCGGTAGCGGCGAAAAACTAATCAATGCCAATATTTACGAAACATCAGAATTACGGGGAACCGTCAGTAATGTATATGGTTTCTACAGCCTGACACTGCCGGCCGGTCGCTACGAAATTGTTTATTCCTATGTTGGCTTTAAAAGCATCAGCAAAACCATCGACCTGCAAACCGATCAAAACTTAAACATCAACCTTGATTACGCCGATGCCATTGAAGAAGTAACAGTTGTAGGTGGTGCTGTTACGCACAAGCAGACAGACTCGCAAATGAGCAAGGAAACCATTACGATGGATGCCATTGAACGCTTACCGGCTTTTATGGGCGAAGCCGATATTATGAAAACCCTTCAACTAATGCCAGGTGTTCAATCGGGCAGCGAAGCTTCAAGCGGATTATATGTGCGAGGCGGAGGCCCCGATCAGAACCTCATCCTTTTGGACGGCGTACCTGTTTACAATGCCTCTCACCTATTTGGTTTTTTCTCGGTATTTAACACCGACGCGGTTAAAAACGTTTCCCTTTACAAAGTTGGCTTTCCGGCACGTTTTGGTGGTCGATTGTCTTCAGTGGTTGATATCCGAATGAAAGAAGGGAATGAAAAGGAATTCCATGGAGGCGCTCAAATCGGACTTATCTCATCTAAAGCTTTTGTTGAAGGGCCTATCAAAAAAGACAAAACTGCATTTCACTTGTCTCTGCGACGCACCTATATCGATATTTTAGCTAAACCATTAATGCCCCAAGATGAAAGCAATGGTTACTTCTTTTATGATACCAACTTTAAAATCAACCATAAGTTTTCGGACAGAAGCCGCATTTACTTAAGTGCCTATGCCGGAAGAGACAAAGCCTACTCGGAATATGACGATAACTATTCCTACGATGGATCGAGTTATTCGAGCACTTACGATAACAAAATGTATTGGGGTAACATTACAACTGCCCTCCGTTGGAATTACATTTTCAACAATAAACTGTTTGCCAATGCCACATTAACATTCAGCGATTATCGATTTAAAGTAGGCAACAACAGTACTTCAGTAGATAATGGCAGCAAAGAATCTTCATCGTACCAATATAAGTCGGGCATTGAAGACTGGAGTGCTAAACTGGAGTTTGACTGGTACCCATCACCAAAACATTCCATTAAGTATGGCGGAACCTATACTTATCACACCTTTAAACCCGGTGTGGAAACCATTAAACAGGAAGGGAGCTCAGAAGCCAATATCAATAAGTCATTTGGCGACAACAATACTTACGCCAGGGAAATGAGCATTTATGCCGAGGACGACATTGAAATAAGTGGTCGACTCAAGGCGAACCTTGGACTTCATTACTCAGCTTTTAATGTTGAAAACACCTGGTATTCATCACTGGAACCTCGTGCCAGCATGCGCTACCTCCTGAACGACCAATTAACATTTAAAATGGCTTACTCTAAAATGCAGCAGTACCTGCATTTACTAAGCAACTCAACCATTGGCCTGCCGACTGACTTATGGCTGCCGGCCACCAAAAGAATCAAACCTCAGGTATCGCATCAATATGCAGCGGGTATTGTTTTCGGAGGCCTAAAAAACATTGATGTGTCGGTGGAAGGTTTCTACAAAGAGATGGATAACCTGATTGAATATAAAGAAGGGGCATCGTTTTTTGGCTCCTCAAAGGGATGGGAAGATCAAGTTGTTACCGGACAGGGCAAAGCTTATGGTGCCGAGTTATTACTTAAAAAAGATGTGGGCAACACCACCGGTTGGGTGGGTTATACCTGGTCGAAAATCGACCGACAGTTCGACGATTTAAACTCAGGCAACTGGTTTCCAGCGCGCTACGATCGCCGTCATGATGTTAGCATTGTACTTAGCCATAAGATTAACGACAAAATCGACTTTGGCGCCACCTGGGTTTACGGCACAGGAAATGCCTTTACGCTGGCCACCCACCAGATAGCAACATTGCCACAAAAGGAAGCCTACGATTATAGAACGGAAGGAACAATATCGTACTTTAACAAACGTAACAACTACCGAATGCCTAGCTACCACCGTATGGACATTGGCATTAACTTCCACAAAAAGAAGCGCCGGGGTGTTCGCACCTGGAACATCAGTATTTACAATGTTTACAACCGTAAAAATCCGTTCTTTTTATACAGCGCCCATAACGACAGTGGCGACAAAGTACTAAAACAAGTTTCGCTGTTCCCGATACTTCCTTCAATCAGTTATTCTTATAAATTTTAAATCGCATGAAACTCATACATATATTAACAGCAGTTATTTTGGTAAGCACCAGTGCCTGCGAAAAAGAGATTGCCTACGATGGCGAAGAACTCAAAAACTACCTGGTTTGCAACAGCATTATACAAACCGACTCGGTATTTGAATGCATGGTTACCCGCAGCAAAACAATATTTGAAAAAGAAGGCATTGCGCGCATTAGCGATGCGGTGGTAGAAGTATACCAAAACGAGCAATTAATCGAAACCCTGCCACACACAAAAAATGGCTACTATCGCTCCGGCACAACCAAAGCCATTGAAGGCTCCACTTATACATTTAAGGTGAGCCACCCCTCGTTTAAAACCATAACAGGCAGTGCCACAACCCTGGCGGCTCCAAAAATAGAGTTGCTTAATTATAAAAAAAGCGAAATGCATTCGGGATATGAAGCCACCATAAGTATCGAAAACATGGAAGGCAACAACTACTTTCGAATCAAAGGATACGCCTTAAAGGAAACAAGTCGGTCTAATTATGGACCTCAAACATTTGCTTACTTTCACGCCTTTATATCTTCAGATGATCCATTACTGAATTTTAACAAACCAAAAAACGATGACAGCGAGTTTGATGATCAAGTTCCAAATCGTTTTAACATATTCAACGATGATGTGTTTGACGGTAAATATCAATTGAAATTTGATATAGGGGATTATCAGGGTGATGCCTTAGGATATAAAATAGAGGTTCAGCACATTACCGAAGATCTATACCTATATTACAACACCTTACAATCCAGACAATATTTAGGCGATGACGATGCGCTTTCGGAACCCATTAAAGTGCATTGCAATGTTAGCAATGGCGCCGGCATTATTGGCGGTGTAACATCCGATAAAGTGGAGTTTATCATTGCCAATACTAATTTAGAATAGAAACAAGAAGTTACTATCAAATGGCTGACAACCAACAGCTAATGACTGCTTGTAATCAACTTAAAGGCATTCACTGAGTAGGTTCCTCAGCTTGCCGAAGTAGAGTCGAAGGTGCTCCCTGAACTTAGCCGAAGAGGGGCGTTCTATCGTTATGTTATTGATTATTAGCTTGTGTTATCAGAAATATTTTATCCACTATTTAAGGGAGGGTCTCCCAGTTACCTAGGGGGAGGGTCTCCCTATTACTTAAGGAGACACTCACCTATTACTTAAGGAGGAAAATCACCAACATTTATACGATTGCCGCTTTAGTGTCTTACTTCTGAAATTACCCTTAATTCGGGGCAGGCAGTGTTTTTTGGAGGGCAGAATATTTTATGCAAGCGACGTATCGTCCTGATACTGACAGCTTGATACCCGATACTTTTATCGCCTATTTGGCTTAGCTAAGCTTTTGCTTGATACCGATTATTGATTAAAACAAACTTAATTGTTCGTCGAGCAAACGGAAGCTACGACGATGTATGGGCGAAATACCGTGCTCTTTTATTCCGGCACGGTGGGCTTTGGTAGGATAGCCTTTGTTTTTATCCCAAGCATAATGGGGGTGTTTTTCGTGCATGGCTTCCATGTATTCATCGCGATAGGTTTTGGCCAAAACACTGGCCGCCGCTATCGACAGGTATTTGCCGTCGCCTTTTACCACGCAGGTATGATCAATGCCATTATAAGGAATAAAACGATTGCCATCAATCAGCAAATGCTCGGGTATTGTTTTTAACTGATCCACACTGCGGTGCATGGCCATATAAGAGGCTTTGAGAATATTAATTTCATCAATCTCCTTATGATCCACAAACGACACAGCCCAGGCAATGGCTTCCTGCTCAATTATCGGGCGAAGCTTTTGCCGTTGCTTTTCGGTTAATTGCTTGGAATCGTTTAACAACTCGTGCTTAAAGTCCTTTGGTAAGATTACAGCAGCAGCCACAACCGGTCCGGCCAAACAACCACGACCAGCTTCATCGCAACCGGCTTCAATTAGCTTTTCGTTTAAATATGGTAATAAATGAGGCATGTTATTAAGCTATTAGCTTTTTTTTTATAATAGTTAGGTAATTATGCGAACCAAGGGTGGAAGTATTCATTCAAACACCTGTATTATATTACATACATTCACCCCTATAAATCCCCTATAATAGGGGATATAATTAGTGTTGATTGACAAGATGTAAATTAACACTATTCAAGTCTCCCTCAGGAGGGAGATTTAGAGGGTAAATTAACTAAGCAATGAGATTTATACCCTTGATTCGAATTAATTATTAATCTTCCCGATAGATGACTTCCAACACCGTTTGGCCCACCGCCTTAAGGGTACCCTTATTAATGTTATCCATGGTATCGTCGTGGGTATGCCAGTAATCACCAAATCCATGCTGCGCATCGGGGCTATATTGAATAATATCAATACAAGGGAAATTTCTATACTCGGTAACATATACATGGTCGTCGGTAATCCAGCCTCCATTATCCTTTTTAAAATGATAACCATATCCCAACTCATGGGCAATGTCCCATACATATCGAACCAAACCAGGATCGTAATTCATCGAGTGTTGCTCGTAATAAAAGTAGGCATCGGGCGCGCCTACCATATCTAACAATATGCCATACTGAGCACGATAATTGGGTGTGTGCGGATTCTTACCCCAATACTGCGAACCCAAGGCCCAGGTATGTTGCTTTTCGGGTAAGTTGATATGGGCGGGTTGCCCGTAATCTTCGGCATCGAAAAAGATAATATCAATCCCAATATTAGGTTGGCTCTTCTGAATCTGACGGGCTATTTCCAATAACACACCTACTCCACTGGCTCCATCATTGGCTCCGTCAATGGGAGTGTTGCGCTTTTCAGGATCTTTATCATAGTCGGCAAATGGTCGGGTATCCCAATGTGCACAAAGCATTACTCGCTTTTTCTTATCCAAATTATATTGCCCGATAATGTTTTTGGCTTTTAGCACTGTATTGTCATAAGCCACTACATCGGCCTCCTGCACAATTACATCGGCACCAAAGCGCTTTAACTCCCCGGCCAGGTATTTGGCACAGGCAGCATGTTCGGCTGTATTGGGCACACGTGGGCCAAATGCTACCTGGGTGTCAATATAGTGGTAAGCCGAATCGGCATTAAAAACCGGTGTTGGCAACTGCTGTTTACTTTGTGTTTGTGTCGATGTGCTTCCCGACTGCTTAAAATCGCAACTAAAAAAAAGCAGGCTGGCCAATATGGCCGAACCTGCTGTAATATGTTTTAATGTCATCTGCATGGTATTATTTTATGCTCCATTCGAAGCCATCTTTGGTATCTTTTATTTCAACGCCCAATGCCTGAAGCTCATTTCTGATTTTATCAGCTGTACCCCATTCTTTGTTCGCTTTGGCATCCACTCGTAAATTCAGCAACAAGTTAATGGTTTCTGTCAATAACTCATCATTTCCACCCGCTGAACTTTCTGTGTTAACTGATAAACCCAGTATATCAACCACCATATCGTTCATTAACTGCTTCAATAAAGCAAGATCATCGGCCGTTAAAGTGGCGTTGCCTGCCAACATACTGTTAATGCTCTTCACTGCATCAAACAAATGCGCAATTAAAATCGGTGTATTCAGATCGTCATTTAGCGCGGCATAAAATTTCTGCTGCAACTCCTGAACGCTGAAACTTGAATGCTCAGAAGCCACCAGCTTATCCATATTGATATAAGCCTCCAGCAAGCGATCCATTCCTTTTTGCGACGCCTGTAAAGCTTCGTTCGAAAAATCCAAGGTGCTACGGTAGTGGGCCTGCATAATAAAGAAGCGAACCGTCATTGGACTATAGGCTTGCTCCAGTTTATCATGATCGCCGCAGAACATCTGCTCTAAAGTGATAAAATTACCCAGCGACTTACCCATTTTCTGACCATCGATGGTAATCATGTTATTGTGCATCCAATAGCGTGCCGGAGCATGTCCGTTTGCTACCGTACTTTGTGCAATCTCACATTCATGATGCGGGAACAACAAATCCATACCTCCGCCATGAATATCAAACTCTGTTCCCAGGTATTTGGCACTCATAGCCGAACACTCGAGGTGCCAGCCGGGAAAACCGTCACTGAAACGCGAAGGCCAGCGCATAATGTGCTCAGGCGCTGCTTTTTTCCACAAAGCAAAATCGAAGCTATTCCTTTTTTCCGTTTGCCCATCCAGCTCACGGGTTGTACTTAATAAGTCATCAATATTACGACCGGATAAAGCACCGTAGTGATGGCCTTTGTTGTATTTCTCTACATCGAAATAAACCGAACCATTACTTTCGTAGGCCAGCCCTTTATCCAATATATCTTCTACAATCTTAAGCTGCTCAATAATATGCCCCGATGCGCGCGGCTCAATACTTGGCTTTTGTACATTTAACTGATCCATATAACTGTGGTAGCGATCGGTATAGTACTGCACCACCTCCATTGGCTCCAGTTCTTCCAAACGTGCTTTCTTGGCAATTTTATCCTCGCCGGCATCCGCATCGTTCTCCAGGTGACCAACATCTGTAATATTACGTACATATCGCACCTTATATCCACTGTGCTTCAGGTATCTGAATAAGATATCGAAGGTAATTGCCGGTCGCGTATGCCCCAAGTGCGGATCACCATAAACGGTTGGTCCACAAACATACAAGCCCACATGCTTGGAATTAATGGGTTTGAACTCCTCCTTCTTACGCGACAACGTATTGTATATAAACAACTTATTCTCCATATTAACCAAAACGTCAGTTATCAGTTTTTAAACAAGCCGCTAAATTACAAAAATATGCTGCTACTTAACACTTTTAACAAGGTTTAATAACTAAGAAAAGGAGCAGGAACATCGGCCAATGAACATTACGCTCATCTGTATAAGTCAGAAAAGTATCAAGCACTTGAGATATGAGTATCAAGATGATGCTCAGCTTGCTTTAAATATTTAACCAGAAATATGTGAATTTCACAAGTAATACACTAACAAGGCCTTGAAGTAATTATTTCTCTTCGGTACGTATCACATTACCATTCTGATAATGCACAATTTTACTCAAGGTTTTATCGGCTTTATAATAACAATGCTTCCCGGTAAAAATCTTACCATTAACAAAGAAACCTTGTTTTTCAATCTGCCCATTCATATTATATACGGTATGATTACCAGTACCGGTAAAGGTAGGAGCAGTTTTAGCACTGGCTAATTCTTGTGTAGGTGCCACTTCGGTTGTCACAATATTTTCGGTCACAGCTTTGTTTTCCTGAAACTCCCCATCGTTATAAACACGCTCTGTAATCAGCTTACCTTCATCGTTGAAAATCTTCAGTGTACCGGTTGCCTTGCCCTTGTTCCAAACACCCGTATACTTCAGAGTGCCATTCTTGTGGTAGTATTTTTGCGATCCGGTTCGTTTACCCGAATCGTCGTAATTCCAATCATAAGCCATGCTGCCATTTTCGTGATAGAACTTATAATTACCAACCCAATGGTCTACATCCCAGATACCTTCTTCCGATACCAGTCCGTTTTCGTAATAAAATACCGCCGGTCCATTGGCTTTACCGGTCTTAAAAGTAATTTTGTGCTTTACATTTCCGTTGGGATAATAACTAACCCACCAGCCATCTTTCTTATTGGCTTTGTAGGCACCCTGTTCTACAATCTCTTTATTATTATTGTCAAACTTAAGCCACAAGCCCTGCTTCAGGTTATTCTTATCGGTGTAGTTAATGGTATCGCCATTGTATAGCTCGTAAGTCTGAGCTTTAGCTACGGTACTTAATATCAGAAATATAATTATAACAGCGTTTCGCATTTTAAAGGTATTGGGTGTTAAAAGCATAAATATACCGGAGTTTGTTTATACTGACAAAATGCCCAAAAGGTTATCATAAATTTGACTTAAATGCGAATCGATTTATTTTTTACCTTTGTCTATCGGTTTCCGTCGCCAGAATATGATTCGCGATACTTAATCGCACATTGTTTTATACTCGCCAAAACAGATTGAAACTATACGAAACTGTTTGAAATACGATATTACAGATACATTAGAATATTTATCAGTTAAGCATCCTACACTAACAGCTTCTTAACCAAGACACTTTATTACTATGGTGAAAAAGAAAAAAAAGAAAATATCCCGTAAGGATGAACTAAGAAAACTTATACAAGGATTGTTCTTTAATAATCCCAAACGAACATTTAACTACAAACAAGTATCCAGCCTGCTGGAAGTTAAAAAGAAAACCGGACGACAACAGGTTCAAATTATTTTGAACGAATTATTCGAGTCGGGTTATCTTACCGAGGTGGCGGCCGGCAAATACAAATTGCTCAGTCGTGGTTCAACGCTTACAGGTATTGTTGACATGACCGCAACCGGATCGGCTTATGTGATTCCCGATGAAGAAAATGAAGGTGGCGATATTTTTATCCCGCGCAATAACATGAATCATGCTTTGAATGGCGACCATGTTAAAGTATTTATGCATGCTCGTCGTCGTAACCGCCAGCCTGAAGGCGAAATCATTGAAATACTAAAGCGTAAGCGCGAAAACTTTGTGGGCATTATGCAAATATCAAGAGGTTTAGCCTTTTTGGTGATTGACGATCGGGTAATGCCGCATGATATTTTCATTCCTGCCAAAGGATTAAATGGGGTTAAAGATGGTCAAAAAGCCATTGCTCGTATTGTTGAATGGCCCGAGCGAGCCAAAAATCCTATCGGCGAAATAGTGGATATATTAGGGGATGCAGGTAACAACCAGGCCGAAATGCATGCCATTTTAGCCGAGTTCAACCTGCCCTATCGTTACCCACAAGAAGTCATTGATGAGGCTGAAACCATTGATGCCACCATCTCGGACGAAGAAATTGCCAGGCGACGGGATTTCAGAGAGGTAACCACTTTCACCATTGACCCGGCCGATGCCAAGGATTTTGATGATGCTTTATCTCTCCGGAAACTGGATAATGGTAATTGGGAAGTGGGTGTTCACATTGCCGACGTTACCCATTATGTGCAAGCCAAAACCTTATTGGAAAAAGAAGCCTACGAAAGAGCTACTTCTGTTTACCTGGTTGACCGGGTGGTACCTATGCTGCCTGAGCGTTTGAGTAATTTTATTTGCTCATTGCGACCCCACGAAGAAAAACTTTGTTTCTCAGCAGTTTTTGAAATGGATGACCAGGCCAACGTGATTAACAGCTGGTTTGGTCGCACAGTAATTTATTCCGACAGAAGATTTACTTACGAAGAAGCGCAGAAAATAATTGAAAGCGGTAAAGGCGACCTTTCTGAAGAAGTGCTTACGCTTGATAAATTGGCGAAATCACTTCGCGAACAACGATTCAAAGAAGGATCAGTTGGTTTCGAACGGGTGGAAGTAAAATTTAATATTGATGAAGATGGCAAGCCATTGGGTGTCTTCTTTAAAGAGTCGAAAGATGCAAACAAACTGATTGAAGAATTTATGCTTTTGGCCAACAAAAAAGTAGCACAACTCATTGGAAACAAAGAGTTGGAAAAAAGTCGTCGAAGCAAGGCTAAAACATTTGTTTACCGCATCCACGATGTACCTAACCCTGATAAATTTGAGAATTTCGCTTCTTTTGTTCGTCGTTTTGGCTACGAAGCAATGCCCAAAGGCAGCGAAACAGTAAGTGCTTCGCTCAATCGTTTATTAACTGATGTTCAAGGCAAAGGTGAGCAGAATCTGATTGAGACACTGGCCATACGCACCATGGCCAAGGCCATATATTCTACCCATAACATTGGACATTACGGTTTGTCGTTCAAACATTATTCACACTTCACCTCGCCCATTCGACGTTATCCTGATATGATGGTACATCGCCTATTACAGCGTTACCTTGATGGCGGACGATCGGTTAATGAAGAAAAATACGAGGAAATGTGTGAGCACAGCTCCGATATGGAACAACGTGCTGCAGATGCCGAACGTGCTTCGATAAAATACAAGCAGGTAGAGTTTATGAAAGATCATATCGGCCAAAGCTTTGACGGTGTGATATCTGGTGTAACAGAATGGGGCTTGTATGTTGAGATTATTGAAAATAAATGCGAAGGCATGATTCCTATCCGCGATCTGGACGATGATTTCTACCATTTCGATGAAGAAAACTACTGTTTAGTCGGTCGAAAATACAATCGAACTTATCAATTAGGCCAGGCACTCAAGATTGTGATTGCCAGTGCAAATCTGGAGAAAAAACAATTGGATTTCGCCTTAAGCGAAGAAGAAACCAATTCGACCAAATAATTCTAATAAATATACAACGCTGTATTTCTTATATTTACAGTGTTGTATTTTAGAATCTTTTTGTTTTGATTTTCAAATAGACAAAACAATTGCTATTTTTGCTCGTAATTAATCATTAAATTATTTCGGGATGACGTTAGATGTAGCTTACCCTTCGGAAACAACAAGTGATGGTATGCGAGTGGCAATTATTGAAGCAGCAAGAGAATTATTCGCCAAATTCGGATACAAGAAAACTACAATGGAAGACATTGCGCATGCATTGCGCAAAGGGAAAAGCTCTTTGTATTACTATTTTAAAAACAAAGAAGAGATTTTTCAGGCGGTGATAGAATTAGAGAAAGATATTCTATTTACCGAACTCAACAAGGTGGTTCAGTCCGATTTAAATCCTAAGGATAAATTTAAAGAGTATGTGATTACACGCATGAAAACCATTCATATGCTCGAGAACTATATGAAAGTATTAAAGGATGATGCCCTTGGCGTGTATGATTTCTTTGACAAACTAAGAGGAAAAGGTGAAGCAGAAGAAGCTCAGCTCCTCACTCAAATGTTAGAGGAAGGTTTAAAAGAAGATAGTTTCCAGCTTAAAAATGTGAATATGGCAGCTGTAGCCATTGCCATTGCTTTAAAAGGTCTTGAAGGTCCTCTATTTCAATCGATGAATAACTTTGAAGATTTTAAAGTGCAAATAGATAATATCTTAAACATTTTATTCTTTGGAATTATCAAACGATAAAGTAGCAAAACATTAACCACCACACAACAAAAACCACCATATGCCAATTAAAATACCAGATGCTTTACCGGCGCGCCATGTGCTGGAAAATGAAAATGTGTTCGTAATTGGTGAAACACGCGCTTTACATCAGGATATAAGACCACTAAAAATACTGATTCTTAACCTGATGCCATTGAAAATAGCCACCGAAACTCACTT
Organism: Carboxylicivirga sp.; assembly: GCA_025210475.1. Lineage (GTDB taxonomy): Bacteria > Bacteroidota > Bacteroidia > Bacteroidales > Marinilabiliaceae > Carboxylicivirga. The sequence continues at coordinate 6,587 of JAOARW010000001.1, read as the reverse complement.
ACTCAGGGCATTATCAAACAGCCCCTTACAGGTAGAAGTGGATTTTTTAATGACCTCGAGTCACGTTTCGAAAAACACGCCTCGCGAGCATCTTTTTGCCTTTTATAAAGTATTTGAAGAAGTTCGAAACAACAAGTACGACGGAATGATTATCACTGGTGCTCCGGTTGAACTTCTTGATTTTAAAGAAGTCAACTACTGGCCCGAACTGACAGAAATAATGGATTGGAGCAAAAGTAACGTAACCTGTACTTTTCATATTTGCTGGGGCGCGCAGGCCGGGTTATTCCACCACTATGGTATTGCAAAACACAAACTGGATAAAAAGATGTTTGGCATTTTCAAGCATACCGTTGAGCATCCTGAGGAACCGCTGATGCGGGGTTTTAACGATTTGTATCATGCACCCCATTCGCGGTATACTGAAGTTAAGGAGACAGAAATAACGGCTCATCCGGATTTGGTTTTATTATCGAAATCGGAAAAAGCAGGTGTGTACATGGTTATGTCGAAGGATCGCCGGCAAATATTTGTAACCGGCCATTCCGAGTACGATGCTTCTACTTTACGAGAGGAGTATGAACGTGATGTGGCTAAAGGACTGGACATTGATGTTCCGGCTAATTATTTCCCTGATGATAATCCGGCTATGGATCCGATGGTTTTGTGGCGAAGCCATGCAAGCCTTTTGTATGCCAACTGGCTTAACTATTACGTTTATCAGGCAACACCTTTTCAATTAGATCAAATTTAATTATTATATGACAAAATTATTGGCAACCGATTTAGATGGAACAATTCTGGCCAGAAATGCTTCTTTTAACGATGCTGATCTGGAGGTATTAAAATCAATTGGCGAACAGGGTATAATACGGGTTGTAGCCACTGGCCGGGCACTGGATTCATGCCTTAAAGTGCTTGGCAATGACTTTCCGATTGATTACCTGGTGTTTTCATCGGGCGCCGGCGTCTATTGTTGGAAAGAGAAGAAGTTATTGATCACTAAACATCTTGGCTATAAAAACACAAAGGCCTTGGTTGATATCTTTAACAAACATCACGTTGAATACACATTGCATCATCCAATACCGGATAACCACCTTTTCTTCCATCCCGAAGGAAATGGTGCTCACCCGGATTTTGAACGCTACCTGCAATTCAACAATGCCGATGCCGAACTAATAAATGGCCATACTCCTGAGTTGGACTACACACAAACTTTAGCTTTCATGCCTGATATCAAAACATTTGATGCCATCAGCAGCCAGATAAAAGATATTAAAGTGGTGCGTGCTACTTCACCCATCGACGGGCAAAGCATCTGGATGGAATGTTTTAATAAGAATGTCTCCAAAGCCAACGGGATTCTGGAAGTATGTAAAATCGAAAATATTGCCATAGAAAATGTAACAGCTCTTGGCAACGACTATAACGATTTGGATATGCTAAGTACTTTTGATCAGGTTTTTGTGGTTGATAATGCACCTGATGACTTGAAGAAGCAGTTCGATAATCTTAAAAGTGTATACGAAGCACCTCTTAACGATTGGTATTCGCGTTTTATTTCTTAATCTCAGCACTAAAGGGATGCCGTGTATTTACGGCATCTACAAAAACTGCCTTCACCGAACCGATTAATATTTTCGCTTCCACCACAATAGGGATTCGATTGGCATCATCGGTAACCCAAACAGTCATATCCTCGCCACTTTTAAAGATGGTGCCTTCAACCAGCAAAGGCGAAAACTTAAGGCACCTAAATCGACGGCCATCACGATTTTTTATGTTCTCCTTCCCTAAGTATCGAATGTAGATATCATGAATTTCACCATCCACCACCATGCTGATGGGTATTTTTTCATTGACTTCGTATTGGGAATAATCAATATTACGGGCCTTATAAACCATGGTTAGCAAATCAAAGGAACAATCTTTCCATGCTAACACCGTATCGCGCCTTGCCTCCTCTTCTTTTTGAATCTGTGCATTTATCAGGCGCTTATCCCGATCAAACCGATACAGATAATCGGCACTATAACTTCCTTCGTTAGTTATACGCTTAAACTCAAAAGGCTCCAGGTACAGTGTATCAACCTTGGTTTCAAAAGTATCGCGCACTTTAAATAAGAAATCGTAAGACTTATAGGTTGCCCCATGGGCCTTTAAATGATAAGCCGGTTGATCTTCTACTTTAATGTCATCTACACAAAATGAAACCTCTCCGGCATTCAGCCAGATAAAACCCCAATTGTAATAGGCATGGTACTTCACCAGCTCACCACCTTTAAAAGCTGTGTTTAAATCATTGCACTGTGCATTAAGCGACAAGCTTACCAGCGCCAGGAAAAATGCTATAAATAATTTATGCATCTTTTTCGATTAGGATTGCATGGTATGCAGACACTCACCATGCACATTAAGCGTGTAAAACTATTTATTGACCTCACCAATTTTTGCTTCAACGGAGGCTATCTTGCTTTGCATTCTTTGCCCTTTGTTTTTTTGTGCATCAATGTTAACCGAACAGTAAATACGATCAGAGACAGGCTCCAGAATATCATAGCTTTCCTGCACAATTTTCAATGCCTCCGCCATGGTATCTGTTTCAATGGTGGTTCCCATTGGGTTTAACTTATAAGGTACACCGCTGTCCTTAATGTTTTTAATTACCTGGCTAACATATTGACTCACACTGTCTCCTTTATCTGTTGGAAACATCGCAAAATTAAGCATCACTGACATTATTCTTCTTTTTTCTTTGGTTTACGGAACTTTCTTGAAAACTCATCCACGTTAAATTGTCTCGGATCCCAAATCTCCTGATCCACCTCCCAATTCTTGCGAACATTAATTTTACTCGGATAATAAATTAACTCTTCGGGCTGAATTCGCTCAAAATAATTACCACTATCCCATTTACCATTCCTGTTTTCATCCACTACTATCCTCAACATATACTCGCCGGGATTTAAATAACGAAAACCTATTTTTCCGGATTTATTGGTGATGTAGGTTTGCTGAACCACTGTCTCCTTTCGGTTTAAAATCTGCACCAACCAAGATTCGTGAGGTTCTTTTATCTGGATAAACATTTTACCATAACTATCCAGTTGCTTAACTGTGAACTGCGAATTAATCGAGTCATTCATTAAACCATAGATATCTTCAATGGCAGCCGAATCAACTATCATCTCATACTTAACTCCCGGTTCCCATTTATTCTTTATCGAGTAATTCAGAATCGACTTATTGTCGTGTATTATCTCGAAATCAGTTTCTTCTTCCGGAATAGTATCCTTATGGTTGTACAACTTAAAAGCTTTACGGTTAAAATGAATAGCTGGCGCGGGTAACGAAAATCGAAACTGACCAAAAACATCCACATTGGATTTAATATTTTTGAGTTTGATTGTTGGAATAGGCTCAGGCTCATCATCTTTCTTACGCTTTTTCTTCTTCTTCTCTTTCTTTTCGAAAGGAGCATACATGGCAATAGTATCTGTTTGCATAAAAGGATTATCGAGAGAATCCTTCATAAGGTAACTTAGTGAAACGGATAGCGAATCTTGATTATAATAGGTACTATCAGCAATCCAAAACGTAACGGTATCATTTTTTATTGATCGATCCATTATAAACACATCGTTCAATGACTCTTTACCGGTTAATCTTAGTTTCGCATTCTCTTCTAATGGCCGATTGAAATAATAAGTCAATTTGGCACGTTCTTTCCTCTCTTCACTAAGCAAATATTGCTCTTTATAATCGTGCTGAAATTTAAATAGCTGAATACTGTCCGGTGTATAAACCAGCTTTTCGTAATACTCAATCGAATCTGTTTCCAATGAATCAATACGAATGGTATCGGCAAACTGCCGGTATTCAAATCCTGGTTCAACAAAAATATCTGACCAGGCCATCATTTCACCGGGCTGATCAAACTTATAATTTCGGTTGGCATCATCCAAGGCATAAATACGATACTTACCCGGACTAACATTTCGAATATTAAAGCGTCCCTGGGCATTGGTTTTAGCCATGCGAATAGGCACCAGCTTTTGAATAGCCGTATCATTTAAATTATTGTGCAAAAAGATGAGTACTCCTTCAGAAGGCGATAAATCATCCGCATCGTATAAGTTACCTGATACCTGTAGCGAATCGATGTACTCCCCTGTTGAGAATGAGAAGGAATAGTTCTCCAGCACATTGCCTTCGTTGTTATCAACAATTGCATCTGCAAAATCGAGGGTGTACGTTGTGTTGGGCTGAAGATCTTCCTCGAAGGTGATTAACACCCGGTTACCTCTTTCTTCAACTGTGGGTTGTTCATTAACAGGTGGAGAAACAATAAATTTGGTTCGATAATCTTTTAGTTTAATCAGCTCATCAAACTCAATAAATATTTCTTTCTTCTGATAATTAAGCGCGTTTGCCTCGGGTATTGAACGAACAACCACTGGTGGTGCCTCATCTTCCGGACCGCCTGTTGGCATTCCAACATTAGCACAATACCAAAATAACTGTGTCGCGGCGATGATTATGGCCAGGTGAAATATTTTCTTCTTCAAAATGTATGCTTTTTAAAACTTCACAAATTTATATAAAGATTACACAATAATCAGCTATTAACCTGAGTTCTATTTCAATTTCACTTTTCAGCTTCAACTAAAAAGTTGATTGACAATTTATAATTCAGGAATAGTGCACGATCGAAAAATAATTTAAAGAAATCAATCATCTTATTAGACAATGCAATAGCCATTGCCACTTACATACGGTCATTATTTTTCATTTGTCAGATAGAATTCCCAAATAATGACCTTACACCTATTTGTAAATCCAGCCTATTATTTACAGAATGCTATCGGAAAGTGGGTTCATTGCATGCCTGTTAAAAAATTCTAACTTTGCGAATGTATACAAAAGCACATTGACTATTATGAATAAAACTGCGGATAAACCATCATCGAAGCTGGTATATATCATTGGTGGAATCTCGATTGTGATCATTGGTGTTCTGTTAATCTTGTTTTTCTCTAACAGATCTGAATACAAAGCCATTGTTGAGGAGATGACGGAAGAGAAGACAATTCTGACTGAAGAATTTCAAAACCTGGCACTGGATTATGACTCACTGCACAGTAACAACGATACTTTAAACCTGATGCTCGACCAGGAACGGGAGAAAATTACCAACCTGATTGAAGAGATTAAAACCATTAAGGCAACCAATGCCCGCAAAATACGCGAATACAAAAAAGAGCTTTCGACCTTAAGGGGTGTCATGAAAAATTTTGTGGTTCAAATCGATTCACTCAACCGGAGAAACGAAGAGCTGACGCAGGAAAACATTCAATACCGAAAACAACGAGATGCCATCAAAGAATCGTATAAGGTACTTGAAAAGGAAAAAGAGACTTTAAATAAAAAGGTGGAAATTGCCTCTCAACTCGAAACGCGGAAAATCGAATCGACGGGACTAAATAGCAAAGGCAAAGAAACGAAGAAAACTAAAAGTGTTGCTAAAATTAGAACCTGCTGTACCATACTAAAAAACATTACCGCACAGGTTGGTATGAAAACTGCTTATATTCGCATTCAAAGGCCTGATGATGTGCTGCTGATTACATCAAAAAGCAACTTATTTACCTATGAAGATGAAGAAATAAACTATACTGCCAAACGCGATTTTGAATACGGCGGCGAAGATGTTGATGTTTGTGTGTATTACACGGCTGCTGATGGCGAATTACTGAAAGGGGTATATACCGTTGACATTTTTGTGGATGGCTTTAATATTGGCACCGGCAATTTTGAACTAAAATAAAAATCCTATAAATCGAAAAACGGGAGGCTAAAAAGCTTCCCGTTTTTCTTTCCTGATCAAGTCGAATTTGCATCCCACTTGTCCCACTTTTAGAAATTCACTAGGCCAACTGTCTTTTTTTCAAAAAACCGCCGCTAGCTTCGGATGTGATATATTTGCTCTCGTTCGTCTCTGATTGAATTAATTGTCCCGAGGATTGAGGATAATTTAAGAATGACTCATAAAACCTCACCTGCTCAAAGTAATTAAGCTTTAATTTTGTAGGACTCATTAAATATTTACGGGTTAAAAAACTAACCGGATCGTACATGTTAACAACCTGCAAACCTTTAATCTTCAGGAAATAATCTAACAATAAATCATCAGAATACTTACCTTTTGTTATTTTGTTTAGCATCGATAGTATTGATACCTTATCTTTCTCCCCTTTGGGAAACAACAGCTTTTCAAGTTCCTTAGCAGCACTTTTCTCCGCTAATAGAAACATTCCCTTTTTCCAGAACCAGAGCCCGAAAAGTAGAATTGCGAATAGTATAATTAGTATCGTTGTCATCACAAATGATTAATCTTCAAATGGTTTCAAATCGTTCACATTGGGTTTAGTCAATGCTCCAATCCACTAGTGGGTATTAAAAATTAAAAAACGTTCTTTGAAATTCTTTGTTAGTCGTACTTGTAGCGATTTTTAATAGCGTGACGATTTGAATTGGATAATGGATATTTTGCATTCAAACAAGCAATTATCCATGAACCAAGG
>JAOARW010000017.1 GCA_025210475.1 Carboxylicivirga sp. | reverse complement strand
GCTGGATTAACAGATGGTCAGGTTGTTACGGTTGGAGTAACCAATGGAAATGGCTGTACGGATACACATGTAGGTATTCCTATTACCGTGACTGCATTACCGGTGCCAGGATTAACAAGTTCAGACCCTGATAATATTATTTGTGCAGGAGATGCAGTGACTTTTACCGCTACAGGTGGTGCATGGTACGAATTCTTTGTTAACGGAATTAGTGTTGGAGCCGGTTCAGCAACAGATACTTATACGACATCTGCTTTAGTTGATGGCGATAGAGTCTCAGTTGTTGTAGCTATTGGTCCAGGTGGCTGTTCTGCAACTTCAGGAGAATTGGTTCATACTGTTAACCCATTGCCAACAGCAAGTTTAGTAAGTGATGCACTTACAGGAAATGCTTGTCCTGGTCAGGAAGTAACGTTTACTGCCGGTGGTGGTGTAAACTATCAATTTATTCTTGATGATGTTGCACAGGGTGTGGCAGGTCCTTCAAACGAATTTAAACATATTACGGCAGGAGACTTTAAGGTAGAAGTTTTGGTTATCGATGTAAATGGTTGTGAGGCAACGAGTCCTGCCATCTTAATAACTGAAGATGCTGCAACTGCCGGATTAACTGCTGATCGTACTACAATATGTGCTGGTGATGATGTTACCTTTACTGCAACAGGTGGTGTTACTTATGAATTCTTAATTGATGATGTACCTCAGGTTGTAGGTGATCCAACCAATAACATTTTTGTTGCATCCGGATTAACCGATGGTCAGATTGTAAAAGTAAAAGTAACCAACGCTACAGGTTGTGAGGATACGCACACGGGAATTGGAATTACTGTAAATGCATTGCCAACAGCTGATATCTCAAGCTCAGATGCTGATAATACAATTTGTGTTGGTGACGAGGTTACCTTCACGGCATCAGGAGGTGATTTATACGAGTTCTTTATTAATGGAGTAAGCGTAGGAGCGGCCTCTGCTGTAAATACATATGTGACCAATACTCTGGCTGATGGAGATCGGGTAAGTGTTGAAGTGACTAACACCACAACTACTTGTTCACAAATGTCTGCAGAATTAGTTCATACTGTTAACCCATTGCCAACAGCTGATGTAACAGCTAATACAGGACTTAATATCATTTCAGGTACTGATGTTACCTTCACGGGTACTGGTGGAGTTGAATATGAATTCTTTAAAAATACTATTCTTGTTCAGGCACGTTCAGGTGATGATACTTACGGACCTGTTAATGATCTGGCAGATGGTGATGTTATATCTGTTAATGTATATAATGCTAATGGTTGTATGTCATCAGCAAGTATTACAATGAGTGTTGTAGATGGTATTTCTCCTTATGATTTATTATCATCTGCTACAGAGTATTGTGAAGATGAGTCTGGGGTAAGTCTCTATCTAGCCACCCCACAAGCTGGAGTATCCTATCGTTTAATCAGAACATCAGATGATCAGGTTATTAATCCGATTATTTTATTTGATGGATCCAATGTGGTACGATGGGATGATGTTACTGTTCCTGCAGCTCTTGCGAGTGAAGAGTTTAGAGTGGAAGGTTTTTATCCTACTGTTCCAGGGTCAGAGCTTGAAATGAACAATCGTGTAACTATCACAAGAAATAATTTACCAACTGTATATAGTATTCAGCCTACAGGAACTGTAACTGGTTGTGGAGGAGGAGCTGGTCATGAAGTTAAACTTGAAAATTCAGAAACTGGTGTTACCTATCAATTAATGCTTGATGGAGGTAACATAGGCGCTCCAGTTAATGGTAACAGTGGTAATGAAATTACTTTTGGCTTCCAGACTATCTTTGGTGAATATACCATCATGGCAACTAATGCAACCACAGGTTGTAATAGGTTGATGAGTAATACGTTTACTATTGATCCTGACGGAACATATACAAGTTTTAATGTAAGTGGTGAAGGTAATTTCTGTATTGGAGATGCCGGAGCAAACATCGTGCTTGAGGGATCGGAAGCTACAGTAGAGTATAGGGTTGTCAGGGATGGCCTTGACATTGGTGACTCATGGACTGGTGATGGCTCTGCGCATACCTTTGGTCCTTATAATATAGAAGGTAGTTATAGTGTAGTTGTCAATACAACAACTGGTTGTCAATATCCGATGAATGGTGTTGTTAATGTTGTAGAAGTAGCTTTACCAAAGTCGTATGATTTAATTGCAACAAATAATGGTCACTTCTGTCCTGGAGATATTGTTTCCATCACTATATCAGGTCAACAGAATGGTATTGATTATGAATTATTCCATAATGATGTGTCTGTTGCTGTAGTTACCGGAACAATTGATGATGATACAGCACCATTAAACTTAGGTGATTATGGTATAGCAGGGACTTATCGGGTTGAAGCACGAACTAGCGGTGTTGTTTGTTCTGCTCCGATGAATAATGAGTTAGCTCTTATAGAAGATGCATTACCAACAGTATTTAATGTAACATCAGATGGAGATTACTGTACGGGTGGAACGACTTTCTTACATATTGATGGCTCTGAGTCTGACGTTCAGTACAGATGGGAAAGAGAAGGAGACTTGGTTACCGGCCTTTGGGTAGATGGCAATGGTGGAATTCTTGACTTTGAAATTACAGGTACTGATACCTACTATATAGTAGCCATGCGAAAAGATGGTGTAACATCTTGTGCAAGTGAAATGACACCACGTGTAGCTGTTACTGAAAAAGTATATGCTGATTTAACGAAAGTGTTAAGTATAAAACCGGGTACTGGCCTTGACTGTAATAATGGTGCAGTTATCATTGTTGAAACATCAGAAGCTGGAGTAGACTATGAGTTAGTAAAATCTGGTGTACGATCAGGAAATATTGTTACGGGTGATGGTAATGATGTTGAATTCCCAACACCTGTTCTTGATATTGCTGCTACTTATGAAGTGTATGCAGATAAAGATGGTTGTGAGCAAACATTGATTAATACTATCTATATTGATGTGCCAGGAGCTATGACACAATATGCTGTCACTGGTAGTGGAGATATTTGTAACGGTGATCCAGGTCAACAATTCGGAGTAGCTTATGGTGATAATGGAGTGAACTATACTCTTTATCTCGCCGATGCACCTGGCAGTACAAGTGGAACAGTTCAACAAACTATTATTGGAAGTGATAATCCAATCACATTTGATCTTGTAAATAATCCAGGTGAATATTATGTAATGGCTGATGATGGAGCAGGCTGTGCTATTGAGATGCTTAATCGTGAAACATTAATTGTACACCCTCTGCCAATTGCATATAAAATATCCGGTTCAGGTAAATACTGTTCAACTGAGGCTGGAGCATACATTAAGTTGGAAAGCTCTGAAGTAGGTGTTGAATACATTGTTCAAATGGGGGGTATCCAACAGGGTACAAGAGTGAGTGGTTCTGGATCAGAACTAACTTTCGGGCCATTTACTGCTGCTGGAGATTATTCTGTTGTAGCTTATAATAGTACAACACTTTGTACATCAAACATGAATGGTGTAGTAACTGTTAGCCTTGATGCTGATATCGTAAATTATGACATTATTAATACTGAATTTTCATATTGCGAAGCCGCAGGTGGTATTGAAATTATACTTGCAGGCCAACAAGATGGTGTTTCATATCAGGTATTTAACCTAGCGATGGAACTTAAGGCCGAAGTAGTTGGTGACGCTTCTGGTAGTCAGTTAAATTTTGGTATACTACCAGAAGGAACTTATACAATTATTGCTTCGTACGGAGGTGATGGTTGTGTGACGCCAATGAATAGTAATAATGCCATCGTCATTACTTCTCAACCAAGCCCACAATCGTTTAATGTTACTACTACTGAATTTGTTAATATTTGCCAGGGTACAACCATTAATATAGCCCTGGATGGTAGTGAAGATACACGGGTATATAATGTGGTTGATGATTTAGATAATGTGGTTGCAACAGCTACAGGTGATGGAAATGCCTTAACAATTCCACGTGTTTGTAATGAAGTAGGTGATAATCTATACGAAGTTATAGCGGTTGGTAATCCTTCTTGCGATCTTTTATTAGACGTCGTAAAGGTATCAGTTAAAACCGCACCTGCACAACCGGTTGTTGAACCAACAATTGATATGAATTACTGTTGGGATGCTGACGGTATTAAAGTTTCACTTACTGCAGTAGAAGCTGGTATTGACTATTATATTGTGGATAAAGCTACTGGTAGTAGAATTAGTTTCCTATCAGGGGATGCAGGTGTACTAGAATTTAAAGAGTCCGTGTTAGCAGGTACTTACTATGTGACCGCTAAATCATTTGAAAGTGGTTGTGACATTAATAGTCTTGACTTCACGGTAAATGCCTATTCTGAAATTGAAAAATTCAGAATGCAGGTAGGTACAACGGCTGGTGGCTTTGAAACCATTGAAGATGGTGAGACGGGAACTGGTTCTATTAACCTTGATCTTATTGGACTTGAATTATCTACTGTTGGTGTAAGGTATACCCTGTTACGTGATAATGTACCTTATTCACCAGATTATGTACTGGAAAGTGGAACAGGTAATCCATTCCAATATACGAATGCACTTCCAGTAGGTGGTCTTTATTCAATTCTTGCGGAAGAAAATGGATGTTCAAGGTTAATGGCAGGTAGCGTTAATATTTTTGAAAAACCATTAGAGGCGATTGATGATGTTCTTCCAGTGACCTATGGACAGAATGTTGCCGATACGAATGTTTGGTTTAACGATATAAGCCTTTCGTCTATCGATATTAATGTGGGGCCTTCAAAGAATATCTATTTTAAGTTATTAGGTTGCGATGAAGAAATTGATGTAGACGATCTGGTACCATGGGATTCTGAGGCACCACAACCGAAGCATACCAAAGACAGGAATGGTAGTGATATGAACCTTGTTGAAGTGTACCCAGAAGGAACGGTTGTGTTTACAAAATTACCAAGTTTCTATGGACGTGATTCAATTGATTATGTAGTTTATAATACCGACTACCTTGGTTCAAACAGATATGATAGAGGCCGTATTTACTTCTTCGCAGGTAATATAAATCAAGCTGAAGATGATTTACTTATTCCAAATGCTTTTTCACCTAATGGTGATACATATAATGATGAATTTGTTATCAGTCAATTTAAATCAGAGCCGTCTGAGTCTAAACTGGAAGTATATAACCGTTGGGGATCCATTGTTTACCGCTCAAAGGGTAACAAGTATGGTATTGATTCGCCATTCTGGGATGGAACATCTAATGCGGGTATGGTATCATTGGGTAAAAAATTACCAAGTGGAACGTATTTCTATGTTTTCAAGGTGGACATAAGTGTTGATAGTGAAGATTCAGATAGTTCTGAAACCATATCTAAAGAGTACTCTGGTTTTATTGAATTAAGAAGATAAAAGGACGAATTATGAGATATCTGCTTTATATAGTATTACTGGTTCTCTTACCGATCGTTGCAAAAGGTCAGGATCAGGCTCAATACAATCATTATATTGCTAATCAGGGAGTGTTAAATCCGGCTTATAATGGTACTCGCGATGTAATAAGCGGTTTAATTATTAGTCGTAACCAATGGTTGGGTATGAGTGATGCTCCCATGAACCAGGCAATAAATGTTCATGGACCCATCGAGGATACCAATTTGGGTGTTGGGGTTGTATTGGAGAATGATCGTTTGGGCTTTACCAATAACTTCAATTTTATGGCGGCCGGTTCCTATAAATTGGAAATGGGAAGACGAAATTTCCTGTCTCTGGGGCTCCAGGTTGGTGTTTCGTCCAATGTTTACGATGGAACTCAAGCCATCACCGTTGATTATGGTGATCCATTGTTTGACGGGAAAGAATCCCTGATTGGATTTAACTTTGGTGTAGGAGCCTACTATTATGGCGAGAACTACTTTGCTGGCTTTTCGATACCACGGTTTTTTAAAGCTAATTTTGATGAAGCTGCAGAAAACGAGGGAACCTTTAAGAACACGGTTAGCTTCGAGGATTTGCACTCCTATTGGTATGGAGGTTACATATTTGATTGGGGTGAAGTAAAGGTGAAACCAACGGCATTAATCCGAACTGTTGTAGGGGCGCCCTTAACCTTCGATTTATCGTGTAATGTATTGCTAAATGAACGTATATGGGTGGGGGCTTCCTATCGCAGCATATCTGAAGTGGTCTTTTTGTCTGAGTTTATTATTAACAGGCAGTGGTCGGTGCGTTATTCATTCGATTATTCGCTTTCAAAGCTTGGACGTTACGGACAATATGGTTCGCACGAAATAGGCCTGCAGTTTGACTTCTCATTTAATAAAAGAAGTATGCGTTCAATCAGGTATTTTTAATCTGCCTGGTAACAATGAAGAAAAGAAATTTGGACAAAAATTATAACCGATGAGACCTAATTCTCGATTAACAATCCTTCTGCTAATGTTTTTGGCTATTGCATCTGCTTATGGTCAAAGAACGGAATTGAAGAAGGCCAAGGAGTATTTAGTGGAAGAGGAATACTACAGGGCATTGGAGTATTATCAATTAGCAAGTAGCAAGGGGGCAACACTTAACACCCAGGCTAAGCTTGAAATGGCACGCTGTTATTTTCATTTAAAGAATATTACACAAGCCTTAGGTTTGTATGAGGAATTAAAAGATCACCTTGAGGTTGAGGACATGGTGAATTTTGCTTCTTGCTGGCAACAAAGTAATGGACCGGAGTTGGCTATTGAATGGTACAATAAGGCAATTGATAAGGGAGCAAATCCGGTGGATATGAATAATCTCATAAAGTCCTGTCAATGGGCGATGGATAATGATGCCTTTGATGCCGACGTGCGAGTAAACCCTGCCAGTCTGTTAATCGGAGGTCAATCATTCGGAATTCAGTATTATAAAGATGGCGTAGTTTACTCAGCGGAAAAGAAGGGAAGAAATAAGGAAGTGGACCGATCGGGAAAAGGAATGCTCAACCTGTTTTATTCAGATATTAAAGATGGTGAGATTCAGGAAGAAAGTCGATCGTTTTCTAAAAATTTGGAGTCCGATTATCATGTTGGAGCAACATCATTTACTTCTGATTTTAAGCGTATTTACTATACCAAGCCGGTCCGTATTAAAGGAGGCGACAGCCGTTTAAAGATTTTTACTTCGGTATATGACGGTGAAGAATGGATTAATGAACGCGTGTTAAGTATTAGTACCGATGACCGTAACACAGCGTATCCTGCCGTGTCGCCTGATAATAAATATTTATACTATAGTTCAACCCAACGTGGTGGACGTGGCGGTAAGGATTTATACCGGGCTGAGATTAAATCATCAGGAGATGTTGGTGCAGGCGTTAATTTAGGGGCTAATGTAAATACTTTTGGTGATGAAGAATGGCCTTTCATAGATAAGCAGGGAAATTTATATTTCGCTTCTAATGGACTTCAGGGATTTGGAGGATTAGATATTTTCAAGTGTGAAAAAACGGCCAATGGATTTTCGGAGCCTGTTAATTTAGGAAAACCTATTAATACTGGTGTTGATGATTTTGGTTATGTTACTGATCCAAATGATACTTTGCGAGGTTTTATTTCTACCAATCGATTAGGAGATGGTACAAGTGATGCGGTATTTACCATTGCTCCGCCTGTAGTTGAAGAGGAAGAGAAAGATACACCACCTATTTTCGATATGGACGAAATACCCGTGGTGGATATGGACGACGTACAGCCAGCTGAAACGCCTGTAGAAACAGTGGTTCCTGTTATTGATTTGTCAAAATATCCAGGCAGCTTAACCACCAAACTTACTTCAACGTTTAATGGCGTGGTTGTACCCGGTGTAGAGGTAGTTATACGTGATGCTAATAGTGGAGAGCTTGTTGCCAAAGGTGTATCAGGTGCTGATGGTCGCGTATCAATTGTTATTCCCGATGAGTATAAGCGTGATGATCAGGAATTCGAAATTGTATTCTCCAAGGGTGATGAATTTGACTCAAAACGCATGATTGTTAACATCATGGAGATTGAAGATATTAATAACAATGGTTTATCGTTGACACCACGCTTTAAGGATGAAGTGCTGGATGATATTGGCACAATGATCATTCCTTATGTTGGTAACGAAATAACGAAAGAAGGTTTAGCTGTATTGGATGAGTTGGCAACCTACCTAACTCTTAATCCGAAGGTGGTTGTTAAATTAAACGGACATACTGAAGCCAGAGGCAATCGTTATAATAACTTAAACATATCGCAGAATATAGCCGAAAAGGCTGAACAAATATTAATCACTAAGGGTATTAATGATGATCAAATGATACCTCGAGGTTATGGTGAGCGCTACCTAAAGAACAAGTGTAAAAGGGGTGTTTATTGTAACGATAGTGAGCATTTAATAAATCGCCGCATTGAGGTTGTTGTGTGGCGCATTCTTGAATAATTGTTGGACAAGGTAATATCAAGCAATAATGAGACATCTATCCCTTCTAATAATGGTTTTATTCCTTGGCATTGGTTACAGTGCTAAGGCTGATAAATTGGATAAATTACGGACGAATAAGAAGATTATTCGGATGCAGAGTGCACAGTCTCCTTCGTTCGCGATTCAGATTATCGCTTTAAAATTGCCTCCACAGGTGCCTGAATTCTTCAAGAATGTTGAAGTGGCTCGTGAGTATGCTTGTAATGATGGTTATTTGCGTTTCTGCGTAGGTGAGTTTAATACCTATGAAGAAGCCAAAGCAGCAGTTGCTTCTGTTAAAGATTTAGGATATGATCAGGCTTTTGTGGTAAATACGAAAGAATATGATCTTGATGGCAGTGCTGGTTCGGGTCTTTCATCCGGTAAGAAAAAGATAGATCCCAATAAAACATACACCGTTCAACTAAGTGCCTTCCGTTTTCCGGTTTATTTATCACATTTTAAAAAGATAGATGATGTGATGGAATTTCGAATGAAGGATAAGATATTTCGCTATACAACAGGTCAATTCGAGGGCAGTGTAGCAGAGGAGGAGCTGGCCAAAATAAAAGCTTTGGGGTACAAAGATGCCCACCTGGTGGAATTGGATAAGTATCTTCCCTTTAAGATTGAATAATTTATTGTAGTTTTGCACTAATAGCAAGCCGGTCTATCGCTGTAATCGTAGGGTTAGAGAGGAAAGTCTGGGCAACGCAGAGCACCGTGCTTCTGAATAGGAAGATGTTCGTGAGGGCAAAGTAATGTAGCAGAAAATAACCGCCTTCGGGTAAGGGTGAAAAGGTGAGGTAAGAGCTCACCAATGCGGTAGGTAACTATCGCAGTTGTACATCTGACGGGTTGCAAGACCATGTATATCATAATTCCGTAAGGAGCAGAACTGCTCGTTTTGTTTCATTGAAGTTGTGAGGGGTAGGTCGCTAAAGGTAATGGGTGACTGTTATCTTAGATAAATGATAGACGCTTCCGTTGGAAGTTACAGGACCCGGCTTACAGGCTTGCTATTTCTTTCCTTTAAAAACTGATTCATGAAAGATCGTATTTCCAGGATTATCCACTTTTTTAATGAAGAAATTTGGCGAATCAGGGCCGAAGCAACTACAAAAAGACAGTTTTTCCTGATCCGGGCCATTCGAATACTTAGTATCTCCATAAAAGGTTTTATAAACGATAAGTGCCAACTGAAAGCCTCAGCATTAACTTTTTACTCATTGTTATCAGTCGTTCCGGTGGCTGCCCTGGCATTTGGTATTGCAAAAGGTTTTGGACTCGACAATAAGTTACAAGAGCTATTAACCGAAAAGTTGGAAGGACAACAGGAAGTACTCGATTTTGTATCAAAGTTCGCTCTTAATTACCTGGAGCGAACACCGGGAGGTGAAATCGCGGGAATTGGTTTAGTTGTGCTTTTCTGGTCGGTTATGAAGGTATTTGGTAACATCGAGCATTCCTTTAATGATATTTGGGAAGTAAAAAGTCCACGTTCGTTTATCCGTAAGTTTAGCGATTACATCTCTTTAATGCTGGTAGCAATCATTTTTATGCTATCAAGTAGCGGTATGGTAACCATTGTAACCAAACAACTCAGGAATATTGGATTTGAGGTTGATGGAGCGTCGTGGTTACTCTATATGTCATCGGTTGTATTGGTATGGATTGTATTTACACTCTTACTATACATCATGCCCAATACAAGGGTTAAATTCCGATCTGCATTGTTTGGCGGCGTTATTTCCGGTACATTATTTCAATTGCTACAATACGGATACATCCATTTTCAGTCGTCGGTAACAAGTTATAATGCCATCTATGGTAGTTTTGCCGCTTTGCCGTTCTTTTTAATCTGGCTGCAGGCCAGCTGGTTGATCGTTTTATTGGGAGCCGAATTATCTTTCGCATTTCAGAACGCCAATAGTTATGAGTTTGATGCTGATACGCGACGGATTAGTTATTCTTATAAAAGGCACGTGTTATTGATGGTGGCTGCCTTTGTAATTAAGCGATTTGCACGAGGAAAAGCAGCTCCAAGTAATATGACGCTGTCCAATGAATTAAAGCTGCCAATTCGCCTTATAAATGAGGTTTTATATGAGTTGGTAATTAGTAATGTCTTTTCAGAAACAACAGGTGATGATGAAAAGGAAACGCTTTACCAGCCGGCTACCGATATTAATCAATTAACCGTAATGCAGGTTATCAAAATGGTGGAAGGAAAAGGGAGTCGCGATTTGCACTTTGAAGAAACCGTTCACTTGCACAATCTACAGCATATATTAGGCGAGTTTGATGAACACCTGAAAAAAAGCCCACGAAATATACTATTGAAAGATTTATAGTTTTTAATAGATTCACAACAATTAAAAAGTAACTACCATAAAACAGAAAAGGCGATACCTGAATCAAGTATCGCCTTTTTTATAAGGACCGCACCACCCGGGATTATTTAAACTCCTGTAAACAGGATTTGAGTGCATGTAATTATCGATAATCCTCCGTACTATAAATAGTAACCACAAGGGCGAGGCCCGCTCTTTAAAAACATAGCGTCACTCGGTATTCTGATAGTGTTGAGTTTAACAATCTAAATACGACTGATGCGGAATAAGTTTGTCAATGATCGTAGTACAAATATAGTTTTAAATATTGCTCTATCCAAGAAATGATAAGGGTTTTCGGTAATTATAAATGGAATGTATTGATTAGTAAAAAATTAAATTTTGTACTTTTAAGCTTTCCAAAAAAACGAATATTTAACCAAGGCATTAAGTATATTAAATGTATGTAATTGTAGATATCGAAACAACCGGAGGAAATCTGAAGAATGGAAAAATTACAGAAATAGCCATCTATCGCCATGATGGAGAGAAGGTTGTAGATGAGTTCGTCAGTTTGGTTAATCCTGAATCCTATATTCCACCTTTTATAACTTCTTTAACGGGTATTACCAATGAAATGGTTGAATCGGCCCCACCTTTTTATCAAATTGCCAAAGATGTTGTGGCCATCTGTAAAGGAGCCGTTTTTGTGGCGCATAATGCAGGTTTTGATTATAATTTTATCAAAGAAGAATTTAAAAATCTGGGATATGATTTTGAGATGCCTACCATTTGTACCGTAAAACTATCGCGCAAGTTATTACCAGGACATGAATCCTACAGTCTTGGTAAAATCTGTCCCGAACTGGGTATTGGTAACGATGCTCGTCACCGCGCAGCAGGCGATGCACTGGCAACCGTACAGTTATTTGAAATATTGCTTCAAAAGAATAATGGATTACTGAATCCCGAAGATCCATATAAAGAGTTTTCTGCAAATGGACTTCATCCCGGGTTAACAATTGAGCACATCAAATCACTGCCTACCCGCGTAGGGGTTTATTACATGCACAATGAGAACGGAGAACTTATATATATCGGAAAAAGTAAAAACATTCGAAACCGTATCATTACCCACCTGGGTAATCCTAAAACCAAGAAGGGAATTGAAATGAAGCAAAATGCGGCTGATATTAGCTATTTTCTGACGGGAAGTGAATTGGTGGCACTCTTGAAAGAATCGCATGAAATAAAGGCTGAAAAACCACGCTATAACCGGGCACAGCGACGATCAAAAAGCAAAATAGGTTTGTACCATTACACCGATCGTCGTGGTTACGTTCGATTAATGCTGAAACCCAATACGGGTGTAGAAATACCGCATGCTACTTTTGAAACCAATCAGGAAGGGCGTGAACGATTGTTTCAATGGATAGAAGAATTTGAACTGTGTCAGCAACTGTGTGGCTTGTACGAGGGCAAGCATGGCTGTTTTCAGTATCAGTTGAAAACCTGTAAAGGGGCCTGTGTAGGAGCGGAGAGTGATGAGCATTATAATCGGCGGGTTGTTCAGTTGTTAAATAAGCTATCCTATGGACATGAAAACCTGGTTATATTGGATAAGGGCCGAAATGATGCTGAAATGGCCGTTGTGATAATTGAGAATGGCAGTTATCTGGGATGGGGTTACATCGAAGAAGATGCTTGTATTGAATCACCGCAGCAGTTTAAAGATCACATTACCTTTTATGATGACAATGGTGACACGCGCAGTATTATCTCCAATTACTTGCGCCATAAGAAGTACAAGAAGCTGATACCTTATTGATTTTTTTAAAATCGAAAGGCTTATGATATTGGTTATAAGCGAGATTAAGTAGGGTACTTAGTAACACAAATGAAATCATAAAAAAGCATTATTTACCAAAACAAAAGTCCGGCTAATCTAATAACCGGACTTTCTCATATTATTCAGTAAATCTTAATAGGTAACCATCTTATGATTTTGATTTGTAAATAAATGGTTGATTAGCAAGTAGTGTTGCCTCAACTTCATTATTATCAATCAATAGTTTGATTGTCAAATCTTTTTTACTCAATAACTTAACTTCTTTAACGATCTTATCCGACCATTTGATGTCCACTTCAATGTTATCACGGGCTTTTAAGCCTTTTACCGAACCATCTTTCCATGCATCAGGCAGGGCTGGTAGAATACGAATTAAACCATCTTCGTGCGATTGTAAAAGCATCTCCGCAACACCAGCAGTATAACCAAAGTTACCATCAATCTGGAAAGGAGGGTGAGCATCAAAAAGGTTTATAAACATCGATTTTTTAAATAAAAGACCGATGTGCTTGTGAGCTTGATTACCGTCCATTAACCTGGCATAGCAATTGATTAACCAGGCGCGACTCCAACCAGTACCGGCACCTCCGTTATCCAGGCGATGCTGCAAGGTTTTGTTTACTGCATCCAACAGATCAGGGGTAGCACTTTTGGTAACGGCAGTACCAGGATGAAATCCATAAAGGTGAGACATATGACGATGACCTGGCTCAGGCTCTTTGTACTCACGATCCCATTCCAGGATGCGGCCGTCTTCGCCAAGTACAAATCCCGGACGCAATTGTTGACGTTGTTCAGTTATCTTTTTGCTCAATTCGTTTTCGATATTTAACTCGCTACAGGCTTGCAGATAATTGTCAAATACTTCCTGAATAACCTGCTGATCCATGGCTGAGCCCATACACGAAGCTACCTGCCTGCCATCGGCATCGTAAAAGCGATTCTCAGGCGATGTGGAAGGGGCCGATACCAAATAACCATCTCTTGGGTCTTCAATCAGCCAATCGCTATAGAACCGGGCCACCTGTTCAATGGCCGGGAAAGCTGTTTCTTTCAAGAAGCCTTCATCTTTGGTATACAGGTAATGTTGCCAATAATGTTGCATTAGCCAACCACTTGCTCCCAACGAGCAACCCCAATAGGCGGTGGGAGCTCGTAACCAGGTTGGGGCCCATAAATCTGTTGCATGAGGAATAAAGGCTCCATTGCAACCGAAGTTCTTTTGGGCAGTAACCTGACCGTTTTCAACCAGTTTATCAACGTAATCAAAAAGAGGCTGGTTCAGTTCGTCCAGGTTGGTGACGTTTGCCAACCAGTAATTCATCTGCAGGTTAATGTTCAGATGGTAATCGGCATTCCAGGGAGCATTAAGGTGCTCATTCCATAAACCTTGAAGATTCGCTGGATTGGAGCCTTGCCGTGAAGAACAGATTAGCAGGTAACGGCCATAGTTAAACAACATGGTCTCCAATCCCAAATCAGTTTTTCCTTCGCTAATATTTTTAATTCTCTGATCGGTCGGGATAGAGTCTTGATTAACACCGTTAAGGCTCAATTTAACACGATTATACAAGCTTTGGTAATCAACGATGTGCTGCTTTTCCAAAGTTTCCAACTCAATACTGGTGGCCTTTTCCAAATTCTTCTGATTTTGAGCACTAAAATCGTTGTGGTAATAGGAGGTGTTGCACACCAGGTAAAGCACTGCTTCTTTTACCTTTTCTACTTTCAGCGAGTTAGTAGCGGGAGTTATTTTGCCTTCCTTATTATCCACCTGTACAAGGGTTTCAAATTTTACACCGCTGGAGATAGGAGCAGGCTCCGAATTGAATTTACCATCGCGTTGAGTCACTTCACCGGTCATTAGCAGTTGACCTTTTTGATTAGTTGAAAGCTTTACGGTAGGATGGCCATTATCATCGGGACGACTAAGACGAATTTCGCCATTAAATCCTTCCGGATTATCGGTTTTAAGGTGAACAATCATTACCTGGTTAGGTGCTGATACAAATACCTTCTGGCTAACCAAATGTCCGTTTGACTTGTATATTGTTTTTGATATGGCTCTTTCGATGTCTAACTCACGACGATAGTCAGTAATGTTTTCGTGCTTAAAATCCAGCCATAAATCACCCATGGTCTGGTGAGAGCGAACAACGCTTTTGCGCGAGAATTTGTCAACAAACATTTGATCTGCCTCTGTATGCTTACCTTCAAATAATAATTCGCGAATAGCTTGCAAATCTTCAGGTGTTCCGGCAGGTTCGTCCCATCCTAAATCAGCTGGCCACATGGAATCTTCATTTAATTGTATTCGCTCATTGGATGAATTTCCGAATACCATCGCACCTAAGCGACCGTTACCGACTGGTAATGCTTCGTTCCAGTTTTTAGCCGGTTGTTTGTACCACAGCACGTGATCCGAGGCTTTTTCCGGTGTTTGTTGACATGAAAATAGACCTGTGACCAATAATAGGAGACAGACCAATGGTAGATTTTTTAAAAACATGAATAATTTATTTAAGAGTTTGGAATTTGAGTTTCAAATATAAGTTCAAAATCTCAGAATTAATTATGAAAGATAGAAAATGGGATGATTAGAACATTTGTGGTGCAGAAAACCTATAATTGCTTTTAAAAGCTTAGTTACAAAAGTTGATCTCGGGAATTTAGAAAAATAAAAAAGGCACTTCAACCCTCGATTTAGGTGGAAGTGCCTTAGTATTTTAATGCGATGATAGATTATCGATACATTTTATTGACCAATAGATGATCAGCAATGGTCATGGCTGCCATGGCTTCTACAATTGGCACAGCACGTGGTAAAACACATGGATCATGTCGTCCTTTGGTGGTCGATTTAATTTCTTCACCTTTTCGGTTGACCGTATTTTGCTCCATTAGAACGGTAGCGATGGGTTTAAAGGCCACGTTAAAGTAGATATCTTCTCCGTTTGAAATTCCACCTTGTATACCTCCTGAACGATTCGTTTTGGTTCTTACACGTTCACCATCCATGTAGAACTCATCGTTGTGTTGCGATCCTTTCAGTTCTGTTGCTCCAAAGCCCAATCCATATTCAAATCCCTTTACGGCATTGATTGATAACATGGCTTGCCCAAGGGTAGCATGTAGTTTATTAAAAACCGGATCGCCAAGTCCAACTGGCGCATTTTTGATAACACAACTTATGACGCCACCCACCGAATCTTTATTTTTTCTAACCTCATCAATGTAGTCAATCATCTTATTGGCTGTTTCCTCATCGGGGCAACGAACGATGTTGTTTTCGGTTTGATCGAGATTCAGTTGTTCATATGATTTTTCCAGTTGGATGTGTCCAACCTTGGATGTAAATGCCTGAATACTGATGCCTTGTTGCTGCAACATTAATTTTGCAATAGCACCAGCCACTACACGTGCAATCGTTTCGCGGGCCGATGACCGGCCACCACCCCGATAATCGCGGATACCATATTTGCTCTGGTAGGTATAATCGGCATGTGAAGGGCGGTATACCTCTGCAATATTGCCGTAATCCTTCGAACGTTGGTCTTTGTTCCATATCACAAACCCGATGGGTGTACCAGTTGCTTTACCTTCAAAAATGCCCGATAAAAACTCAACTTTATCCTCCTCGTTTCGTGGAGTGGTAATGGCTGATTGTCCAGGCCGACGTCGATCTAACTCACTTTGAATAAAGTCTTCATCGATGATGGTATTAGGAATAACTCCTTCAATAATACCGCCAACAGCTTTACCATGTGATTCGCCAAATGAGGTGAGCTTAAAGAGGGTTCCAAACGAATTTGCAGACATATGTGGTGTATAATTTATGGTTCGTAATAAAATGAAGCGTAAAAATAGCTGATTAAAAGTGATTGCCCAAAGGGATGGATGATAAGTTGTAGGTTTTAGTGTTTACTGACTTTATGTTACTTAATAGTTGAAGTGACAAACTGGAGAACTGATGGTCTGGTCAACAGACGAATTGGTATCATATTAATGCACTTCACACCATGTAATACCATTTTTACAATGGTATTACGTTTAAAGTATCAGTATAACTTTGTACGAATTACCTATCTGACTAATAGCCTTTTGACCGAAGAACCTGTATGACCAAAAAAAAGGGAAGCGAATACTCACCTCCCTTTATATCGTATCAATTAAGTAAGTTTGATTAACCGCAAGAGCAACCACCGCCGCAGCCACCTGAGCCGGAACCACAGCTTCCTGAACCACAAGATTCCATGATTTCATCTTCAGTAGCTTCGCGAACTTCCAAAACTTCACCTTTAAAGAACAAGTTGTCACCTGCCAATGGGTGGTTAAAGTCCATTTTAACTTTCTCGTCAGCTACTTCAAGAACCAGTCCGTTAAGGCGGTTACCATGTGCATCCTGCATCGGTACATGGTTACCAACGGTAAGAAGATTTTCATCAATTTGTCCTTCTACTTCGAAAATGTTCTTTGGAATTTCAACAATAGCATTGGGATTAACTTCGCCATAGGCTTCAGCTGCCTTAAGTTCAAAGTCAAACGCAGAACCTTTAGCTAAACCTTCCAATTTGTTTTCAAACATTTCTAACATCTTACCAGCACCGAATACAAAGCCAAGAGGAGCTTCCGTTTCAGTTTTTTCAATCACATCACCTTCAACGCTGTTAGTTCTTAATTCGTAAGAAAGAGTAACAAATTTATTTCTTCCGATTTCCATTTTATAAAATTTAGTATTGTTATAATTCAATGTTAAAGTCCTTTTTCTATCAAGTATTGTACCACTTTTGGATACCCGACAATGTTTCACTTTTCCTGACAGATAGACGCAAACTGCTGCAAAGTAAAGCAGTTTTTTATTAATCAAGTCATTATTTGTACTAAAAAGACAGTAAAGCAATAAAAAAGTTCAACGCATAAGTAAATAATCTTACTCCGATTTTTACACTTCTTATTTGACCGATTGATTAATAGGAGTTTGCATAACGTTTGGTATAGGGACATTGCACAACACATTGGAAACAAGGTGAGCACTTATGAACATGAAATATGCCGTCGCGATTTGTTGTCAGTTCCCATTCCTTTCCCGATATGGCATTGGGTTGACAAGTGTTTTGACAGACGGTGCATGTACCACATTTTTGCTTTAGTAAAGCATGATTGCGAGTTTGAAAAGGTGCATTGCTTAAAACGGAACACATGCTTATGGCACAGCCGTACTCGGGAGTAATTAATAAATCATTTTTACCAATCCAACCTATGCCAGCTCTCAAAGCGATTGTTTTATGGGGGAGTGGGGTGCGATATTCTTTTTTATGGTATAAACCACTTTTTTCGATGTTGGCTTCAGATTGTGAGAATGCTTCAAAACCCGACTCCATTATCTTAGTGGAAAGTTGATCGGCTATTTGATCTGTAAATAGTTCTGTATTGTGAAATTCATCCTGATCAATTGTTTTGTTTAAGATCAATTGGGCCACATAATCCGGTATTTTGGAAACTTTTTGCAGATAGGTTTTTGTTAATGCCTTACCAAATAGAACAGCTGTAGTCATGCCTTGACGCCCTTTATCTGAGACATCCGAAATATCAATAAAATAGACAAAGTCCATTTGTATTTGATAAAGAAACTGTTCGATATCTTTTTGTAGTTGCATTAACGTTTATTGACAAATTGAATTTAAAGTTATCGCAATATAATCATTAAATGAGCTTTATAAACAAAAGTGAAATAAGACACATTTTAACAATTAATTGAAATGGCTTTGATTTTTAATCTTATCAGAAGGGAATACAAAAGCTGCCGATGGTTAACAATCGGCAGCTAAAATACATTTTAGAAATAGTAAGTTGCACCGAATTGTATGGAACTTAAATCTAATGAAATGCCAAAGCCATTGTTTGTTGTTTCTAACTCATCCCCCCAATCGTTAGTTGTTTTATTCTTGCTCCATTGATAATATAAATTACCAAATTCTGTTTTTAAAGCCCATTTGTCCGAAAGAAAATAACATAATCCTGGACTTGCGCTAATACTCAAATAATTATGATCATATTCTCTGTCATCCATTTCTTGTTTGCCTATACCGTAGGATAAACTAACTGTAGTAAAGTAAAATAGCTTATCGTTTATTGGTTTATAATTGCGAAGGTAAGGAGTGAAATAGTATCTGTTTGATTTGTTTGTATGTTCGTAGTTAGGTGATTCATGATCTATGTTTGAACAAGAATATGAAATGCCAATACCAATTGCTGTAGTTTCACTGATAAACCAACCGATTGTTGGCTTTATTGAGAACCCTTGCCTTTCAGTAGTTCCGTTTCCATTATTATTTTCGTTATCCTCATGATTATTAGAATAACTGATACTTCCACCTACCTCTTTCATTCCTTTCTGGAATTGTGCCTGGACAAAGCATACGATCAATGTGAATGTTAAGGTTATGATTAATTTTTTCATTTGTTACTTGTTAAATATTTATTAATAGCCAATAATGGCTCTGCTTATTATGAAAACATGTTGGTTTGCACTATTTAATATGCCGTTATTTAAAGGCATAAGAAATTAGTTAATGAGATTGCAAAAAAATAGCATAGGATTAGAAGAATTATGTTGCACCAAAACTAAGATGACTAAGTCCAAAATTGAAATCAACCCCTTTGTATTCATTTTTAACTTTCTCATTATCATCGCCCTCTAATTTATTTTGATGATAAGCGATTTCTCCTAAGGAAGTTCTAATGGCAACTTTTTCAGATAGAAAATAGCATATCCCTGGATTGAAGGACATTTTGAACTGATTGAGATCATACGTTTGATCATTGTTTGTTTTGGTATTGCCAAAGCCAATTAGAAGGTTAATTGTTGAAGTATAAAATAATTTCTCGGCTATTTTCTGATAATTTCTCACTATTAACCGACTAAAGTCGGAATTCATAAAATTATCTTCTATAGCGCCCATTAATTGGGCGTTTGTTTTTCAATTTGAAATTAGACCCCATTCCAATTTAACTGCAATTGACCAGGAGAGCCACCAATTTGCTTTTT
>JAOARW010000016.1 GCA_025210475.1 Carboxylicivirga sp. | reverse complement strand
TATTTTATGGCACAAACTACATGATACAGCAGTACTGTTACATTATGACTCTTGTGTATTTCTTTACTATCTTGTGACATCGAATCACAAGATACTAATTTCGAGGCAAGCCTCGGGGAATTAAACCCCTGTTAGATTAAAGAAGATCAAATGAGCTTAAAGCTGCCAAGCTTATCTCTTTTACCGCTAATTGATAATGTGGTTGCACACAATACCATTGATAGCGAACACAAAATGAAGGTTGTGATCAGACTGAATGAAAACGATGAACTGGAGATCCACAACCCAATATTCCCTAAACTCTCACCAGATAAAACCAATGGTACCGGCCTTAAAAATCTGGAGAACCGTTTTCTGATCATGATGAATAAAAAGATAAGGGTAAATGATTATGGTCAGACATTTGTTGTAATTTTACCCTTAAAGCAGTAGATAATGAAAGTACTAATCGTGGAGGATGAAACGGTAGCCTATGAAAATCTTGCAGGGATATTAAAAAGCATTGATTCATCCGTTGAAATTCTTGGCAATACAGAAAGCATCAGGCAAACCATCACCTGGTTGAATACCAGAGAAAAACCTGATCTGATTATGATGGATATTCACCTGTCGGACGGCAGTGCTTTTACCATTTTTCAGCACCTTACTATTGAAATACCGATCATCTTTATCACTGCTTATGATAATTATGCCATTGATGCGTTTAAAGTGAACAGCATTGATTATTTACTGAAGCCGATCAAGGTGGTAGAGCTTGCACGTGCCATTGAGAAGTTTAAAAAATTAAGTCCCGGTGATGAACTAAATTACCTGAGCAATCAACAGGAACTTACGCTACCCAATACCTACATTGGAAAGATGCTAGTTCGCGATAATAATAAGCTTATTCCGATTGACATAAGTGAAGTTAGTTGCTTTTACACCACCGATAAGATAACTGAGATCTATTTGAATAATGGCCTGCACTACCCCTATTCAAAAACTTTGGAACAGATTCTTCATGACCTTAACCCAAAAGACTTTATCAGGGCCAATAAACAATACATTCTGTCTCGCGATAGTATTGAAGAAATGCTGATCCGTTATGATAACCGTCTACAGGTGCAACTAAAAATTAAGACCCCTGAAAAGATCTTTGTAAGTAAAAATAAGTCGGCTGAGTTTAAGAGTTGGTTTACACAACTTGTTTAGTCATTTTGATTGTATACATTATAAATATCAAATATGTTTTGTCATTGGTACAATGGCCTAAAACCTTTTAAAGTGCGATTAACAAAGAATTCCTGAAAAAAGTTTAATTGTGCCAAATTTGTTCAAAACTTTAAACTATTATTTATTATAATTTTTTTACTACAAAAATAAGTTACATAACATTATTCTTACAACCCACCTTTCACATCTCTTGTATTAGATTTGAAAGGTAGTTTACTTTTTTGTATTCTTACTTTGAAGCTATCTCATGCAATAGAAAGCCCATTTGAAAGGCCTGCTCGTATTTGGCCTTACTTCTGCCTGGCGGTAAGCCGTGCCCTGCATTTAAATAGGTTTTCAGAAGAACTGGATTATTACCCTTGTTATACTTCTGTAAATAGGCTACATACTTAGCAGGTTGCCAATATTCTACTTTATAGTCGTTGTAACCACAGGTTATTAAAACCGAAGGGTAACTTTGGGGTGATATGGTTTCCATAGGTGAGTAGTCAACAATGTCTTCATATATGGCCGCGTTATTAGGATCTCCATAGATATCTCTATGACCTAAACCTAGTACGGATTTGTCAGATACGTTCTGCAGCACATCGGTAACGGGCACATCCATTAATACAACCCTAAAGAGTTCCGGACGCCGATTAATTAGGTATCCGCCAATGACGCCGCCTGCACTATAACCATGAAAGGCCATTTGAGATGATGAAGTGTACCCTTGTTTTATAAGTGCTTCACCACATGCTACGGCATCACGATAGGTATTGTGTTTCTGTTGCATATTGCCATCGACAAACCAAGTGCAACCTTTAATACGACTACCCCGGACATGGGCAGTGGCGATTAACCATCCTTTGTCAGCCAGCGCGACTTTCACCGGATTTCTTTTGGGCATGTTGACGATACCATAGCAACCATAGGCCTCCATTAATAAAGGAACCGTTTGGTTGTCTTTTCTCACGGCATTAAAAGTGCTTTTTCTTCCATAAAGCGTTATTGGAATTTGTTGTCCATCATCAGCGGTGGCATAAATGGTTTGAACACAATAATTGTTGGCACGGTATGTTTTGGGTGTTTGCGTATTTTTTACATCTTTCACTCGATCTTTCTGTAAGTCATAGGTGTATTTTTCGGTTCCGTCTACCGGATTATGGCTATAATAAGTCAAGAGCCTGCCCGTTGAATCAATGGACGTCATGTAATAGCTGTTGGCATTTGTTCCATTAGCGATTAGCTTTGTTTGTTTTTTGAGCAGGTTGGTGTGCTTGAGGTGGTAATGCCCGTCATATGCTTCAATCGTTATCAGCTGATGGTTTTTAAGGTAAAAATCATCGATGTAGTTATTGTGACTCTGGTAGAGTGTATCTGTATTTAATTCATTCCCCTGCAATGGCATTGAAAGGATAGCGTTTTGACATTCATCCTCAACATGCACATACAAGGTGTCGTTAATGATGTATTGTGAGCCTATGAGTAGATTATCTTTTAACGGGATGACTTTACGAATATCGCCCGTCTCCAGGTTGAGTATTTGCAATGCCGCGTTGGTATACCCGATTGTATTTATGAAGAGGTATTTATTGTTTCTGGAGACACTGGCGGATAAGTCATAGTTATTGCGTTTCTCATGATAAATCAACAGGTCTTTATCCGCTGCGGTTCCTAAGCGGTGAGAATAGATGTGATTAAGCGAAAGGGTATTGGTTATCTTGATGTAATAAACCGTTGATTCGTCCGTACTCCATCCAACAAAATAGGCATTAGATATGGGGTCGCTCATCCAGGTATTAAGGCGAAGATCTTTAAATAATATCTGTGATTTTTCGGAACCGGTGGTGTCGATGGACACGGCCAGTTTGTTACCGGAAGGGGATGGCTCAAAACTATCGAAATATAGCGTTTCGTAGTTTTTAGACAGTTGGTTAATATCGGCAATCAGCTTCAGTGAGTCTGGCTCGTGGATGGATTGCTTATAGATACAAGGGTAATCATCCATGGCCGTGTATTTCTCCTGATAGAAATACGCCCCCTTTTCCAGCTTCCATGATGAGTCACCGGACTGCTCCCATTGATCCAGTTGTTGTCCGAATTTGATAGATGTTTTCTTAAACAGATAGGCATAGTTGTTTGCGAATAGGTTTTGCTGCACCAGGTAATCCACCACACTATCACTGCCTTTATGACACATCCAGTGATACGGATCGTCTTTAAGATGGCCATAGAGCGTGTCGGTATATTGAATTTCGGCTGCCATGGGTAAAGTGCGCGTTGAATCGTAGCGTTGAGCGAGGCGGAATTGTTCTTCCCGGGGTTTGTCTTTGCATATATCGGCTATTATTTTCTTCTCTTCTGCAGTTATGGGTATGTTTTGGTAATGGCTCCAAAAGTCGGGATTGTATGAGTGAGTTCCAAGGTAAAGGCTATAATGTTCAGTGTTAGGAATTGTTTTGTTGGACTGCAATGGGCGGCAGCAAAGCGTATCGGTACTATTAACAATTAGTTGCTTGTGCACCTGATACAGGTCAAAAGGCTGACTGGTTCTTGGGGATCGTAGTAGGGTACTAAACTCTTTATCGATTGTACGCAGGTACCATTTGTTACCAATCATTTGATAATCGAGCATGTTTATGGTATAAACCTCACCTTTATCCTCCACTTTGTAGGCGATTCGCACAAATGCCATTGATTTGGTATCGATATAGATATTACCCTCCATTTGTGCATTTTTTAATCTGTATCGCGTACTCTTTTTGCGGTAATCTTTCCCTCGTAAGCGAAATTGAATTCTTCGGTGTCGAAAGCTAATATGGTATACATCGCGGTTGCTGTAAGTGATAATGCCTTCATATTTATAGCGATAGTACTTGTATTTTTATTGGTTCAGGAAATCGGTGCGCAGCTTTACTTTATCCGATCCCAGAGCTGATAAGGGCCCACCCACATCGTATTTGGGAGACAGTGAATTACTATAATCCATACTCACGCGCGATTCAATTATCTCAACCCGGTCACCTTCGGCCGTGTGAACGTCAAAGAAATCATATAAATTGCCGAATATGGGCACATTTCTATATTCACGATGATAGTGGTAATTGATTTTATTTTTTTGTCGTTCGTAGGTATCAACTCACGGCAAACGCATTTAAGAAATTATCTTAAATGCGTTTGCCGTGGCTATTAAAATCTAAATACAATCTATTATTTCATTAATCACCTCACTAGTGGGTATTAAAAATTAATAAACGTTCTTTGAAATTCTTTGTTAGTCGTACTTGTAGCGATTTTTGACATCGTGACGATTTGAATTGAATTATGGATATTTTGCATGTAAACAAGCAATTATCCATGAACCAAGGCAAATATATCTTCGCTCAACTTACAGATTTTTTACCTAGACGAATGTTTGACCGAATTGTCAACAAACACAATGGGAATAAGTATGTAAGATCATTCACCTGTTGGAATCAAATGCTATGTATGGTATTTGGGCAGCTTACCTCAAGAGATAGTATGAGAGATTTACTTCTCAGCCTTGAAGCTCATAAATCCAAATAATATCATCTCGGATTTGGTTCAACTGTAACTCGGAGAAACCTTGGTAAAGCCAATGAGAAGCGTAGTTATAAAATCTTTGAAGAATTTGCATATACCCTCATTGAAGAAGCACGTAAACTGCTATATGTCAGACTTTGAGATCAATGTTGAAGGCCATGTTTATGCGTTTGATTCATCAACAATCGATCTTTGTCTCAGTGTATTTTGGTGGGCTGAGTTTAGGAGAACAAAAGGAGGCATTAAACTGCACACTTTGTTTGATGTAAAAACATCAATTCCAACGTTCCTGTATATCTCAAATGCCAAAATGCATGATGTCAATGCCCTTGATTTGATCTCATATGAGCCAGGAAGCTTTTACGTGATAGATAAAGCTTATATCGATTATAAGAGGTTGTATCATCTTCACATGCAGCGAGCTTTCTTTGTTACAAGGGCAAAAGATAATATGCGATTTAACCGAATGTATTCCAACTCTGTTGATAAAGCAACTGGGGTGAAATATGATCAAATCGGCAAGCTTGAATCTTACTACCCAAGTAGGGATTATCCAGAAAAGCTTCGGAGAGTAAAGTACTATGATTGTGAAGTGGATAAAGAACTAATCTTCCTTACTAACAACGTGGAACTTAAACCTACTGATATAGCTTATCTGTATAAAAAGCGTTGGGAGGTAGAGCTATTTTTCAAGTGGATGAAACAGCATCTCAAGATTAAATCCTTTTGGGGAACGTCTCTTAATGCTGTAAAAACCCAGATGTATTGTGCAATCATCGCATACTGCCTTGTTGCCACAATTGGTAACAGACTGAAAGTCAACCGCTCAATCTACGAAATTCTACAAATTCTTAGCATATCTCTACTAGATAAAACTCCTGTAAGAGAGGTGCTTACGAAATGCGATTACAAAAATGTCAAAGAACTTAAAAATAAACAACTAATAATCAGCGGGTTTTAAGTGCCCACTAATGTAATCACCTGTATAAATAGACATAGAATAAGCTGTTAGCTTTTATGAAAAAAAAAATAAATCCTTGCTATAAAGGAAGTTTCCATTTACTGGTTGGGTATACTTTCTGTACTTGAAGGTTCAGGTTGTAACCATAAATTTATAAAGAAATTCAGAGCAGGTAGAGTATTATCTACTTATGCTAATTAAATCTTTCCCTAAAGAAAATGATGATAGCTAACTATAACGAAGCCTTTATAAAGTCTCCTTAGTTTTAATTATGTAACTTTTTAGCACTTCCATTACTAGATGGAGTTAACAATTACAATTACTTTAAAAATAAACGGGAACTCAAACTAGTGACCTCCCGCTTACTAAAATCATAATTGTAAAACTATTCTACATTCGTAATGGTCACCACGCTGCGCGGTGGAATAGTTATTTGCTCACCTGCAGCAATATCTTCCTGATAGGCCAGGTTATTATTGCTTTTACCATCGGTCAGGTATACTTTTAAGGGCCCGCTCACTGATGCCCCATCCAGACTTAACTGAACCGGCACCTCTGAACTTAAGTAATTGGTGATAACCATCGTCACCTCTTGTTTATCCTCTGAAGCAAAGGCACAGGTCATAATTCCATTCAATGATTGTTCATCGGTTTGAATATCACTTCTGGTCACCAACACACGTTGCATACCTTCTTTGATAAAGCGGGAATAGTTACCTAGGGCCCATAATGATTTAGAGTCGTAAAAAGCTCCGTCATTTTTGTTCTGGTCGATATAAACCAAACCATCTTTGTAATCGTAGGGGCTAATGGCCAGCCACCATTGCCACGACGAAGCGTTGCCTATGGCCAAATCGGCAAATATAACGCGCGAAATATACAAAGCGGTGTTCATACCTAAGTCACGTCCGCTTCCTTTTATCTCCTCATTATCTTCCAATACACAGTATTCACTCATCCAGAATTCAACAGGTTTCGGACTGGCTTTAACAGCTTCGTTAACCTGACGCCTGGTAGATGCCAAATTATCGGTAGGCCATGTTGTATAATAACTGTGTGCCGCTACTTTAGGAGCCACATGCGACAAATTACCAAGAAAATCGGGCGATGATGGGTCAAAAAAGCTGTAGACCTGCCTGCCCCGACCGGGTTTGCCTCCATTCTCGTACATAAAGTTGAGCTGGGCCGATTCAGGTATCTCAATCAAAGCCTCTACATTCTTTTGTTCAAAAGCGCTATTGATAACTCTTGTTGCTGCTGCCAACTCTTCGTTTTGAGCAGGCGTACCCTCCTGCCCTTTATTGGTCCAATCCCATTGTGGCTCATTAAACGGACTAATATATTCAAAGCTAATACCATCCTGTTCAATGAGTGTTAATGCTACATCGGCCAGATAATCGGCAAACACAGAATAGTTCTCTTCTGGTAAATTATAATGGTTCCCATCGGATGAATACGCTTTACCGTTTTTGGTGAGGCTCACAGGTGGACTATTAACAAATCCGATAAACTGTGTAACTCCCCGTTGCCTTGCGGCTCTTAAGAACCAGCGTTGCCCCTGCTGCTTATCCCAGTTATAAACACCTTTGCTACTCATAAAGGACTCGGCCCGACGCCATTCGTCATTAATCTCGCTGTCAGCACCCTGCTCGGCACTGCCTCCACCAATATTAAAACGCCAGGTATTTAAACCAATACCATTGGGATTTCCGGCATCGTCTTTTTCAGTGCTAAACAACCAATCGGCCATTTGCTGTTTCTTACTTTCAGGCCAATTCTTACCGACGAACTGACAACTCCAGGCATCGGAGGCGCCAAAACCATGAATGGTTTGCTGGGTTGCATCAGCCTGAATAGTCAACTTAAGGGCTGAGTCATTGTCAGGTGTCTTATCATCATCCTTTTGACAGGATGGAAAAGCCATAGCCAAGGCTAAAAATATATTTAAAATCATTGTTTTTCGCTTCATAAAATTCTTTTTCGGCCGGCATTAAAACGGACATATGGTATAGCTGTAATGATACGACTTATCAAGTAATTTATATTCCTCGTGTGTATCATATCCCCAACTGTTATCACCTCCAACACCTTGCTGCATCAGGTCAATATTAACCTCAGTAATGTTACGCTGCTTCACCTGGTAATAGTGCGTCAGGTTATTGTTTAAGTCATCAATGGTAAAGTGATGTGTGCTCATCTCCAATGGCTGAAGTCCTTTAATCAGAAAGCCATTGCCTTTTGCATTGCTCACCTTCATCCAGCGCACCTGTGTTTTGTTGCCACTCTCCTGCGGCCACACATAAGGTGTATGCTGTTCGGCAACTGGTCCTTTATATACATCAATCATCACACCATTGCTACGGTCGTTATACGATTCGTGCGGACCATTGCCCAACCATTCGACCGTATTGTACTGACCCGGCATAAGCAAGTTCATCCCAAAGCGTGGCAATTCGGGTAGCTGCCCCTCTCCTTTCTCAAAATCTACTTCTACCTGCACTGTACCATCTGCATAAATTGTATAGTCAACATTGTACGAAGAGGCACCAACTGCTATGCCTGAGCTTGTTGAGACAGTAACTACCTCATCCTTCTTATCAAGGCTTAAGGACAGAAGCTCACGTTTCGATTGCACATCGTACCAATCCCAACAACGGTTATGCATGTTGCTACCACGGTCGTTATTAGTCGGAACACGCCAGAAGTTAGGTTGTAAATCCCGACGTAATAAATCCTGACTCCGGTATTTCCAATCGGAAATATTACCACTTTGTTTATCGAAAACAATGGTAAAATCCTTACCAAAAATGTAGTGTTTGGTCTCATCTTCCGCTACAGTTAATTGGCCTTCAGTTGTTTTTTGAATCGCCGGAGCCTTATATCCTGGCAAAATAAACTGTTCGGATGCCAACACATGACCTTTTTCAAGCAAACCTTGCTTTTGCCTTGTGCGAATAAAGAAATTGATAAAATACTCAAGGCCTTCTTCTGCCGGGTAAGCATACTTGATTCTGAAAGCTCTTGTTTCCTGCGGCTGAACAGATTTATTAAAGTCCACTGTTCCTTGTTGCACCACCTTACCTTCGCTTTTAATCTCGTAGTACAATTCTAATTGAGCAGTATTCCTGAAAAAGCTTTCGTTATACAAGCTGAACTTGCCTTTTTGCAGGTCAGAAGCCGATATCCAGAAATCCTGATACACCTTTTTAACATCATGCAAAGCAGGTTTGGGTGTTTGGTCGGCAAACGTCAGCCCATTCAAACAAAAATCACCATCAGCCGGAACATCCTGCGGGCCAAAATCACCACCATAAGCCCAGTATTTGGTACCATCGGGTAAAGTCTGGGCAATGCCCTGGTCCATCCAATCCCAGATAAAACCACCCTGCAATTGTGGCTCTTTGCGAATCAACGTCCAATAATCCATCAGGTTACCGTTACTGTTACCCATGGCATGACTGTACTCGCATTGTATCATTGGACGATGGTCATCCATGGTCAGGAACTCCTCCATCTGTTCAATTTTATAATACATTGGGCAGATGATATCGGTATACGACTCTAACCAGGCCTGCTCATACTGAACCAATCGACTATTGTCACGCTCTTTAATCCATTTGGAAGTAGCTTCGAAGTTTTGTCCCGAACCAGCCTCATTACCCAATGACCAGATAATAACAGACGGAAAGTTCTTATCGCGTTCCACCATATTCATGGTTCGGTCCAGATGCGCCTGCTTCCAATCGGCGTTATTACCCAATGTTTTAGCCAGGCTGTAGCCATCGTTTAACCACGACCCCATGCCATGGCTCTCAATATTGGCCTCATCGATGACATACAAACCGTACTGGTTGCACAAAGCATACCAATAAGGGTCAACAGGATAATGACTGCAACGAACGGCATTAATATTGAATTGTTTCATCAATGTGATATCACGCAACATCGACTCTTTTGATACCACGTGCCCATTGTGCTCATTATGCTCATGACGGTTTACACCTTTTAATAACACGGGCTGTCCATTCACCAACAACTGTTTGTTTTTCACTTCAACAGTGCGGAAACCTACTTGTGTCGTTCTGACATCAACGGTTTCACCCTGCTTATTCTTTAACTCGATGTATAAGGTATAGAGTTCAGGAAGCTCGGCACTCCATTTTTTAACCGCTGGCAGAACCTTATTAAAACTGATTTTCTGACCCTTGATGCTTTGCTTATCTGTATAAACCGCTTGACCATTATTATCAACTAATTTTATGTCTAGCCGAGACGCCTTATCGGCATTTGCCAGTTCTACATCCAGGTGAAACTCACCATTTGTATATTTAAAGTCCAATCCGCCTTTCACAAAGAAATCACGAATGTGTGTTTGGGGCAAGGCATACAGGTACACATCGCGCTCAATACCACTTAATCGCCACATATCCTGGTCTTCAAGATAGCTCCCGTCACACCAGCGATAAACCTCTACAGCCAGCTGATTTTTGCCTTTAATAAGATACTTGGTAATGTCGAACTCAGCAGGGGTTTTCGAATCTTGCGAATAGCCCACTTTTTGACCATTCACCCACACATACATGGCCGAGTTAACCGCCCCAAAGTGCAATATCACCTGGTCTCCTGCCCAATTAGCTGGCACAGTAAAGGTGCGCACATAAGAACCTACCGGATTATAAGCGGCCGGAATGTTAGGCGGGTCCATTTTAAACGGGTACTTAACATTGGTGTAAATGGGCGTTCCAAAGCCTTCCATCTGCCAATCGGCCGGTACTTTTATTTCGTCCCACTGCCTTACATCAAAGTCCACCTTATAAAAATCGACTGGTCGCTGTGATGGATTTACCGACCATTTAAAACGCCAGGTTCCATTCAAACTTTGGTAATAAGCCGAGCTTGTTTTATCATTCTCTTTAGCTTTATCCAATGAGCGAAAAGGAAATGACCAGGCAAATGGCTGTCGCTTGCCTTCCCTGACTTTTGACGGGTTTTGCCAGTCATCAGCACTCAGTAGCTGAGCCGACAAACCCATTAAAAGTACTAATACAATTAAATTTTTATATCGCATAATTGTTTGTAAATAAATATTTTTCGCATGAGGATTAGACCTTATAAAAAGAAACACTGAGGCACAGAGATATTTTTGTTCTCAAGCCTATACTTCAGCCTTTATTTTAAAGGTCTTTCAACCCTTTGCGTTTATTCCGAAAATTTGTCAATCATTAAAACTTTTGTTTACAACCTTTTAATCCAGCTAATAGCTAATCCTATCCATTGGTTTGTTCCATTTTTTTCATCGCCCAAACCAAAGCCGTGGCCCCCTGTAGGAAAGGTATGCAACTCAAATGGCACTTTATGCTGATGAAGAGCTTCGGCATATACTGTCGTTTCTTCATAGTAACAGACCTTATCGTCTAAGGCATGCACCAAAAAAGCGGGAGGTGTATCAGCATTAATACTTTGGAGAATATTAAATTCATCGTATTCCTCTTTAGTCATTTTCCGATGAAACAATTTACTCTCCAGCCATTCAACATTCTCTTTTGTTAAGCGCGGGCATCCATAAACAATCAAGGAAAAATCGGGCTGGTGTGTTGGCTTTGAACAGGCAAATGCCGCTAAATGTGCACCTGCCGAAAAACCCATAACCCCAACTTCATCAGTGTTAAAACCATATTGATGTGCGGCCTGTCGCATTAATTCAAAGGCCCGCTGCACGTCTGTTATGGGCAGCAAATGTGGTTGGTCTGATGCTTCGGCCAATGGCAAACGATATTTGAGCACTGCACCAGTAATGCCCTTATCTGATAAGGCCTTGGCCACATCATGTCCTTCGTGCTGGATGGCTTCTACCTCATAACCACCTCCGGGCAGTATAATGACCGCTTTGCCACTGTTGACACCTTTAGCCGGATAAACATATAACTCTGGTTTGGTCACATTCAACACACAGGGTGTACCCCACAGCATTTGAGTTTCTTCCACCAGCTTATTGGCTTTCGCATAAGGCATAGCACCATCAGTCCACAATTGTTTCACGTCCTGAGCCTGTGCGACAGATAATAAGCCTGTCAGGGCTACACACATCAATATAATTCGTATCATTTTGCGCTTATTAATTGACGATACTAATTTCCATCAAATCAAAATCAACACTTGACTCTTTGTCCGCTTTCACTACCACATCAATCTGCCAGGTATTGGCCGGAGCAGCATCGCTGGTCAATTCAAGCTGCTGCCATTCGGATGTCATATCCAGTTCCACAGCTCTTTCAGCAATCACATTTTGCCCCTGATCACGGAAGCGATAATTCAATATTCCTTTACCGCTACCTTTGGCCCAAACACTTAGTTTATATGCATCTCCTTCACTGGCTAGTATGGATTGATGCACACCATCTTCTGCGCGACAATGCACTAGGGCATTTCCATCTCTGGCTTCACTGCTTTTCTGATAACGCGCATTGGTTTCTGCATTAATCGGGCGCCATCCATCAGGTCGAATGCCCTGAATTGAATTTTCGAAAGAAGCATTACCCAACTGACCTTTTTCTTCCGGTAATGATGAATGCTCAACAGGCGTATAGTTCCAACCCATCTGCTCAGCAATATGCCTGCTTAAAATATTGGCAAATCCCGCATGCTCCGAAATCACGGCATGGTCTTGTCCCCATAACCATGGAAATTTCACGCATGATACGTTATTATCTCCTTGCGCTTTCAATTCCGCCACAACCTCATCATGATAATCAGCTGGTTCACCAATAGCCCAACCAATAGAATTGGCTAACACGATATGTGCCTGCGGATAAACCGTTCTTAAATGCGAGCTGATAAACCTGTGCCACGACTCTTTTATTTCGGCTTTAGTAGCTCCATTCCAGTAATCGTTGGCGCCCAAATTGATGACAACTACATCAGGCTTTTTACCCAAATTATTCGTTTCAAAATTCCAGGCATTATTGTCGGCATTTGGCGTATATAAATGTACCTTACTGTACACATCGGTCAGGTCTTTATCACCCATACCATCAGTTACTCCATAACCGCCAATAGCACAATTAACCCACTCAGCATTTAGTGAGCGTGCTGTAAAGCCTGGATAGGCGTAGTAACCTTCGGCGGCATCATCACCTCCCTGGTCTTTATCATCCCAGGCTGTCCATCCCGATGGGTTGGAATCGCCATAATACTCAATCAGACGTTCTTTTTTTGCCGGCAAGCTGGTTACTTCTCTACCATAGACTTCCAGGTTGTGTAAATGAACAATACCCCATGATTCATTTATTTTGACAATCTCAACGGTATGTTCGCCCATTTCAAGGTCACTGACAATTGAGTAAACCTGCATACCATTTCCTATTTTAATAAGCTTGCGTTGCTCCAGTTCGTCATTACCATCTACAATAACATATAGATAGCTAAAACCATCGCCGCCGATATTATCTGCAGATAAATTGGCTTTTAAAGCAACACCATTAAAGGCAATTTTAACCGAACTACCAGTTGTACTGGCACTGGCCGTATTGCCTTCTATCTGCCAGCGTCCGCGATATTGCAACTCCGGGTTTTGCACTAATACATCAATGCGATTAACTTTTGAGACGTTATCATCGTCATCGGAACACGAAGTACACGATGTACAAAAAGCAAGGCATACCAAGCCTTGTATAAGGAATTTTGTGAAATTCAATTTGTTATATTTTATGATGTTTAATATTACCTGTTTCGATGGACAGGTATAGCTTTTTAATCACCGGACAACAAGCGTTTTTTATCATCCGGTGAAATGAGTTTAATACCCGCTGTTTTGCGTAATGAGACCTTCTGACAAGTCTATTTCTACTTGCGGTACCGGGAAAAGAACGTGCACATTCTCATTGAATAGACTTCCCGCTGAATTACCACTATCGTAGTCGGTATTACTGTTTAAGTTGTAATCTACAAAATCTTCCATTACCTCTCTTAGCCGTGGTGAGTTTGGATATTTCAGACCTTTCTGACGTTTTAAGTCATAATAACGATGGCCTTCCATAGCCAGCTCCATGCGTCGCTCTTTGTAGATATCCAGCAACAAATCGTCTCCGCTCGATGCAATTGGACCAAGCCCTACCCGGTTACGCACGGCATTAACAGAATTTTGGGCCTCTCCAAAATTATTGTTATGCCAGGCCGCTTCGGCATGTAGCAAAAGTAAATCGGCATAACGAAACAGAATGTGGTTTAAAGGCGTACGCGTATGTTCCGATTGAGATGGACGATCGGCCAATACTACGTAATACTTACGGTTGGTACGACCGCTTTCATTTTCAGAAAGATTGGTATCGTAACTATCGTAATCATCACCCACTTTGTCACCTTGTTTAATGATGGTTGCATCACGACGGGGGTCGCCGGCCATAAAATTATCTAAATGACTGGATGGCGTACAAAACCCCCAGCCTCCATCGGCACGACTTCGCGTAAATACTGGTAAAGCAGTACCCGCATCTAAAGTAGTACTAAACACCGTTTGGATTTCAAAAATGGAGCCTTTTCCATTGGGATTATTAACGTTCCAAACTCTATCGAAGGGATCATTAAGATTGTATTCACCTTTGGCGATTATCTGTTCTTTGGCTAACTGTTCAGCTTCGGCCCATTTTTCCTGATACACGTAGGCCTTCACTAAGTATGCCAATGCAGCGCCACGTGTGGCACGACCTAAGTTAGTTGCATCTTGTCCTGAACGCTCTGGTAAAACCTGCGCTGCAGCATCCAAATCTTTTTCAATCTGCTCCCAGATTAAAGATGCAGCAACACGTGCCTGACGAGGATCATCAACCGTTAAAGGCTCTGTAAGTAATGGTACTCCACCAAAGTTTTTAACCAATTCGAAATAAGCATAAGCTCTTAAAAACCGGGCTTCACCCACCACCTTGGCTTTGAAGTCATCACTCACCGGTGCTTCAGGTACATTCTTAATCACCAGGTTAGTGCGGTAAATTTGCTCGTAGCTGTATTGCCATTTATATTGAATCCACTCGTTTTGCGGCGTAATATTAAAGCGTGCCAGGTAACCAAAATCGCGCTGGTCTCCTTCCAAAGAATTACCTTTAAAAGCATCGTCGGAACAAATATCACCTACCAGGTAAAACACATCATTCTCCCACCAATCTTCGGGGCTTAAAGATGCATAGCAAGCTGATAATGCTTTAAGACATTCATCTTCATTGACAAAATAGTTATCCAGAACCTGTTTGCCAAGTACCGGTTGGTCTAAAAAATCATCGCACGACAGCAAGCTGGTTGCCAATGCAATAAAAACCACTAATAGTTGATTATATCGTTTCATAATTACAATCGTTCAAAAATTAGAATGAAATGTTTGCACCTACCATAAATATACGTGGAAGTGGATATTGTCCCCAGTCGATGCCTCTCTCTAG
The DNA here is from genome assembly GCA_025210475.1 of Carboxylicivirga sp. Classification (GTDB taxonomy): domain Bacteria; phylum Bacteroidota; class Bacteroidia; order Bacteroidales; family Marinilabiliaceae; genus Carboxylicivirga. Next base: position 23,995 of record JAOARW010000016.1, on the reverse strand, counting down.
TGCAGAACCTCCCAAATCAACATCCAGACCATCGAATTTTGTCAGTGTAAACAAATTTTCAGCTCCAACAAATACACGGGCATTGCTAATTTGTGCGCGCTCTAACCATTTTGCAGGGATATTATAGCCCAATTGTAAGGATTTCATTCGCAAATATGAGCCATCTTCTATATAGTAATCAGAGTATCTGAAGTTACCATTATCATCTTGAGTAGTTAAACGTGGTTGCGAATTGGTACTACCTTCGCTGTGCCAGGCTTTATCCAATAAGCCGGCAAAAGAATTATAACGTTCGCTACCTGTTGATGCATATGGCGCAATGGCATTAAGTACGTCATTTCCATAAGAACCAGTGAACAAAATACCTAAATCAAAATTCTTGTACTCGAAATTAAGATTAACGCCAAAAGTAAAGTCTGGTTCCGGGTTGCCAATAACAGCGCGGTCATCACCATCAATTTTACCATCACCATTGATGTCTTTAAAACGCATATCACCAGGTTTGGCCAATGGCTGGATCTGGGTTCCAAACTCATCGGTATAATTAATAACCTCACTCTCATTTTGAAAAATACCATCGGTTACCCAACCGTAAAACTCACCAGCTACACCACCTTTTACTGTGCGTGTCATATTTTCCAATCGTTGATGGTTAGCACTCCAAATAGCTTCACCTCCAACTAGCTTGGTTACTTTACTGGAAGCATGTGATACGTTTAACGAATGTGTCATTTTAAAACCTGACGCAAACTTTTTTCGATAGGTTAAAACCACCTCAACACCCTTCGTTTCAAGGGTACCAATATTAGTATAAGGCGTACTCCATGCCGAACCTAAATAATACGGGATAGAAGTTGCCAAAAGCATATCCTTTGAACGACGCTCGAAATAGTCAACTGAAGCACTCAATCGTTGATTCCAAAAACCTAAGTCGGCACCAATATTTAAATCTTCAACAGTTTCCCATTTTACATTTGGATTACCGACGGTAGATGGCGCCTGTCCAAGGTTGATTTCACGTCCATCGCCTAACACATAAATTGTACGGTTTAAGGTAGTTGTAAAAGCGCTATCATCAATATTGTCGTTACCAACCTGCCCCCAGCCGGCACGCAATTTGGCCTGACTTAACCACGATACGTTATCCATAAAGCCTTCTTCTGCAATATTCCAGGCACCAGACACAGCCGGAAAGAATCCCCAACGATTTTCCTTCAAAAACTTTGAAGAAGCATCAGCTCTAAATGAAGCGGTTAATAAATATTTATCGGACAAGGAATAGTTGGCACGTGCCAGGAATGATTGGCGTGTATTTTTTTCATTGGTACCCGAAGCTGATCGTTTATCATCATTGGATGCATCGATATACCTTAAATCAGAATGATTATTAGGAGTCTCATTACCTTCACCATATAACTTACGGTGCTCATAACTCTCCATAGTCATACCTGCGGTTAGGTTAATTCTATGCTGATTAAGCTGCTTTTTATAGTGAATCAGGTTATTCCAGGTATAATCTGTTCGATTATTATGCTCCCGTGTCACCCAATTCTCTTTGTTCTGGTCGGTTGATTCGATAAAATAAGTCGGACCAAAGGCATTTTTCTCGTATTGACTTAGGTAGAACGCAAACTTGGTTTCTGCCGTGAAACCTTTGCCAAAATCGAGATTGGCGTATACATTACCAACAGTTCTCAAATAATCTGTCTCATCATCGGTACGCGCCAGTTGCCCCATTGGATTACTTACATCAGTATACGTGGTTGGATGAAAAATACTGTATTTGTTTTTCCCCTCTTGCTCATAAGCCGGTAAATAAACCGGAATATTTGGTTCAACACGTTGTACATCCCACACTAAACCAGGACCATTTTCCGTTTTGTCCTTACTAATGCTTAGGTTTTGTCCAACAGTTAACCATTCGGCCAACTTATATTCGGTATTCAGTTTTAAAGTCAGCCGCTCATAACCGCCACCTTTCACCAAACCATCCTGATTAAAGTAGGAAAAGCCTGATGAAATCTTCATATCTTCCGTTCCCTTATTCATACTTAAGGAATAATTTTGGATAGGAGCTAAATGAGTCACTTCATCCCACCAGTCAGTTCCTTTGCCAAAAGCTTCCGGATCCGGAAATTGAGGTCCGCCACCTCCATTAATAGATGCTCTGTTGACTATCTTAGCATATTCAGTTGCATTGGCCATATCAGGTTTCTTGGCCGCATCTTGTATACTATAGCTTGCATCGATAGAAATGTTGGTACGTCCGGCCCTCGCTTTCTTGGTTTCAATAATAATCACCCCATTGGATGCACGAGAACCAAAAATAGCACTGGCAGAAGCATCTTTCAATACTTGCACATTTTCAATATCCTTTGGGTTTACCCAGCTGATATCATCCATAGGTACATCATCAACCACATACAAAGGATTATTACTGTTGATTGTTGAAATACCTCGAATTAAAATAGAAGCCTCGCTACCCGGTGTACCGCCATTAGACGACACCTGCACCCCGGCCAATTGTCCTTGCAAGGCCTGCGAAACATTGGCTACGTTTCGTTTAGCCAGCTCTTCACCCTTAACAGTTGATATAGCACTTGTTAAATCCTTCTTTTTAACAGAACCATATCCAATCGCTACAACTTCGCCTAGTTGTGTAAGTTCCTCTATAAGTTCAATATTAATTGATGTTCGTCCGTTTATGGGTTCTTTTATTGTGGTATAACCAATAAAACTAAAGATCAAAACATCATCTGACTTCGCAGTTAAGGTATATTCTCCGTCGATATTTGTGATGGTACCGGATGTTGTGCCTTCTATTACAATAGAAACCCCAGGTAGCATTTCATCACCGGATTTTACACTACCTGATATGCTGATGGTTTCCTGTGCAAATAACGACGGAAGACCTAACACATTAAGCAGTGCCACCACCAAGAACACATGTATGTGTCTGGATATATTTTTCATAGTCCGCTTGAATTTTTAAATGAATTAAAATTGTTTTTCAATCTTGTTTGCCTTGCCAATTAACAATGACAAACCTATCGAATCTCAACGCGACGCAAAATAGGCAAATTGTCCATTAATAAAGCCTGATTGTTCAAGCGAAGTTCAAATGGGCACTTTTGAACAGTTTCACCCCGGTATTGACTAATCAACCCATCACCCCTCATTGACAATGTGCAAAGCTTGTATTATCATTTTATATACTTTTGAAATAAAAAATTTAGTGCGACATCAACTTCTATTACTCTTGCTGATAATTGCTCAATTATTATCGGCTCAATTAACAACAGACAGTTTATATTTTAGGAATCTGCGAATGAAAGATGGCTTGCCTGGCAGCGCAATCAATACCATTCTGCAAGATTCTTTAGATTTCATATGGATTGGAACCAATGATGGCTTATGTCGCTACGATGGTGAAAAGTTTAAGATTTTTAAATCGCTACCAAACGATCCGCATTCATTATCCGACAATAATGTTCAGAACCTGTTTTTGGACAAATTTGGAGACATTTACATCATGACGGCTCATGGTTTAGATTACTTCGACTTAAAACAGCAGAAAATACGACGTATAGAATCGAACAACAATGGCGGCTTAATTGACCAGTCGCCAACCGATATTGTTGAAACAAAAGAAGGAGATATCTATATTAGCTCCTACTATTCTGGCATCAGCTATAAGAAGAAAAACGATAATCAATTCAGCTACCTGTATAACAGTTTTGACAAAAAAACCAGCCTATCCTCAGATCGCATCGCCGATATGGAGCTTTATGATGATTCACTTTTAATAATCGCCTATTGGGACCATGGACTCGATATTTTTGATTTAAAAACTTGGACCAACCACGATTTTAGAAGCTTTACAAAAGGTAAAAACCTTCCAGCCAACATTAATACCATAGCTATGGATGACAATAGCGGTGTGTGGATAGGTAGTAAAGAAGGTGTATCGTATCTAAATCTGGAAACCCGACGGGTTGAGAATTATTACTATTCTGTTAAGAACCATAAATTTCTGCCTGATAATGATGTAATTGCTTTATATATTGATGATGACAATAACTTATGGATAGGAACGCGTGATGGTGGATTATCTATCACCAACTGCACTGATATTCTTAAACATGGTGTCAATGCCGCTTACTCAAAATACACATCCAGCTATCAAAAAGGTAGTCTTTCATACAGAACTGTCTTGAGTATTTTTCAGGACAATAATAATGATATGTGGATTGGAACCCATGGAGGTGGCCTTAATTATGTTGAAAATCGCAAGAATAGGTTTTCGCACCTGCAACATCAGCCTGGCGTTAGCAATTCATTATCCTACAATAAGATTTGGGGTATAACCGAAGATTCTTCAGGTCATCTTTGGCTAGGCACCGATGGCGACGGGGTTAATGTTTGGTCAATGAAAAGTGGTGTTGTCAAACATTTTAAACACAACGAGAACAATCCTTCATCCATTTCTGACAATGCAATTATTAGCGCCTGTACAGATTATACTGGCACCATCTGGCTGGGCACCTACGAAGGCGGCCTTAATCGATACTTACCAGCTACACAATCTTTTAAAAGATACCAGGCTAAAGAAGGCATTCCGGTTAATGACATCAGGCATATTTATGAGGATGATACACACACGCTTTGGGTCGGATTAAACCGAGGAAGCATTTGCTATTACGACCGGAATAAAGATCGTTTTATACAACATCCTAAGTTTGCCAAAGAGGATGTAAGAGCTATTTTGCAAATCAACAACACCCTTTGGATAGGCACCTATGGTGAAGGGCTTATTAGCCTGAATCTGATTAATCAGAAGCTTAAAAAGTATAATTCAACTGGTAATGGAGGTATCAATCCGCAAATGATTTATGCATTAACGGCTTCAGATGATAATACGATATGGTTGGCTACCGCCAATGCCGGACTATGCCGCTTTAACATCAGCGATGAATCATTTAAAAGCTACCAAACTAAAGATGGTTTAAGCAACAACAAAGTACATAAGATATTAAGCAACGATTCCAACATCCTTTGGTTAAGTACCAATAGTGGTATTTCCCGTTTTAACATAGCATCTGAAAAATTTATTAACTATGATTGGAACCGGGGCGTTTTATCTGAGGAGTTTCATAATGGTTCAGGCATAATCACTCAAAAGGGCTTGTTCGCTTTTGGTGGGATAACAGGTATGAACTTATTTAATCCTGCGGATTTTAACTCAACACAAAAGCAATCGAATGTGCGTTTTACGGGTTTAAAAGTACTCAATCAGGATGTAATGGTTGGTGAAAACGGGATTATAAACAAAAGCATTGAATTCAACCCCAGGATTAACCTCAACCATCACCACACCATCTTCACCATTGATTTTCAATCGGTGAAATACCCTTCATCCATTGATGATACCTACCAATATATATTAGAGGGTTATGACCAAAGCTGGAGTGCTAATGGCAAAGATAAATCGGTTACTTACCGAAACCTGCCTCCCGGAGAATACACCTTTAGAGTGCGAACATCGAATAAATTGGAACAACATAATAACGAAGCCACTCTGCGGATTTTTATGAAGCCGCCATTCTGGAAAACTAAAATTGCTTATGCCAGCTACTTCGGCTTGCTTGTGCTGGTGATTGGTGGCATTTTTCGATACAGAGTACAGCAATATAAAATAAAAAACCGTCTCAAATACGAACAAAAGCTTCGGATGAAGGAAGGCAAACTCCACAATGAACGCCTGGAATTCTTCACCAATATCTCACACGAACTACGCACTCCTTTAACCATTATCAATGTGGCCTTAGAGGAATTATCCATCTTTAAAAACACCAACCCAAAAATTAAAAAGCCCATTGATGTGGCCTTAAATAACTCCAACCGTCTCATTGAACTAGTGAATAAGATACTGGAATTCAGACAAGTTGAAACAGGTGTATCGAACCTAGCTGTGAGTCAGTTACAATTAAATTCCTACCTCAGCGATTTTTTACAAGGTTTTAGGGAGATGGCCAAGCACAACTCGGTGAATCTTAAGCTTCAAGTGCCCATTAATACGGTTAGCCTATGGGTCGACATTGATAAATTTTCGATGATACTTAACAACCTGCTTTCCAACGCCTTTAAGCACACTCCTTCAAGCGGTCAGATTATTCTAAGCATTGATGAAAGCCATGAACACATTATTTTAAAAGTTGAGGATTCGGGGAAAGGCATTCCTAAAAACATTCAAAACAAAATATTCAGACGCTACTTTAAGCTGGAAAATGACTCAACCAACACTGGTATAGGCCTGGCATTAACACAATCGCTAGTGAACCTGCACCACGCTTCCATTCATGTGGATAGCTCATTAGGTAAAGGTTCAGTATTTACCATCCACTTTTTAAAGGGCAACAAGCATTTCAGTAACGAGCAAATCGTTAATAATTCGGACGAAGTAACTGAAATTGCCCCGTCAGAGAGTATAACTCCAAAAATAGAGATTAAAGAAAATGAGCAAGTATTGTTGCTGGTAGACGATAATGAAGAGATACTTGAATTGCTAAGCGACAAGCTGGGAAACGATTATCGAATTCTAACCGCTACCGATGGAGAAGCCGGTATTGAGTTAGCTAAGAAATACAGTCCGAACCTGATTGTTTCAGACATTATGATGCCCAAAGTGAGTGGCACAGAACTTTGCAACGAGCTTAAAAGCGATGTTAAAACCAGTCACATCCCTATTATATTACTAACTGCCAAAGGCACCACTGCCGATGAGATTGAAGGCTTGAATGCCGGTGCCGACGATTACATCTCCAAACCCTTTAAAATAGGCATATTGCAAGCCCGGGTGAAGACGATACTTGATAATCGTATTAAAATATCCAACTACTTTTCAAACAATACGCATCATGCACCTGAAGAACCAGAATTAGAGCAGGAACATTCCAAAGAAATCGATTTCTTAATGAACATCGAAAACTATATTTTGGAGCACTACCTGACCAGTGAGGTTTCAGTATTTGAACTGGCAACAGAACTTGGCTTTAGCCGCACTACTTTGTATCGGAAAATTAAAAGCCTTACAGGCATGTCCATCAATGCCTTTGTGCGAAGTGTTAAAATTAAAAAAAGCGCTCAACTCATTTCAGAAGGCATGAATGTATCTGAAGCTGCCTTTTATATCGGCTTCAACGACTTAAAGTATTTCCGGGAAAACTTTAAAAAGCAAATGGGCAAAAATCCGTCTGAGTTTAAGTAATGAGACTTTAGAATTCCATCTGCAATACGGGGGGTAAACTGTTCTGGTACGAGTTGGACGACAAAAATACAATTGGCCAACAAATAGACTACCACAACCTATCCGACTGATAAATATGCTTTTAACGATAATTCGTTGCCAGGAACAGAATATCCCTGCTAAATGGACATTAACTAACCCAGGCCCCAATGACCTATGCTCTATTTTTGTTAATGCCTAAAAGTCGATTAACTTATAATTAGTCAAAAACTCAGTTTTATGAAAGAATCTAATGAGTCTGGTTTTGATACATCAATCAGCACCTCCCTTTCATTAGTGAATTTCATGCAACAATTGAAAACTTTTTATTCATGAAATCATTATTAAAAATACCATTTGCCATCGTTCTTTTTGCCACACTATTTATGGCCTGCGATGATGACGAGAAATCGGGAACACCGCCAACAGCTGATAATGTAACAGCTGAGATAATGGCCAAACCTGGCGATGAAATTGTTTTTGAAGGCACTTTTAATGCCGAAGCCGGGTTCTCAAAAATTACCTTATCAAATAGTGAAATAATGCTGGATAAGGAAATTGTATTTGCCAACCGTGTTACTCAATATTTCCTCGATTATACCTTTACATTAGCCGACGATGCAGAGTTAAAAGTTTATGACATTACCATTTCGGCTGAAACATTGGGAGGTGCTACCGAATCCTTTGTCACCAAGGTAGATGTAGCCACTCTACCAACGGTAAATGCCAGCTTTGATTTTTCTGCTTTACCAGGTGAAAACATAGTATTTAAAGGCACTATTACTGATGACCAAGGCTTAACGGCTATCAAGCTTCAAAATGCAGGTATCGGCTTAGATCATACCATTGAGTTAGCGGATAATCCTAAATCATATGAATTAGATTACACTTATACTATTCCATTGGCAATGGAAATGAAAATGCATAATGGTACTGTTGAAGTAACTAATACTGCCAATCGATTAACATCGTTACCTATGAAAGTTAATTGTTCGGGTGCAGATGTGGTATACGAGAATATTTATGTAGCCGGAGGTTTCCAATGGTCAACATGGACGCCTGAACTAGGATTACCAATGGATAAAGACCCAGAAGATGACCGATGGTTCGAAATTCTTCTTCATTGCTGGGACGATGATGCTGAAAAGCTTAAATTCTTAGGCCAATTAAGCTGGTCTGGCGACAACTGGGGATTAGTGGATAGTTCAGACCCATCAAAAGGGATGGTAAACAGTGAGGATAGTGAAGCTGTATTATTAGGTGCCAACGGTGCTAACCCGGCTTACAAAAAAGTTAGGTTTAATCCTTACCTAATGCAGTATACGGTTGAAGACATGACTGAAACTGTAACCCCAAGAACAGAAATGTACATTGTAGGTAAAGGCTTCCCCGGACACCCTGATTTAGACTGGAACCCGGAAGCGGCTATTCCTATGACTCAAAATCCATATGGCTATGGCGAACATATCTTTTTAGCAGAAGACTTGGAATTTAGTGATGATGTGGATTTGAAATTTATTGGTCAAACAGATGGTTGGGGACCTTATGATGCTGGTTTTGATGTTAGCGAACAAGAAGTGACTGCGCCGGTAAGCTGGGTGAAAATTAAAGAAGGTGATGGAAGTAAAGATTTGAAATTTAAGAACCAGGCCGGAACCTATACAATACTTTACGATTATTACTTAAAGCGTGTTCAAATCTGGAAAAAATAATCCCCTTATTTTAGGGTGTTAATCAAGTAATAAGATAAAACCAATGAAAAGCATCTTTAGTCTTTTCATTGGCTTTTTTGTTAATCTGAATTCTGAAATTTAAATCAAACTCAGTATACTATACGCAGAAGCACAATAGCCAATAATCTAATAATTAAATTCTCTTCAGCTGAGTTCAAAGAGCGGCATTTTGGCCAATGGCTAATAGCTATAAACTAATGATTAAAAACTCTTTGACACACAGTAGATTATGCCGAATTTAAAAGCGTAATAGATTTTCTAATGCCAATTGCGTGCTTAATTGCCTATCGTTTTAAGCCTCGATAATACCGTTTCTTTCTGCAACATCTCATGAAAATCATCCACCATATATTTGCTGATGTCCACGACTTTTTCCCAGTATTGGACTCGCTCTTCCCATTTTAGTTTAGCAAAGTCCCTCCTATCCGGAATCTTATTATATGGCAGTTTGCCAATTAATTCGGCGCTGGGCGACATCAACACCACCCGCTTATAATTCTCACTCGATGATTTCCTTCGTCTAATAAACTGGTCAAACCATCCGGGAATGGTATCATCATAAAAATGGGGATAAAAAACCAGCCCTTTAGCCAAGATGAGTTCTAAATCGAAATGATAATCCACCAGTCCACCATCGCGATATACACCCTGAGGCCGGGCTCCTTCAATATTTTTAATACCTGAAGTAAGAAACGGAATAGAGCCAGATGCCAGCAAACCTTTTAGCAGGTTGCCTTTTACAAGTTTCACCGTCTCTGTGGGCAAATCATTTAGTTGATAAAATGGTGATGATCTGTCAGAGTAAAATAAGGAACGGGAAAACGAATACTTCAGATTTTTGCGGCCCAAAACATTCGACAGAGCAGCCAATGTAATGCCCATCAAAAGCGGAACCTTTTTGTCGCGCTGCAACAAGCCTTTACTATTGGCCGCCACAAAATTGAGCTTAAATACAGGGTTGTTAATTATCTGCTCCAGCTGCTCATCCACTACAAACGAACGAATCAACTCTAAGGTATGGTTGGTCATCTGTTCCATGGTCATGACATCCACCTCATGTTGGCTGTAACCAGCTCCAAAATGTATGTAATTTTCCTTGAAACGCTCTAGCGCCTGTACAGGATTAGCTGATGCATAACAAGCCATTCGCCAGCTGCCAATAGACGAACCCAGGAGGTGTAATTTCGTATCACGTCCACGATAAAACTCATTGCACAGGTATTTATCCAACTCGTAAAGAATAAGCCATTTGGGTCCTCCGGATGCTCCCAGCATCATCTTCACCATATCTTGCGTAAAACCATTCTCCGAAATTTCCTTGCTGGCTTCCGAGCCGGCTCTTATATTAAAATATCTTTCCATAAATGTTATTCTCATGATACGTCAGCTAGATCTGATGGCTCTAATATACCTTGCTCATTTCAAAACACTAATATATCACACTGAAGTTTGTTAATATCTCGCCCGACAAGATGCATCTCATTTGTCAACTAGTCTTCCGGTTACTTAGACTAAGCATCCTCGTTGTACTTTTGATATCTCCGGCCGCTAAAATAAGCTTTGCACATTTAATAGCATTTATATATCACAACGAAGTTCAACAATATCATGCTTTATTAGATGCTTCTCACCTGTTATATGCTTACATGGCATAATCTCGTCATGCATAAGATATATCTGGTCACCATATTAAGTATTCTCATCATTCATTACATTGCTTCGATCGTAACACCTCAGGTTCTAGCATTACTAACGCATTGGTGTCAGTTGGCAGTACAAAATAGCTTTCGTTGTTCCACTAAATCAATTAAGAGTTGAAGCATTTCAAAGATATTCGCAGAACGTTTAATCCACGTATCAATGGCAGATCTGATTATAGCAAAGATATCTGCACCGCGCGTAGAACGAAATGAACCTGATACTTTTTGCTTGACCTTAATATTTCGGATTGCTTGTTCAGAGCCATTAATATCATATTGCACATTGGGGTGATATCGAAAAGTAAAAATTGCATTACGCCATTTTCTTTAATCCAAAGATTTGGTAATCTGACAGTCCTGCTTTTCAGTTTCTACAATCACCGAAATCAAAAAACTGAAATAGTGATTCCTTTTGCTAAGTATTTTATACGCATTAAATGCTTCTGCTAATGAGAATCTACTTAATTCTTCACTTTTTTTACCATTGGTTAAATACATCCTTTTAATTTCCCTTTAATTTTACATTATTATTTAAAATACAAACTTTCGATGAAACAAATCGCAATTTTTGGAGGTTCAGGTCAACTTGGTCAAAAAGTGATACAGGGTTTACTATCAGCAGGACATGACGTAACGAGTTTTGAGCGTAAGCATAGGTCATCAAGTTTTGGAGAAAAAAATACTTTAGTTGACTTCAATGAGCTGGAAGCAACATCGTTTGCGGGGCAAGCTGTTATTGTTACCCTGGGAACCACTCAGGCCAAAGCAGGTTCGGCAGAAGCTTTTATTGCTGTAGATTACGAGTTGGTCAAAAAAGTGGCTGTCTGGGCTAAGGAGCAAGGTGTAAAAGAGTTTCATGTAATTAGCTCAATTGATGCCCAGGAAAATGCCAGAGGCCTTTATTTGCAAACCAAATGGAAAATGGAACAAACAGTAGCTGAGCTAAACTTTGAAAAACTGTGTATTTATCGACCTTCGTTATACGCAGACTTAGATCGAAAGCCTGTTAGGATAAATGAAGTTGCCAGTATACCTTTATTAAGTCTTTTTGCTTCACTTACTAAAAAAACACTTAAATACAGACCAATTAAAACAGATGTAATTGCTAAAAAAGTTGTAAAAGCTGTAGACGAAGATCTGTCAGGAAAAAACATCTTCGAAAGTGATAAAATTTATTCGGCAGCAGCCATATCTTTTAAAAATTATAACTCAAAAGAGCAAAAACTTTTGCTTAAAGGAATTATCAGCACAGTATTGCTTTGGGGCATAATTCAAATTTTAGCTTCCGGCAGTTTGGCGCTTAGTATAGTTGCTGCAACTATCGAAATAGCCTTGTCTTTTCTTTGGGCTAAATCCATTATAACAGCAAAGCAAAATGTTTTAATTAACAAAGAGGAATATGTAAAACGTAAAAAGACCAAAAGCTTACTACGTTTCCTTATTTGGTTTGAACTCGCTGCGATACTCGGATGTTTAGTTCTCGGGTTTGTGCCAATTGCCATATTAATATTTACACTTTTAATTTTTGATGTGTTGTTTTTTTACAATGCTCAAGATTATTTAAATAGCCTGAATTAATGGAGTACGAGATCTTGGAAATATTGGGGATGTTTTTACTTAGCCTTTGGAAAGTGTATATTGCCTACGGATATTTTGTTTTTGAATCTTATAACTTTTTTGTAGGAGCCATCGTGGTTTCATTAGCAGTACTGTGTGCCAATATCTTGTGCTATTTTTTTTATGCCAGAATTCAAAATAAAAACTGGTTTCTTAAGTTCAGTAAATCAAGGGGGTATTTGAGAGGACAAAAATTCTATGCGGAATATGGATTTTATCTTAGTACTATACTAGCTCCGATTTTTCTGGGAATCCCAACGATTACACTCATATCTCTGGCAATGAATGTAAGTAATCGAAAAATCCTAGCAGGCCTAATACTGTCAAGTTTGTTCTGGGGGGGAGTAATTTACTTGTCTTTTCATTATTCACTTGGGTTGTTCAATTTTAAAAGTTGATTAATAAATGATTTATTAAGTATAAAAAAACTAGCTTTGTAGGCTCGAAAATATAAGTAAATAACAAATCAGGATCATGAGTTTATACGGAAGAACGATTAATATTTCTTTCCTTACGTTTTGACTCTTGCATCTTGTTTCTAATTAAAAACGCATGAAACAGAAAATGAAAACAACAAAATTACAGAACATTTTTCGGATTATTCTTGGGGCAATGATGATCTATGTTGCCATTGGGCATTTGTCTTTTAGTCGAATCGATTTTCAAGCTCAAGTACCAGACTGGATTCCTTTAGATAAAGACCTGGTAGTAATACTTTCTGGAATTGTTGAAGCTTTACTTGGACTCGGTATGATTTTTTATACCCAAAAGAAAGTTCTTGTTGGGATCGCATTAGCAAGTTTTTATATCCTTATTTTTCCCGGAAATATCTATCAATATATAAATGGAATTAGTGCATTTGGCTTAGATACAGATCAAGCTCGCTTAATCCGATTATTCTTTCAGCCTGTACTTGTTTTATGGGCACTTTGGAGTACAGGTGCATTAAAAACTTTAGTAACAAAAAATAAAAATTAAAATGAACAAAACCATCGTAATTTGTGGGCATTCGAACATTACAAGTTCAATTGCAAATCATGCCATTGTTGAAGAACTTTCAGCTAACCATTCGAATGCAGAAGTAAGAGAGCTGATAAAGCTTTACCCGGATTTTAATATTAACGCTAATGCAGAGCAAGAGGCCTTGGTAAATGCATCTAATATTGTGCTTCAGTTTCCTGTTCAATGGTTTGGCATACCGGCCATATTAAAGCAATGGCTGGATTTGGTTTTTGCTATGGGCTTTGCTCATGGGAAAGGTGGAGATAAATTAAAAGGTAAGAAACTATATATTAGTTACACAACCGGAATTCCTCAGGAAACATATAATAGTTTACCTGATGATGGTTTTAAAATCGAGCATATCAACCTATGGTTTAAACAGATTGCCGATTATACAGGTATGGATTATCAGGGGGCTAGCGCAGAATATGGCATGATGCCTATTGGAACGCAAACCAAAGAGCAGGTTGTTGAACGAGCAGGAAGACATGCCAAAGCTTTAGTTGCTAGGATGGTGTAACATAAAAATACGATTAATATAAGACACAAGTTGAAAATGCCGAGGTGAACTATCCCCTCGGCATTTCTTTAATATTCTTTGATTTCCTGTGAGCTTCGGTTAACTTAACTTTTTAATGATATAGAGTTGTTTTTCACTATAACCGTAATACTTTAAATTGGTTTCAATGGCTGTAGGCTTATCCAAAACACCCTTAAAATGTGAGAAACACTCAAAACTATATTCTCCATGATATCGACCAATTCCACTATTTCCAACGCCACCGAATGGGATAGCCGGATTGGTAATTTGCATCACGCAATCATTAATTGCTCCACTTCCAAAAGGTATTTCTTTAAGAAAACGCTCCTTAAGGCTATTACTGTCAGAAAACAGATATGCAGCTAATGGCTTTTCAATATCCTTAATAATTTCAAAAGCATCATCAATGGTCTCATATTCTAAAACCGGTAAGATAGGACCAAAAATTTCCTCTTGCATAATGGCATCGTCCAACGATACATTTGTTAAGATCGTTGGACTAATTCTACGATCGTCCCGGTCATGTGTACCTCCATAATGTACTTTTTCAGGATCAATCAAACCAAGCAACCGATCGAAATTCCGTTCATTAATGATTTGAGTGAAATTATGGTTCTCAACAGAAAAATTGGCTTTTTTGATCTCTTTAACAGCTAAGCTTAAAAACTCATCTTTTACATCTTTATGAACAAGTGCATAATCCGGAGTGATACAAAGCTGGCCGGCATTTACAAATTTAGACCAAATCATACGTTTAACGCCGGTTTTCATCGCTGCATCCTTATGGAATATGACCGGATTTTTCCCTCCTAATTCAAGCGTAACGTTGGTGAGGTGTTCAGCTGCTGCCTTATTTACAATTTTACCTACCATCGGACTACCTGTAAAGAAGATCTTATCGTATCGTTGTTTTAATAAAGCAGTTGTTTCCGGAATCCCACCTTCCACAACCCTCAGGTAGTTAGGGTCAAAATTTTCATTAATGATTTTTGCCATTATTTTACTTGTTTCGGCAGGTAGCTCGCTGGGTTTCAGAATTGTTGTATTGCCTGCTGCCATGGAGCCTACTAAAGGTGTTAAAGATAGGTTATACGGGAAATTCCATGCTCCAATAACCAGAGTAACTCCTAAAGGCTCTGGTACCAAATAGCTTTTTGCCGGGAAATTCAACAGGTTGGTTTTTACACTTCTGTATTTTACCCATTTTCTTAAATTCTTAACGGAGATGTTAATCTCATCCACTAAAGGGAAAAACTCCGTTAATTGGCATTCGTATTTTGACTTCCCGAAATCCTTAAAAATGGCTTCATACATCTCATCCTGATGCCTTATTAATAAGTCTTTGAGCTTTTTTAATTGTTCCAGCCTAAACGCTACAGGCATGGTGGCATTACTTTTGAAATAGGCTCGTTGATTTTTGACCAAGTCCTCAATGTCCAGTTCAGCTATCGCCGCTGTATTTTCTGTAAGACTCATGATATTTTATCTATTTGATTTCTGTTGTTATTCTTTCTTCCCTTTTTTAAGAAGCCACTTTTTTCTCACTTTATAGCTGTGCGGTAATGGACAATAAAGCCTACAATTGTGTTAAGCCCTTGTTTACCCAATGCTTTCGATCGTAAAATTTAAGACCTCTGGTGCACATCTTTTCTTAAGGGGTAATTTCAGCTAATTTACAGCCACATCAACTTTAAACTTTAGGGAGTTAAAGTTTTAAGCATTTTCTACTCTTGAGTGGGATAAGTGTTAAGTTCTAAGCGTGGCTTGGTACTCTTAATTGCTTTTTTAGGATATTCACAGACTGTTTATCGTATTCTCGTCCAGGTTTCTGTTCGGTAAAAAACGCTAACATAACCACGCATTTTTAATTTACCTTTTTCTATCCAGATTTTACCTTGGTAAAATTTACCATTTTTGGGGTCGTACACTTTTCCATTAACCAGGTTTTGTGCTTCAGCATTCCACTCAAATCCGATAATAGAGTTAATCCCCAAAACAGGTCTTGTTCGAAGCGTTTTGTCCGGATTGTTTTGATCAATAATTGCAGACCCATCTTCTTGTTTGGCAGGAATCAACTTGATGATTTTTCCGTTGTACTTATCTTTTTCTTTATAAATTTCAACAATGGCATCTTTATTTTGCGTTAACCATTTCCCCAAAATTTGCTCTTGTGCAAATGTGCTTGAACTTACCAAAAGGCACAGGAGTAGAATTTGTATGTTTTTCATTGTTTTATGTATTTAAATATGACGAAGTTACTTTCTCTTGTAAAAGAAAAGATTACCCTATGGTAAAAAGTGATACATGATTGATTTTGAAATACAAATTCGGTTGTGGTGTCATTTCTGGCGTGACACCATATTTATATATGTTTCCTGATACGGCTTAAACTTTGTTGAGTAATCCCTAGAAAAGAAGCGATATGGGAAAGCTTAGCTTTCTGAAGTAAATGTGGATGTTCTCTTAACAGTTTTAAATACCTTTCCTCTGCAGTTTCGGTATGAATGCTGATAACCCGCCTGCTTAATACCATGGCAAATTCAGCATAAAGATTTCGGATAGCCTCTTCGGTGGATTTAGCCTGACTTGATATGGTATTAATTTGTTCTGAGGAAATTAAGAGTAATTCGGTATCTTCAAGTGCCTGAAAAAAAAGAATATTCTTTTCATTTTTAATAAAGCTGAAGGGAGATGTAATCATTGAATCTTTATCCGAAAACCAATGTGTTATTTCATTTCCATTTAGGTCTAAATAATACACTCGTATAAATCCTTTAATCACGTAGTATAAATAATTACATTGCTGACCTTCTTTTAAGAATACTTCATTTTTTTTTATGGAAGCCGAAGTCAAACCAAGATTCAACGCTATATTCCAGTCGAGCAACTCTTTTAATTCGATATAATTATTAACTCGAAACATTTATAAAATATTGATATCCTATATTCGTATTTAAAGTAACTGCCAATTTCTTAATTGTGCTTCAATTTTTGCTTTAAAGCTTACGCTGAAATACAATTGAAATTACCTTTACATACTAACATAAGATGAGTGTTAAAGTTGAAAATACCTCTTGTTTTTTCAATTTTCGGCTAATACTGATTTTAAATTGAAAAGAGGCTTAGGTTCGTTTACTCCCCCAAGCCTCTTT
This sequence comes from Carboxylicivirga sp., assembly GCA_025210475.1. Classification (GTDB taxonomy): domain Bacteria; phylum Bacteroidota; class Bacteroidia; order Bacteroidales; family Marinilabiliaceae; genus Carboxylicivirga. Next base: position 6,965 of record JAOARW010000016.1, on the reverse strand, counting down.
CGCTTATAATTGGTATTAGCGCTTGCAATTCCTATGTGTTGCTTATGGCTAACATTAGAAATGCAGTTGGTGTATAATTGGCTTAATAATTAACCTTAATGAATTTTTCTTGCATTAGGAGCTTACCATTTCCTAGCCGAACAATATACACCCCATTTTTTATAGTGCTAACATCTAATTCTATTGTCGATGATTGATCCAATATCTCTTTTTGCAGCAATTGTTTGCCTCTCAAGTCATAAACTTCTACCAAACATTTACCATAAAAATCGGATGTTGTTTTCGCAATTATAAGCCTTTCTTTAACCGGATTGGGGTATATTCTAAAATCCTTAGTACTTATTTGATCAATGGCTGTATTTTGATTTTCAATTTTAATGGAATAGTCTTCAAATTCTCCATATTCGGTTGAGCAGGGGCTAATATTGCCATAGTAAGCTACAACTCGCATTCTTAACTTTGTGTCAGTAATGATATCTTCTGCCGGAATTGTAACCGAAGCATTAAATTTATCGTTTTCAGATGTTCCTTGAGCGACAATTTCATGATAATCGTCAAAATCCCCATCGCCATTGTAATCAATGTAGACCTTATAGTTTAAGCCATAATCGGCTAATATAGAAAGTGCATATTTATTTTTCTTTTTTACCTCATGAACAATGTCCGAAAAGTTTTCGTACCCATTATTTCCTGAGCTGTTTTTACTTTTTCCGTTAAAAGTAACATTTGTTATTAAATTGGAGGGAGTGCTATTTTCCCGAATACTTGGAGTACAAATTGTTTGATTTGTTACAAACGATTTTATGTTGCTATAATAGGTTTTCCCGTTAATTTTAAACTTAAGTCTGAATTGCCATACATCACTCTCAGAGGTATTAATTTCAGTATTGATGAAAAAACTGGATGAAGTGCTAAACGATGAAGGATCGAAATCTACCTGATTCGCAAAATCGGTTTGCCCATACTCAATAGATAACTCATCCAATAAATTATTCTCCGGAAATACGACTCCTTTTATTTTCCATTTATTATCTGCCACTTTCAATGCAATTAAACTTTCAGCCATGGGCATTGAGAACGGGTCGAGCTGGAAACTTTGCTTTGCTCCATAATGAACACCTTGCTTATTCCGAATGAAAGGTCGATAATAGTAGGTTTTGTTATATTCCAATTGGCTTATATTCAGCGAATAACTTCCATCTCCGCTTACTGCCTGATCAAAAGTTGCCACACTTGAATTATCCACATTTAAATCAGCGTTGTGTTTCGAATATACAAATCCGGCATTAATACCCTGTGTAACTTCAGTGTAGTTGGCTTCAAGCTTTGCACTGTTTTTTGATTGGATAACATGAGAGGCAGTCAGCTTTGGAGCAGATCTAATCATGATATTAAAATCTATAGTTTGATGCATCCCGGAGCTTTGACAAGCTGTAGGAGGCGTATCTGATTCTACCGAACTAATCCGCATTAACAAGGGCTTGCCCAAAACAGCCGTTTCAGGAATTGTTATTGCTTTTGTAAACTCATCAACTTTCCCTCCTGAACTGGCCACTTCCTCTCCGGCATCATCAAAATCGCCATCGCTATTAAAATCAATCCAGGCTTTTATGTAGAAATTATACCCCGGATAAGCATCCTTAATTGCGAGTGAAACATTCTCATTGGGCACTATCTCAAAGGTTTTGTTTGCATTGATGTAGTTTGCACCGGATGATGTTTCATAGGTGTCAGAATTAATGCTTACTAGCGCAATTCCCTTATACCATGGTAACTCATCGGTTGCGGTTAGTTTACATATTGGCGTTGCTGCCTCATCCTGAACCAATATGTAGTTTTCTTTGGAAAGAATATCTGTTCCATTCTCATTTGATGCGGTTAGTGTTACCTTATAATATCCTGGAGCAGAAAGCGTAAACCTCGGATTTTTATCTGTTGATTGTTGAATCAGCTGATCGCCGTTTTGAATTTTCCATACCAAGCTTGTTGCATCTAAAGACTGATCAATTAAGCTAATCTGTTCTCCTTTTTTTACTTGAAAAGAACTTTTGCCATAAAGTGAAAATGCAGCTTTCGGTCTACCTCCATTGCTTTGTATTACCGAGAAAAGACTGGATGCCCACACGCCTCGTCCATATTTCGAAACATATAGCCGATTGTCATTATCCGGGAAATAGGCGATTCGCATGTCTGAAAGGTTCTGCAAAGGCAGACCTTTATTAAATTCAACCCAGTCCGATAAATTTTCATCAATGTAATAAACTGTAAGATCAGTCATCACATAAATGCCCTCCTGTGTATTTTTATCCATTAATACTAATACCGGATTATTCTCCGGAAAATTACCTCTCTTGCTCCAGCTTTGTCCTTTATCTTTTGAAATATATACTCCGGAATTCGTGGCCAGTGCGATGATATTTTCATTATACTGATGGGTTGCAATCCGGTAACGTAAAGCTCCGGGGGCGTTGGTCAGTTCTTTCCAGCTAGGATTGGAAGATGACAGGTTTTCAGTATAAAATAGGCGGTTTTTGTATTCATCTCCTACAAAGGCAAGCTCTTTATTGGCTCTCGATTGCTCAAAAGTTCCTGGGTTTAAGTATGGTGCACCAACTTCATTTAAGGAAATAATTTCCCAATTATTATGCACCGGGCTCCAGGAATGACCACCTGCATTGGCCTGATTTTCGCCAACAAAACCATTCAACAACCAGGCATCTTTCCCGCGTGGCGACCGTACTAAATAAGCCGGATGACTATCTCTTACTTTTGTAAAACCGTATAAACGATTGGCGTCAAAATGGTCTGCTTCAATGTTGTTTTCTACCGAAAAAGAACCTGACTTTCCTGCCAGATTAACATCTAAGGTGCCTGTTATAAACTGCCTGTCGTCATTGGGTTTAATCCTTCCACGGTACACATCAGCTGAAGCTACATGACTATCTCGTCCATTTCGGGTAAAAACCTGTCCAATATCCTGTCCTCCAGTCATAAATACCCCCTTATTCATCTGGCTAACGTCCATTTGGGTGCCTTCCGGTACGCAAATATCCCCGTTTTTACTAACGACCTTGCTATTGATGTAAGCTTCTTTTGACATTCCGGAAGCAGCCACCTGTGCACTTGTTGGAAATAAATCGTCTTCTTTAATTGACCAGATACCTCCATCATTACACCAGTAAAGGGTATCCTTAGCTACATTCATGGTTACAAAACGATTATCAGCCCAGGTACTTCCTCCATAACTTGGCTTTTGCTCCCAAATAACACCGCCATCCTCACTTCCCCAGAACTTCTCGCGGAAAGTCAATAAGCGATTAGGATGATTAGGACTGACAAAAAAGTCACTAATCCAGGTTGCAGTACTGTAAGGGTTGATACTACCGTAATAATCCGAGCTTTCTTCCTGGAAACCATTGGCATTATTCGCAGGAACTAAAAGAGCAGGCCCGTTGGGGTAATTGTATGTGGCATGCTTAACCGGGGTAAAATTAAAAAACGAATTGCCATCAGCAGGATTTGGGGTGTAATCTGATTTCCACAAACCAATAAAACGGGTTGGGCGATTACCATTTAATAAGCCATAGGCAAGTACCTGTGTTGCTCCTGATGCTGGTTTATGAATTGCCAGGTAGAAGCGATCCACAATTGGGCGGTCGGAGGTAACCTGAACTTTTTTAAATGATTCTCCCTTATCTTTCGAGAAATGGAAAACAGGTTTGATCTGATCAGTATCATCAGAAACAGCTATTAAATCCCAGTTGTCGGTTAAATCAATATCGGTATACCTTCCATTTAGTTTTTTTGTCCATGATTGTCCCGAGTTGCTTGTCAGGAAGATGCCACTGGTTGTGGCCACAATGGCGCGAGCTGCATTCGCAGGATCTGAATGAACGTCATAAATACTACCACTAATTCCTGAACTTCTGTCTTCCCATGTATTGCCGCTATCTGCCGAATACCATATTTTTTGATCTTCGGCCGCCCCTAAATATAAAATGGAAGGATCCTGCGGACACACTTCAATACAGGAAGTATTGTTGGTCGCAAAATAATCAGTCTCAGGAGTCCAGTTTTGGCCATAATTAACTGTTTTCCACAAGCCTCCGTTTCGAGAACAAGCATACATAATTGCCGGATTTTTGGGGTCCATTTCCAAATACTGAATCGCGCCATTTCCAGTGGCAGACCAATGTACTTCAGGGTCTCCAAAGGGACCTATATTTTTCCAATTGCCGTAGCTGTTCTTATTTGGAGTTTCTGCTTTAAATGCAGAAGCCATGCGGCTATAATTGGTTGTTGCTTTTTTATCATTTCGGCGAGCTTCACGATATGCCTGCAATTTTTTGTATTTTCCCAATTCAGAGACTACGTATCCCTGCGCATCCTGAGCAGCCTTCATTCGCTTTTCCAGCTTTTCGAAATGTTCGATGGTTTCTTCGTCTATATCATGCGTGGACCGATAAGCTTTAAAAGCCAAAATTACATCAGCCACTTTTACCTTTTCCTGCAATACCATTTCTTCCCATACAGGATGTTCACATGCATTTTTACCTAAAAATATAATTTGCTCATCCTGTTTTGTACGGCAACTAATTAGATATATGATTCCTATAAATAGTAATATTTTTTTCATGTATAGATTGATTTTTAATTACCACATTAAACGCTTCAGTTATTTATCTAAGTCACTGCAAAAATAACTCCTTAATGTATAAAGATTTGGTTTCCCATTTCTTTTCTATTTATGAGCTATAGATGTGTTTTCAGCGCCCCAATATACTCTATTCCTGCTGTATTTATAAACTTCTAAAAAATGTTTTAACTATTTATCTTCCCCAAGCATGGTCGATAACCGTCTCATTTGATTTATAATGAGAATTTGTGTTTGTTTTTTTAGAAACAACAATGGCGTTGTGCCACCAAGATTGGGTCGAATTTAGAATATCACCGGAACGATAATAACGATTCTTGCCTTTTAAGGTTCCATCTGCATTTTGTATCCCCCAGCTGTATGGATCATAAACCTCTAAAAACAAAACGCCATCAACCAATCTAAACCCCTTTACTACAATAAAGTGCCCCCATCCATCGGATGTGTCATAGAACTTATCTATCCTATGATTTTGATTTGATTCACCTCTTACCAGATGCATATCCAGACATAAGATTAGGATATTCCCCTTTTTAAGTTGATCAATGATGATATCTGCAGATTTTTCTAACCAATTTTCATCTACTGATTTTTCTATAAACGGAATAATCCAGCGGTTTACTCCAACATCTTCCAGAAAATCCAGAATGTTGTAGGTATACCACCATCCGCCATTGGGATTATATTTAGAACGTGCATACTCTGGTGTTTTAGAGTAACCCACATCAAACCACCTGGCGGCCATGGTAACTACACTTGGTCCACAATTATTGGCACTATGGACACCCGTATTCATTTGATCATAGTACCAAGTGTAATTAACATTGTTGCTAACCCTATCGTAAGCCAGATCTCCAAGTCCCCACTCAGTAATATAATCGTTGAAAGCTGGCAATTCTATTATTTCAGTTGCCACATGCTTATCAAGCTTATTATTTATTTCCAGGCTTATGGAAATATGAGATGGTGTAGGTGAATCAGGATAAATAAAAAATGCTTCTGGCTCATTCTTACCATTAATTATAACAGCCTGATTATCACAAATCCAATTATATTTTAAATCTTCATTCGATTCTGAAAGTGATCGTTCAGCGCTCAACACTATCCGGTCAGGCTTTTTCTCCAGCGTAATCACTGACTTTAATGTTGACACCTCATCTATCGAACAAGCTGTAAATAATACTATCCAGGCAAAAAGCAATAGTCTTTTTCTCATCATAATATAAATATAGAAAGTCTTACTACCCATCTTTTATTTAATGAGTAGTAAGAGTTATCCTTATTAAAATCTTAGTCTTTTTGGGATAATAAATGAACCGTCGCCCCTTTTGAGCTGACAATCTTTAATTCTGAATTTGTTTGTTCTATACTTTCTACATTATTCAAATAGTTAATAAATAACTGTTCCTGAATCATAATATCATCATCACAAATCATCATACTTGCTGTTGAAACCTGCATTTCAATTGAGTTATCATAAGTCGAATAATTTCCAATTAAACCATTACAACCTGCTGTCCCTTCAATTTGGCCGTCTTCCTTAAATGAAATAAACAAGTCAGAGCCTTCAACTGGAGCTTTCCATTCATCTTCTAAGTCAAAACCTTTCAAACTCCAACTCGTGTTTTTTAATTTTAAATCCTGAACCGGATTAGTTTCATCTTTCTTACAATTACTAAGAAAAACTACAATCCCCATACTTACAACAATAAACTTTAAAATTACTTTTTTCATATACTCTAATTATTTGCCTTATGATCTATTAGTTACAATCAACAGCACGAACTAATTTATTCCTCAAGAAAAAAAGAGAAATAATCAATGCTGTACTCCCTATTAATTAATGATTTGTTTCCCATTTCTAATAGAGAGTGTAATAACTAAAAATGGTTGCGTATGCAATCGATTTTTTATTGATAAAATGTGGTTCTCGATATTATAGCAATGAAGAAGTCAGGATTGAACCATCCAAATTGTTTAAAAAAAACTACTACGCTCCTACTTCGCCACTTTTGAAACTAACTTCATTTATTTTTTGGCCTCCTCGCAACCTTAACCAAGTTGTAAACTGACGTTCTCCTTCTTTCAAAACAATTACACGGGCTCCATTTTCAAGTTTACCATAAGTATGCCCCCTGAAAACCGGCCATATGCTAAGGCAATATTATAAAAAGATGCCAGGTAATCATTATCATGATCGTGACCAACGAATGTGCCCATGATATCTCTTTGCTGAACCATAGCTGCAAACATTCCTGAATTAAGCCGGGCAGAACATACATCCTCATTTTTTACACCTATCGGCTCTTTA
>JAOARW010000015.1 GCA_025210475.1 Carboxylicivirga sp. | reverse complement strand
GGAAAGTGAGTCGTAAAACTCACTAAAACAACTAAAAAGTGAATGAAAAATGAATAACTTCTACAATTATAGTTAAATAGAAAGGTGGAAATGGTCATAAAAACAAAAAGCTCTACTTTCAACTATTTTTGCAAAGGTCTCTATTATTGAATTTTTCAAAACCATATTAATCTTAATGATAAAAAAGGGCTATCAATTATGATAGCCCTTTTCTAAATTCTTACCAAGTATAATTACTCAGCTACCTCTTGGTAAATCATTTTTGAAACACCATATTTTTCACTTGTTGTTTCAACAGTAAGTGTACCATCTTCATTAAGGTAAATTTTATCAACATTTCCGTCGATGAATTTCTTTTGATTAAGAACAACATCATCATATGCCATTTCTGAAAAATCTTTCAATGCAATAGAGAAAATGCAACGACCCGTTTCATCATTAGTAAGCTGATCAGTTGTTAACTTATCAGATGCTAAAGGTGCTGCAATAAATCTTCTATAATCAGCTAAATGTCCTAGCAACTGTGCCGGTGATAATTCTTCATACGCTGGAAAGCCCCATGCCTCCATTGTAATCTTATTTAAAATACCAATCATTGTTTTCTCCTGATCACTCTCTGGTACATTGATCGCTACTGTAGGTTTAATTAAATCTCCTTCCTTAGAAAAAGAAAGTACCATTTTAAGGTCGTAGGCGTACTTTGCTTTGTTTACTGTTTGCAAAGCATCTGCTCCATCATCAGTTTTCGAAGCTGCAATTAAACTCTCAGAACCTTCAAATGCTTTATATTCCCATTTTTTTTCTGTGATAGAATTATAATTATCTGTAATCTCCTTTACCAATTTTTGCGTTTCTTTTGCTTCTTTTTCAGCTTGTGTTAATTCATCTTCAGAACATGCAGTCAAGCATACAATAGCTCCTAACATCAGAGCAAAAAACTTATTCAATTTATTCATAGTAATGATTTTAATTAAGGTGACTTTACCTTAGGTTAATACAAATTGCTTCTTTTATTTTTGAAATGAGTATGTTTTAAAGCGCTTTGGTCGCGCCTGGTTTTCCTTTTTAGATCCATACAAACCGGCAATAACATTCTGATCATCTACCCCTTTAATACGAACAGCCAGTTTGTAGCTATTAATATTTCCATCGGCGAAATCCAAACCCGTTACATTGTAATGACCATAGTTTTGTCCGGCATCGATACTTACAACCTTTTGAAAACTGAAATTGGTACCTACTTCTCCATTTGTTTCCTCTTGAACCCATTCCAGAGTGACATTTATATCGTGATCCAGTTTATGGCTCAACACTAAACTGTCTCTGTAAACTCCAGGTATACTACTATGGTTATGCTCTTCATCCAAACCCATTCGCACAACGGCTTGCTCAGAACTCAGGCTAACAAAAGGATCATCGTCGTAATATTTTGGATCCGATACATTTTCGTATGGGTTTTCGCATGCCCAAAGGCCAAAGCCTATTAAAAACACAATTACAAAATTCTTCATATCCGTTACTAATTGATGTATGGGTTTGAATTGGTTTCATCCTTGGGAATATCCCAAGTGTATAGAGGCGAATTAGGCGCCAACACCTTTCCGTTATTTCGTTGCACTACAAGATTTAACTCATTCGATAATCGTTTGAGGTCATAAAAACGTAAACCTTCAGTAAATAACTCTCTGCGACGTTCCTTAAGAATTTCAGCTTTATCAGGCACTGCTGTTAAAAGTTCAGCACCACGTTTGGACTTTAAAATGTTTAACAAACGCATAGCTTCATCAGCATCGGTATCTAAAATTGCTTCAGCATAAATTAGGTATTGCTCGGCCAATCTTAAATACTTGTAGTTAAGATTACGTGTTGCCACATTATTTCGCTCATTAACAGGTACTATATACTTATAAGGCATAAGATTACCCCCAATGTAAGCTGCATCTTTTCGAATATCGTTTGCTGAAAAACTGGTATACAATTGATCGCTTAAACGCACTCCATTATTAACATATATTTCGTGATAATCAATCAGGTCCGCATCATCTGTATCACTCAGGTCATGCGTCATAAAAATGACTTCGTTATTATCTGTACCAAATTGATCCTCCCACAGCATCCAGTAATCTTCTTTTTCTAACAATTCTGTATTAATAAAATGCTGTGATGCAGTTTTGGCCCTGTTCATATCTCCTACAAAAAGCGCTACTCTGGCTTCGAGTGCTCTTAAGGCATCTAAACCAAACTGGTAGTACTTGTTACTTAATGACGGTGAATAATTATTTTCTTCCAAAAGTTTCTTTGCCTTATCCAGGTCATCGAATATTTGAGTATATACCTCTTCCAATGATGCCTGAGGTAAGTATTCCAATTCCAGTTTTATTTTTAAGGGAATTGCTTTTTCGCTTCCATTGGTACCATCGTAGCGTGGTGCATATACCTGAACCAAATTAAACAACGACCAACACCTGATTCCTAATGCCTGAGCATATATCTGATTAATCGTTTTTTGTTCTGATTCATCCAAAGCCGGTACTATAGAATATGCATCAATAACCGAGTTGGCCTGAGCAATTAATTTATATTGGTATATCCACACAAAAGGTTGTGGTTGTGTTTGATAATCCCAGTTAAAGATGTAATAATTGGTAGGTGCATATCCTGGTATAACACTGGCAAAGTCATCGCTGGCAAAGTCACTCGACTGCATATTCATTACCGATGAAGTCATTCGACGATACACATTGTTCAATGCCATCTGGTATGACTCTACATCAGCAAAGGCTTTATCCTGAGACACCACATGCTCGGGTGTAATATCCAATAAATCACAAGCCGAAAACAACACCGACGCACATATGACTACGAATATATTTTTATAGTATTTTCTCATCTGCATTTGTTCTAATAATGTGAATTAAAAAGTGACATCAATTCCTAAGGTGAATGATCTCGGTAATGGTTGACCGATTCCATTGATCTCAGGATCAATTCCTTCATAACCGGTTATGGTCAACAGATTATTGGCCTGAGCCGTTATTTTAAAGGCTGAAAAACCTTTCAGATTAAGGTGTTCACTTAAGTTGTAGCGAATAATAATATTCTTCCACCGCACATACGATGCATTTTCAACGAACAATGAATTCACACTGGTATCTGAGAAGTATTTAGGATATGGTAAGGGCTTAACATCTCCTGGCTTTAACCAAATGTCATTTAAAAATCCTTCGTAAGGAACCTCTCCGTTTTTCACATTACGAATCATTGTGGCTTTTAGGTTATTGTAATTAACACCGCCCCATGCGTAAGTAAACAAAGTTGATATTTCCAGATCGTGGTAATTAAAAATATTTGTGATACCACCGGTTACAGGATGTGTATAAGTTCCAAACCCTGTCATTTGAGGCGCTGCACCTCCCTGCACAAGGTTATTGTTTTCATCGTAGTAAAGCGGCGTTCCGTTAACCGGATTCACTCCTGCCCAATGCTTAACATATGCTGAATTAACTGGTTCGCCAACTTTAAAATACCCTTCTTGTCCCACCTTTATTTCATCTTGCAGGTATAAATTGGTAATCTCATTGTCGTTATAGGCAAAGTTGATACTACTGGTCCAACGAAAGTGATCAGTACGCACAGCTACTGCACTTAACTGCAACTCAAAACCACGATTCTGCAGCTCGCCGATGTTTCGAAGCAAACCTTCATAACCATTGCTGGCAGGTATATCAACCATGGCCAATAAGTCATCGGTATTCTTAATATACGTTTCAATTGTTCCGTAGATACGATGTTGCAATAAGCCAAAGTCAATAGCAACACTCCACTGGCGCGAACGCTCAAATTTCAAATCCGGGTTCCAATATTCCAATAAGTTAATTACCCTCTGTCCTCTGTATGTATCACTATTTGTGAAATCATAAAATGGTAAACCGATTGTTTGACGAATACCGCCTGAATTATAGTTTACACCATACGAAACCCTTAATTTAAACTGATCAAATGAATCAGAATTAAACCATTCTTCGCGTTGAATATTCCAGGCAGCACCTAATCCCCATGCAGGCACATAGCGTTTATCAGATGGTAATATCGATGAACCATCATATCTGAATGAACCAGTCAGGTTATAGCGTGAGTCAAAATTATAATTGGCTCGTGCGTAATATCCTCGCAATGCATCATTAAACTTCGATGGCGTGATGGTCCCTTGCGGATTCATACCTATTTCAGGATCCACTTTTTCAGAAATCCCAATACTGCTATAAGCAAATCCCCAATTCTTTGTGTGGATGTATTCGGTACCTCCGCTTACGGAAACAGAATGATTACCAAAATGCCTGCTATAATCGGCATTTAAGCTAACGCGCGAAACAAATGATTTGGAAACACTTTTGCCAAATGCGCCCTTCCCTTTTAAAATACCGGCCTCTTCTACAATTTTATTTGGCAATGTTACACGGTTGTTTTCGCCATCGTTATAAGTAATACCAAATGCAGCATTTAAATTAAGGCCTTTAGCAGCATTCCAGTTAATCTTTGAATTAAGATCGATGCGCCATGATGTCAGTTCAGAATAACGCCCGTTCAAATCTTCGTAGGGGTTTTCAAAATACTGAATACCACTTGTGATTGGATCGCGAGCAATAAAATCCTCTGTAGCCTTGGTCTCGTATGGCTGCAAAGTATAAATTAAACTTGCTGGAGTAGCTGTTTGTGATTTAGAGCGTTTACTTCGGCCCACGGATGAATCGAAACCTACGGATACATCTTTATTAATGTTATGATCCAGATTAAAACGAGTCGTAAAACGCTTAGCCCATGACAAATCGTAGCCACCTTGCTCGTCGTAATAACTCGCTGACAGGTAATAACGAGTATCATTGGAACCACCTGAAAAACTCAGCTGTAAATCTTTTACCTGAGCTACACGCGATAGCTCTTTTAACCAATTTGTATTCTGCCCTTCCAGACTGCGATAGCGCTTATTCTTAATGTAAATTTCTTCTTCTGAATCTCCTGGTTGCGGGGTATATAAATATCCTAAACCATTTACAATCTCCAGTTCTCTTTCCAATGCTAACTTCTCAGCCGATTTCATCAAACTGATGCCGCCCAAACCGGATATTGGTTTAACTGTATGCTGATAACGCACATTGTATTGAGTTTTACCCGCAATGCCTCGTTTGGTCTTAATCTCAATTACACCATTGGCACCACGAGTTCCATATTCAACTGTTGACAATCCATCTTTTAGCACGCGTATATCAACAATATCATCGGGATTAATCGTATTAAACACATCCGACGATATGGGCGATCCATTAAGAATATACAAGGGTTCGTTAGCCAGGTTTGCAGAAGCCAGTTCCGCATCATCCTTCGCACGAATACCCAATGAACTGTTACCCCGAATACGAATGGTAGATTTCTCCCCAGGTTCACCACTTGCCTGAATTGACAGTCCGGCAACCTGCCCTTGTAATAACTGATCGAATGAAGCAGCAGGTGTACCGGCCGAAAATACTTTTGTATCAATTTTAGATACCGAACCGGTTAATTTTCGAACGTCCTTTTGATTCTCACCAAAAACAACAACTGCATCCAAATCATGCGACAAAGGCTTAAGCTGAACATCGATAATACTTTTTGTACCAACCGTTACTTCCTGTGGTTCAAAACCCACATAGGAAAACACTAAAATACTTTCAGCGGCTAAACCACCAAACTTATAATGTCCATCGTAATTGGTGATTACACCCGAAGTTGTGTTTTTAAGCACAATTGTCACTCCGATCAGGCTTTCTCCAGTTGTGGCATCGGTCACCACACCTTCTACTGTGCTTTGTGACTGTGCCTTTGCTTCCTGCCCTAAAAGGCATGTAAGACTCAGCGACAGAAGCGCGAAAACGAAGTGTTTTTTTATTAACTTCATCATTACATTCAATATTATTCAACTACTATTTTATCAAGATCATAAGGAGTTCTAAGTGAATCAGTCCTGCGGATTCAGAATAAACTCCAGATGCTCTTCTTTCTTTAAATATTTTTTAGCCAGCTTGCTCAATTGTTTTGAGCTAACTTCTTTAATCTGTGATTCAAACTGCTCAAAATCCTTTTCATCCTCACCGCGTGTCCATTGGTCTTCCATCACGCGTCGCCAATAACCATTGGTTTCCAACGATCCCTTGCGATTTTTCAGCCAGGCATTTTTTACTTTCGTTAAGTCTTCCGAAGAAATGCCATTCTTCATTTTCTCTATTTCACCAAAGGTGGCCTGAATCAATGTATCAACATTAGCTGGCGAACAAGTGAAATAAACATCCATTCGATAGCTGTTAAAAGGCCGTTGCAGAATGGTCGATGAGGCATAAGGTGAGTAAACGCCTCCAATCTCTTCGCGAAGTTTCTTATTCAGTTTTATGGTTAAAATATCGGTTAACAAGCCCATCTCAATGCGGGCTTTCTGCGAATCCGGGTATTTTCCAGTGAAGCGCATCAATACCTTTGATTTTTCAACCGTATTACGAGGATAACTATGACGATGCTCTCCCTTTGGCGGACGCATGCCATGATCTTTATAAGAAGTACTGATTTTATTTCCAGGCAAACTCCCCAGGTACTTTGTCAACAATGGTTTTACCTCATCCACTTCAAAACTTCCCACTATGAAGAAACGTGTTCCATAGGCCGATTCAAACCTTGATTTGTAAAAATCAAAAGCCTTATCCAGACTAATTTTATCCAACTTTTCAGGTGTTAACAAAGTGGCTGTACGCGGACTATTTTGCATCATCACTTTGTTGATTCCATCAGCAAAATAAGTATCCGGGCTATTGAGCGAATTCTTGTTGTACTCCTTTTTGTTTTTGATAAACTGCTCAAACTTATCCACATCTCTTCGTGGCGCCGTATACGTCAGGTATGTTAGCTGAAGTAAGGTTTCAAAATCCTCGTTTGATGAAAAACCGGTAACCCCTTCTGTAAATCGGTGCACATAAGGTGCCACATACACTTGTTTACCTGAAGTCAGACGCTCAATTTCCAATGCATTAAATTCAGCTAATCCACCTTTACTAATGATGGTTGCTGCCATGGAGGCATTATCGAAATTTTCAGTAGTGGCCAGCGAATATCCCCCTTCGCGCATGGATGAAAAACGAATTTCATCATTTTTAAAAGTGGTTGGTTTTAAGGCCACACTCACGCCATTAGCAAACTCAATGTTGCTTATGCCCATCCTTTCTGAATGAGACTCTTTTACAATGGTTCCTTCAACAGGCGTGTTTTCCATCAAAGGCTTATTCACATCCAAATCAACGTACGGCGTTAAGGCATCCTGATCGATATTGCGCAATGCCTCTAGCAATTCCTCTTCTGTGGGAGTATTGGCACTTTCGGGAGCTGTTACAAATACAACACGGTTCTTTTCCGATTCATCAATGTATTCATTAACTAAAGCCTGAATATCATCCAGCGTGATTTCATCCAATACCTTATGCACAAAATCTTTCTTAAAATCTACGCTCGTATTTTCCTCACCATAAATGATGTGATTTGAAAGAGCATCCATCATCTGTCCCGAAGTCAGTTTTTCCGACTCCAAAGCCATTCGCGTCATGTCGTTGTAAAGAATCTCTTTTTTGCGATCCAACTCTCCTTGGGAAAAGCCATATTTCTTAATTCGTAATAATTCGCGCGTTAAGCCTTGTGCACCTTCCAGAATCTGATCTTCCTTAACGGTGGCAATGGACATATAGCGATCGGTATTACCAGATGCACTGGTAGCATAGGACTGAGCATACATAAATGGCGCATCCTTTTGCTGGGCAATCTCTGTCAGCCTCTGGTTAACCATGTAGGTATAGATAATATTGGTCACGCTCCTTTTTAGGTCAGCCAAGGTTTTTTCCGGCCGATGTGGGAATTTATTGATAATCTTAACCGAAGTACTGGTTAACTCTTTGTCCTTAATAACTTTCACCATGGTATTATCGTGCATAGGCACAGTATATCGGATACGCTCAGGAGCATCCTCATCCACTTCCATAGAGGCAAAGGCATCGGTAATACGCTTCTCAACATCAGCCTGGTCAAAATCACCAACCACAACTAAGGTTGATAAATCAGGGCGGTACCACGAACGATAAAATTTTCTTAACTCTTCGTCGTTACCAATTTTAGTTACCACTTCCATCAAGCCAATGGGGCGACGGTGCAGGTACCTTGAATCGTGGTACAACATCGGGTACATCGCATCTTTCTGACGCTGACTTAAACCAATGGTTGTTCGCCATTCTTCCAATATTATCTTTCGTTCACTATCAATATCTTCGGTGTTTAATGACAAACCAGACAGTAAATCCTCAAAAAACAGAAAAGCCTTGTCCAATGTCTCTTTCTCACCATTGGGTATCGGCAACATATACACAGTTTCGTCATAACCGGTGTAGGCATTAATATCTGTTCCGAATTCCACTCCAATTGATTGTAAATAATCAATCAGACTGTTGCCCGGAAAATGCTTACTCCCATTAAAAACCATGTGTTCTAAAAAGTGAGCAAAGCCTCGCTGTTCTTCTGTTTCTAATATCGATCCTGCTTTAATAATCATCCTGAACAATATCTGCTTATCGGGATTATCATTGTGTTGCAAGTAATAAGTAAATCCGTTTGGTAAAGTCTTCTTAATAACCGAAGGATTCAATGGAATTTCTTTTTGATCCATTGAACCATCTTGCGCCATTGCCGGGCACACTACTACCACACAGATGAATATAATTTGGATGAAATACTTCATGTTTTATAATTGTTTTTACCTTGTCAAAATCGACTAATAAACGTGTATAAACCTATCACGCAATCATTAAAACTGTGTGATAAGCTGATTTTGACGATCCCCTGAACTTGTGTTAACTGGCCGTAAGATTACTTGCTTTTAAGACCTTACACAAGTTGATTTCAGTGAAATGATAATTACAGGTAGTGAAAACAAAATTCTGATACGTGAACTCGTATCTCATCAAAATAATATATCTCCCCTTAATACTCTTTCTTTATAATAAACTCTTTTACTTTAGTTTCCCTTAAAATTATTTATTAATTCCCCTTTAGTTTTCCTGATGTACTTTAATTAAAGCCGAAAACTTCCCTCTCAATATCAATACTGATCAGTTAATTAACGGCATGGTAGCAATGAAGCGACCATTCTTAATGGTAAAAGTGCACTCTTGCTCTGCGAGCAGTTTATAACGCGCATTTAAATTCTTCAAGCCTTTCCCGCTGGCTTCGCCAATAGTTTCTTTCGGTCGTAATTCATTTTCCACAATAATTCTTCCTTCCTTTAAGTCGATGTCGATGCTTAAAGGTTGCGTTTCGGAGGCTATGTTATGCTTAATGCAGTTTTCAACTAAAAGTTGCAAAGAAACCGGCAGCACTTTATAGTCCAGGTAGTCATTCAATCCTGAAATGTTCATTACAATGGATGAATTACTGCGAAGGTTAATCACATCCACATATTTTTGTGTAAAATTCAATTCATCCTGTAATGTTACCATCTGCTCCCCTTCGATGGTCAGTTGATAACGGTACAATTGCGACAAGTCCTTAAGCATATCACGGGCTGCATCAGCATTTTTTCTCATCAAAGCTTTCACTGTTCCCAATGAGTTAAACATAAAATGAGAATTCAAACCCGATCGCAATAACTCCAGCTTAATGGAGATGGTCTCACTTTTTTGTTTCTCATGTTTTAGCTGAAGGTTCAAATGCTCTTGTTCGGCATTGGCTCTCAAAAGAAATTCGCGTTTCCAATTGATGATGCTAAACACGATGATCAGTAACAACATCGCTAAAAACAGAAAGAACAGCAGAAACATGTTTCTCTCTTGTTCGGCCACCATGTCTTTCACTTCAAAACCCGGTGAAACATTCAATACAAACCAGGTATCGTTTCTGAAGTTCATACGTTTGTATTGCTTAAAAACAGGGAGTTGCAGAAAGTCAGACTGGGCCAGATGAAGCGTATCCAACTGCTTATGCTCTATGTCTACATTATCCAGCAAGCGCTTTGGCAATGCATAGGTTTTACCAACCCTGTTGATATCCGGATGATAAATACACTGCTCATGCTGGTTGATGACCACCTGGTAAACAGAAGTGTAAATATTACCCCAGATAAATTGCTTATGCAGGCTTTGTAAGTCAATCAAAATTCCGTAAGATTTATTGGAACCTGAATTACCCACAAATAAGAATCTTTCTGAAAAAACTTTCGCATTAACCTTTTCATTCGGCTGCTTAAGAATCGACTCAAAATCAGGAATACTATCTTTCAAATCTCTTACAACACTTTCCAAATAACGACCATTATCCAAGATGCCTATCGCCACTAATGTACTATCACTTTCGAGCAATGCCCTTAGTATGGATTGTTTTTGCCCCGTGTTAATATCAATTTTATCGTAGACATAAGCTACCTGACTAATTATCTGATCGTAATTATCGAAATAATTATCCAAAAACTTTTGGTATCCGAGGGTACTTCCGTGGATAATCGACTTACTTAATAAATTTGTTTGGTATTGCACTCGTTGCTTGATCCAATAAGTACCAATGGCAAAAATCATTACCAACACAATCATGGCCATCAGGTGCCAACGTTTAAATATCACTCTCCTCATCAGCTGATTATCCAATCTTTAAACTCCTTACTTCGGGAATAACTTACAATTATCTTTTCGTCGGTTTCTTCTGTCATTTTGATCTCCAGGCGACTACGGCTTATGGTCTTTATTTCGTTAACAAAGTTTTTGTTGATGAAATAGCGACGATTGGCTCTGAAAAATTGCGCAGGATTTAATTCGGTTTCCAATTGAGCCAGAGTTGCATCGTAGTAATATTTTTTTCCCTCGCGGGTAATAGCAAATAAGTACCTGTCGTCGGCCATAAAGTAAACTATCTCTTCCACCGAAACCGGTTTTTGAATATTTCCCAGGGTTAATGCCAAACGATTTAAATAGGGTGAAGTATTTGCCGGCTCTTCGTTAACCGATAATTGATCCAGCAGCTTTCGGATCAATAAATCATCAACCTTAAACTTTTTGTACTTGTCAATTGCCTTTTTCAAATCATCCGATTCAAAAGGCTTTAAAATATAACCAATACTATTGGTCTCAAAAGCCTTAATGGCATACTTATTATAAGCTGTGATAAATACAACCGGGATGGAAATATCCAGCTTCTTAAAAATTGAGAACGACAATCCATCGGTTAATTCAATATCCGAAAAAATTAAATCGCACTTATTACTTTGTAACCACTCGATGCTGTCAGCAACATTTGTGAGGTGTTTAACCACACGAATAGATGCATCGACAAGTAACAACTCCCTTTGCAATTCTTCGGCAAGGAGTTGCTCATCCTCAATTATAATGACTTCCATAATCCCCTATAGTTGTTTAAGCGGATGCAAAAGTAATCATTTATATTAAAGAAGATTAAGGTGATGGTACAATACTAAATTTCCATTGAATAAATGCACCAAAGTCGCAATATCAATTAGCAAAAAATTCGAATCAACATTTTAAATAAGATATTAATGTGAATCAAGGGTTGAAATATTATTGGTTAGTTAATTTACCCTCTAAATCTCCCTCCTAAGGGAGACTTGAATAGTGTTGATTTGCATCTTGTAAAACAACACTAATTTTCCTCTATAATAGGGGATTTACAGGGGTGAATATGCACAATTAAATAATCTATCTTACAAGCATTTGAACGAAGACTTTAACTCTTGATTCACATAAAAAACTAACGAACAAATCTAATCTGGATTAGCCAGAAAAGTATCAAATATCAAGATGTGAGTATCAAGATACACAGCTTGTCCAGAATAACGGGAATTTTAATTTTTAGATAGCAAATGCTTAAGAACTGTTTCGCTCCTCCAGTTTCCTCAGTCGACTGCGAAGAGCAAAGCGAGTGATTCCTAAATAATCAGCCGTTTTAGTTTTCGAACCATTAAAGCGTGTCATGGTTTTATCAATGATCTCCAACTCTAACTGCTCCAGTGAAAAGGCCTCTGGCGGAAGAACCAATTCCCCGGGTACAAAGTAGTTTGCATTGGCCGTTTTTTCAGGGTGCAATTGATCATCATCGTTATACAAATGAGTTAAATGCTTTGGCTGGATTTCTGTTTCGTCGAATAATAAAACAATCCTTTCAATGGCATTCTCCAACTCACGAACATTTCCCGGCCAGGGATGCTTTTCCAAAATCGACTGAGCCGGCTTGCTTATAAAGCGAAATGCTTTCTGCCGATTCCGGGTAAATTGCTCCATAAAATACTGCGCCAAAGGCACAATTTCTTCCGTTTTCTCTCTTAATGGTTTTAAGTGAATCAGGCCACTTTCCATTCGGTAGTATAAATCGGAGCGAAAGGCCTGATCCTGGATCATTTGCTTTAAGTTCCTATTGGTTGCGAAAACGAAACGCACATCCAGCTTAATCAGTTTATCACCCCCAACGCGGTAGAATTCTTTTTGTTGTAACACACGCAACAGTTTTGCCTGCATCTCTGGCTGTAATTCGCCTATTTCATCTAAAAACAAGGTTCCACCCTGCGCCAGTTCCATCTTACCAATTCTTCCTTTAACATTGGCTCCGGTAAAAGCACCTTGTTCATAACCAAACAATTCACTCTCGAATAATTGTGGCGATAAGGCCGCACAATTTACAGGGATAAAAGGCTCTTGCAAATTCTCGTTATCACCATAATGAATCAGTCGGGCAATCATTTCCTTGCCCGTACCTGTTTCTCCCTGGATGAGAACCGGGACATCCCGGCTATTATGAAATTTCATTGATAAATCAACAACCTGCCGCATATGGTTCGAGAAAACAGCCAGTTCTCCACTTTGCTGAATGGTTCTCATGGTACTTTGTAAGGCCTGTAGCTTCTTTTCAGACAGATCGACCTGAGACCCCATCTCTTCAACCGAGGCTTTTAGTTCAGTATTCTCCGAAATCAGCTCAAGCTTATCCTGAATACGATCAATGGCATGTGCTAATTCTTCGATGTTAACCGGCTTTAGCAAATAATCGGCAGCCCCCCAACGCAAAGCTTCTATTGAGTTATTGATTTCTGAAAATCCTGTCATCAATATTACTTCCGTTGCCTTGTAATTTTCCTTCACCCGTTTAAGCAGTTCTATCCCGCTAATACCCGGCATTTTTATATCAGACACTATTAACTGGAAACGGTTCTCACTCAAAAGTTCCAGAGCACGATTGGCATCTTCGGCCGATACGATTTCATGCTCCATCTCATCGGATAAAAATTCGACAATGGCTTCCCGACTTAGTAAATCATCTTCAACAACGAGTATTTTCATGATTCAGGATTTTTAAAAACAATAATAAAGCGCACCCCTTCTCCTTCAATATTCTCAAATCGAATAGAACCATTCATCTTTAAAACAAAGGTGCGAACAATGGCCAAGCCAAGTCCTGAACCACCCCGCTTTTTTTTAGTACTGTAAAACGGATCGAACAACTGATCACCCACAGCATCCTCAATGCCTTTTCCATTATCTTCCACCGTTAATTGAATGCCAGTCTTACGTTTATGTGTTCTGATTAATATGCGCTTCTCTTCCCGCTCCACTTCATTAAGCGACTGTATAGCATTAACCACCAAATTAATAACAATCTGCTCCAATTGAATTTTGTTGCCTTTCAGGTTCAGGTTACCGATGGCTTGTTTCACTTTTAAGTGGATGCCATGATTTCTGATCTGACGTTTTAATAATTTCAATGCATCTGCCAATACATCATTCAAGTCAATTTCTTCTTTTTCTTCGGCATCGGGCACCGGATTAACCCAATAATTCCGCATATTCTTAACGATACCATCAATTCGGCTTGTTCCTTCGGCAATAGCATTTAGCTTACGAACCATATAGGCAGCCAAATCACCGTTTGTCTTCTTGGCTTTTCGCAACATGGTATCCGTTGTAATTCGAATGGCATTAAGCGGCTGATTAATTTCATGGGTAATGCCGCCTGTAATAACGCCAATCGATGCTAAACGAGAAGTTTGTTCCATGACGCGGATGGCTTCTGCATGCTGCTTTTCCATATCCAGAAATTGATTCATCTGAAAATTCCGCTCCCAGGCATTTGCAATCATTCGCACCAAAGTATTTAGTAACCTTAGTTCATCATCATCCCATTTATGATGATCCGGATAAGCAAATCCTGCTACACCAATAATCTTATCTGTTACTTTTATCGGAATTAACAATACTGACTTAACCCCCCTGGATACGTAAAACTCTTGTTCGTCTTTGGTAAACTCCGATAAATCGGCACTAATAATTGTTTCATTATTCAATATTCGATCAATAATCTTCTTAATCTTAAAAACATTCTTACGCTCCAGTTCAATTATGCTGCTGTTTTGATCAGATGTGTGCGAACCAATAATATGACCAATCATCTCATCATTGGTAAAACTGTAAACACTTACCTTACCGATATTGGTGGTTTTAGCAATGGCATTCAACACCTTATCAATTACCAAGGTGAAATCATTGGTGGAATTCAGATAGGTCACAATCTCAGCCATCAGGCGCTGCTGCTCAAAAGCAATCGCCAGGTACTCCTGCTTTACTAACAGTTCTTTTTCTGCTTTGATCCGCTTTTTAATGGATCGGGATAAAACAATAATTACCAAGGAACTAATTAAAAACACTCCAATGATAATGGCTATTTGCGTTTTATCAAACACATAAGAATCAATTGGCTTATTAATGATCACACTTGACTCGGGCAGTTGTTTCCGATCAATATTGTATTTTTTAAGTTGATTATAATCAAACTGAAACTCACCTTCGCTGCTTGATTTGATTCCTATATCTTGTGGATGCTCACCTTGTAGCACTCTTATGGCAATTTGAGCTGCACGATTACCATGTCTCTCACCACTTAAGAGATAGCCACCAACAATACCACGATTTAGAAAGAAACTCCAGTTGGAATAGATAGGTACCTTAGCATTTTTAGCAACCAAGCGTACTTCTTCCTTAAAAGAAATGAACTGTTTTTTGTTATCCTTATTGAAAGTCAACAGGAAAATAAGAGAATTTGATGGAAGCTTTTGAATATGATCAGCTAATTGCTCCAAACTAACATCGTCGATATAATGTAAGTTAAACGGCTGCTTACTCTGAAGAGAATCTAATATACTACGATTTAACTGTGCTGTTGTTGTTCTAACATCGTTAACCACATAAACATCATCAACTTTCGGATGTAATTGATGCATTAGATTGAGCGTCGCTAAAAAATCCGGCCGTTCTTTAATTCCGGTAATCAATGAATCATGCCTGGCAGAATGAATGCCATTATTCACCCCACAAAACACAACCGGTATATCCCTATATAATTCCTGCCTGTTTTGAATCAAAAACCTTAAAGCATCATCATCGACCGAAATAATCAGGTCGAATCGTGTTTGAACTTCGCGGTGTCTCAGGTAATTCTGAATCAAGCTAAAATGAAGGGTATCGGGATAGCGCTTTGAATCCAGATACTCAAAATACAATTCTATTTCCTCATCATAATCCTCAAATGCCTGCTTGATTCCATAGGTGACATTATCGGTCCATTCCAGCCCCTGATGATAAGAATGTAAAACCAATATCTTCTTGATGGTATTGGGTTGAGCAAATATTGAAGGTGCAATCAATAATAATTGCAAACAGACTAATATGAATCGTTTTTTGAATAATACCATCTCCTTTATGACATTAGTATGTAAGCATCTGTTCTTTCACATCAAAATTTCTGTAAAAACCCCTGAACTCAACACACAATATAATCATAATTTTTTATTAATCAGATCATTGATAATTTTAAAGTCACTAATAACTGATGATTTAACCTGCAATATGCAATTGAAAATCGATTACGTAATGAAACAGCTTCATCACAAAACGTTTCTATAATTTATCTCTTTTCACCATAGCGATGTAATGATTCATCTCCATAACCCCCTGTGATTTTGCATTATTAATCCTCATTACGAAGGTCTAATACATATCCGGGTTTAAGAAAAAGGAGAGTTCTCATTTTGTTCGGTTGCCAAACAACCGCCGGGAAACTACCTAACCCTATGTAGTTAATAAAATGAAAACTCTCCTGAATTTATCCCGAAAACTAGAAACTATACATCACATGCAATTGCAGCCTTGTATTACCGACTGTCTCTGCATTCGAAATTTTATATTTTTCATCGGCTACTCCATACGCCGCAAAGGTTTGATTTAGCTCAAACATCACCTTCACCGCTTTGTTACCAAGTATTATGCGCGGTGCAATACGTGCCACATAATCCAGATTACTACCGCGGGCAAAGACTGCATTACCATCGGCTATTGTATCTTTACTACCAAGTTGCTTTGCCCAACCGGCAAACAAACCAAACTTTACTTTGGAACCCTGGGTAACAATTTCGCCCCAATAATTTAACGTACTTAATGGTGTATAGGTGTATTTTTCAGTTGGCGAGTCGATATGACTCACTCCATAACCACCCAGTAATAACATATCAGAACCATTTTCGGCATAGATGGCCTGCAACTTAACATGAACAGGTTTAAATTTCAAAGTTGTATAAGCCAGAGCATGATAACTTCGAATACTTTCATCCACATAATTGCCTAATGAATTGAGTTGTCGTGGAACAATTTTCTTAGTACCGGCAACAAATCCAATAAGGCTTTTCCCTTTGCTTCCATATTCAAAGTGCACATCCAATTCGGGCATTGATGACTGTCGGAGATAAACATTGCTAACTCCATCGGGCCCCGAAGATTTAAAATCGAATTGTGATACAGCTGCAACAGATGCTCTGAATTTATCTGATAACTGATGGCTAATCCTAATTTGCGGATTTCGGGCTAGCACAGAGATTGGTGCTGATGCTCCCCACGATGAAATAGCAGGAAAACAACCGGTAACAAACATGGGATGCCAATATTGACCAAACAAAATACTTGTTTTGCTATAGTCGAGCTGCACCATGGCATGTCGCATTCTTACCAAACCAATATAGGCATTGGTTGATCCGACAAAATCAAATTCAATTAGCCCACTCAACTTTCCTCCCCATAAATTCACACCTCCGGCTTTGGCTCGCAAACGACTATGAATACTTAGAAATGAAAAATCGCCCTTTTCATTTATATCAACACCATTATCGTCGATGCTTTTAGGTGCAGGATATAAAATCACATCTCCATCCCGAGCCGAAACCACCTTACGGCTATCAAAAATAGCTTCACTGGATACAAATCCACTCAGCTTCACTGTTGGCTTATCCTGTGCCTTTAAAGGATTCATACCCAAACATGATATTACTAGCGCAGCAATTGTAATTAGTACTTTGCTGGCATAGGATTGTAAGGGCTTCGTCACCTTATCCACCAAGTAAACAATCGATTCGTGACTGACTCCACTATTCTTGGATAATCCTATTTCGCAGGTTCTTGAAGTTGAATAACCTTTTTGTACTTCATGTGGCAACTGAATTTTCAAATTTCGCAATCCGTGTTTATTAAGCTCCGGATATGAAAATCCACGATCTCCGGCAAAGCCACAACAATTGGTATCGGGTTTAACCACTTTGGTCGCACACATTTCGGCTAATTCAACCAGTTTTGCGTCCATTCCCATCTTTTTCATACTGCACACGGCAAACACCGATACCGTTTTGTCAATAGGCTCAAATTCCAGGTAATCTTTTAAATACTTGAGAATAAATTCTACAGGTTCATATAATTTAAGGCGATCCTGCATGTTTTCCTTCATGGTATACAAACACGGACTCATATCACAAACAACAGGGTATTTCCCATTTATACTTGCCTGTTGCAAGGCCTCTTCCAATTCCTGAGATTTCATCAGGCCTTGTTCTTTAAATCCTTTACTCGAGTACGACATTCCGCAGCATAAGCTATTCATCTTAAAAGGATAAATAATCTCATACCCAGCTTTTAGGATCAACCTTTCAAATACAGATGTCAACTGTTCTTTACTCTGATCCTTTGAAGGCCCCATGGAACGATTAATACAGGATGGAAAATACACCACTTTACGCGGATTATCCGGATTAATTTCAGGTATATAAATTTTCTTAGAAGCTTTGGGCATGTACTTATTCCACAAGGGTATTTTTTTACCCGAAAACTTATACATGCATTTGGATATGGCCGACATGGTTCGGCTACCTAATATGGTATGAACCACATTGAGCATACACAGTACTTTTCGTAAAATCCGCGTTACCAAGTCCATATGTTGTGCCAACCAGGTGGCAATCTTATTTTGTTTTGGCGTATGCTTATTAAACCTTAACTCTTTAATTAGCTTACCCGTATCGATATTTACCGGACAGCTTAAGGCGCATAAACCATCGGTTGCACATGTTTCATCACCTGCATATTGAAAAGCATTTACCAAAGCAGCCGCTTCATGAGGCTTTTCTCCACTGGCTTTTAATCGACTGATTTCGCGATATGTTGCAATTCTCTGACGTGGAGATAGCGTTAATTCATTGGCTACACATGTAGGCTCACAAAAACCACATTCAATACATTTATCCACCTTTTCAAAGGCGGGTGGTAAAGGCTTTAGATTATTCAAATGCGATTCTGGATCATTATTTAAGATCACTCCCGGATTAAGTAAATACCCGGGATCGAAGATGGCTTTGATCTTCTTCATCAGTTCATAAGCTTCACTTCCCCATTCCTTTTCAACAAAAGGAGCCATGTTACGACCGGTTCCGTGTTCAGCTTTTAATGCTCCATCGTATTTATCAACCACCAAATTCACCAAATCCTGCATAAAAGCATCGTATCGTTTCACTTCCATTGGATCTCCCATATCCTGGGTAAAAACAAAATGCAGATTACCTTCCAGTGCATGTCCAAAAATTACGGCCTCGCTGTATTCGTATTTCCGGAATAAAGCTTGCAAATCCAATGTGGCCGAGGCCAATTGCGGTACCGGAAAAGTAACATCTTCAATAATAACAGTGGTTCCGGTTTTACGAATGGCGCCAACCGAAGGAAATAATCCCTTTCGTATTTTCCATAAAGCATTAAACTGTGCCGGAATAGAAGTAAAGGTCAGCGGTAATTCGGATGGAATTTCTTTAATCGTATCCAGAATGATATCTATCTGAGCAGTCAGGGAATCGTTATCCGATGCCCGGGTTTCTACCAAAATAGCACTGGCATCTTTCGACAACGTTTTTAGATATGCTGGTACGCCATCCTGATCTTCCACCGAGCGAAGACCAGCCCGATCAATTAGCTCTACTGCAGCTACCGGTGTATTTTTCAGCATCGACACAGCATTACATGCTTTTTCGATATCAGGAAAAATCATCAGCGAACTGGCTTTATGAGCATGCTCCACAACGGTTTTGTAGGTTATCTCGGCAATAAAACCAAGCGTTCCTTCTGAACCAATCATGATGTGTTCAATTACCTCAAACGGATCTTTAAAATCAACAAAGGCATTTAAACTGTAGCCTGTTGTATTTTTCATTTTGAACTTATCCTTAATCCGTTGCGTAAGCGGTTCATTCGCATTTACGGCCTCAACCAGGTTATTTACATCATCGATAAGCTGAGCATGGCTTTGCAAAAATTGCTTTCGGCTTGCTTCATCGCCCGTATCCAATAAACAGCCATCCCGAAAAACAATCTTCATGCTGTCTACTGTTTTATACGAGTTTTCAGACGTACCGCAACACATACCACTGGCATTATTGGCAGCTATTCCTCCAATCATGGCAGCATTGATGGAAGCCGGATCGGGTCCTATCTTTCGACCATAAGATGCCAAAACCGTGTTGGCTCTTGATCCAACAATACCGGGCTGCAAACGAATACGCTCACCTCCATCCAATATCTCGTACCCTTTCCAATGCTCACCGGCAATCACCAATACCGAATCTGAGATGGCCTGTCCTGACAAACTGGTTCCTCCTGCCCGATAGGTAACAGCTATATTTCTCCGGGAGGTTTCCTGTATTATCGCAATCACCTCATCCACATTTTTAGCCTTTATAACCAACTTCGGAATTAAGCGGTAAAAGCTGGCATCTGTACCAAAAGCTAATGTATGCAAGGTATCGTGATACATTCGCTTTGTATCAATCACCCCCGACAGTGATTGGTATAATGATTTATATTCCCCCGTTAACATGATTCAAAAATTTTATAATGACAATGGATTAAATCCTGAAAAAATGAATGCGCCCAAAGCAATCAATATGATCAAATAATAGATAAGAACCGGCTTAGCATTCGTTCGAATGATAAAGCCCCCCGAACCGATACAGCCTACCGTCGCCGAAACAGCCACAACATTGTTAACACATATCATATTGCCAACACCTGCACCAATGCCTTGCATGGCAACAATTAATATTTGCGGTAAACCCAACAGAGTGGCTGTCTCGAACTGAAAAGAGGCGAAAAGTATATTGGATACGGTTGCCGAACCCGACATAAAAGCGCCCAAAATACCTATGATGGGAGCAAATACCGGATAGGCTCTTCCTGAAAGATCTGCAGTAGCACGCGCCATTTCTGTTAGCATACTTTCGAAACCAGCACCATTGGCTCCAGAATTAAGCATTATTTGTACCAGAGCCACACCACTAAACAGGGCAATTGCAGCTCCTTTGATCTGATTAAAAGTAAGCTTCCAGGCACGTTTCACTTGTTTAGCCTTCATTTTATAATAAAATGCACTCAAAATGGCTACCAGAATAAATGGAATGGTACCAGGCAGGTAAGCCCACTTTAATGAATAATCTAACGACTCGATACCAAACAGGTTATTAATAGTAATTTGCTGAGCGGCCAATATTCCTTTTAAACCAAAAGCAGGAATACGTGTAATCACTAAGATAATTGCGATCAGAAAATAGGGCGCCCAAGCCTTAAACAAAGGCATTTTTGATTCTACAATTTGCCCGGTATCAGTGTTTGACATCCAGTGTTTACTCCACATCGATTTTTCTGGAAAATCCCAGGTATTCTTGGGCACTAAGAATCCTTTTTTAGCAGCAAAAACCACAATGCCCAATCCCACAAAGGCACCTACCAAACTTGGCAACTCAGGTCCAAAAGCCACTGCTATTAATGTATAGGGTATCATAAAAGATAAACCGGCAAAAATGGCAAAAGGAGCTACCTCCAATGCAGGCATTATTGATTTTTTCTTACCAAATATGCGGGTCATAATCATAATGCCAATCAGTGGCAATAGAGTACCTGCTAAAGCATTTGGTAAAGCAATCCATTTGGTTAATACCGTTTGAAACAATGTTGGATCGGCACCAACATCCGATAAATTGGTGGATAAGGTGCTCATGGCACCGAAAACCGGCGTTCCAACTGCTCCAAATGCCACCGGAACACTATTGAATATCAAAGCTACAATGGCGGCTGCCAAAGGCGGAAATCCCAAGCCTACCAATAAAGGACCTGCCAGGGCAGCAGGTGTTCCAAATCCGGCTGCTCCTTCGATAAAAGCACCAAACATATAACCAATGATAATGGCTTGCACCCTTCTATCACGAGTGATTCCCTGAAAACCATTATTTATGGCAGCCATGGCTCCTGAAATTTTTAGCGTATTAAGAATTAAAATGGCGCCAAAAATGATAATCAGAATATCAAGCGCCTTTAACACCCCAAAGAAAGAGTAAGCAGTCACATTTAACAGGTCGATTTTCCAATAGAACAGTGCAATCAGCACTGCCAATATCCAGGAAAGTGGCAAAGCTTTTTTAGCTCCCCAGTTAAAACCTGCCATCAAAACAATGGTGAGTAATATCGGTACAAAAGCAAGGATCGCATTCATAATGATTTGTTTTAGTTAGACAACTGATTCGGATTTATGCCTCCTCCATAGTCAAGTCCAATGCCATACTTATCTGAACCTATTGTATCACCAAATCAAAACCAACACACCCACCTGAACCACAGCATCTTATTGATATGAAAAACTAAATCCCATCTCATTAATAACAATATGGAAAAATGAGCCATATGGCACATCTGTGTCATTTGGCTCATCAATATTTATAGTTTTAGCTTTTTGGCACGTGGGGAAATGGGCTGTTTTTGTATTTCAGACCTATAGAAATAAACTATATAATTACATGCGAGAAATAAAGTTTGCATGTAATTGCTCATGTACTCGAATGAGTTAAAAACAAGGTTAATTGTACCAATCAGTTTCACGCTTAGTACGTCAAGATTAAAAATGCTAAATGTTCAAAGTTTTAATATCTGATTTTTGCGCCTTAGTGCAAGAAGCTTTTCGAACTTAGTTAGAAGTTAAAAACATCTTAACTTTCAATACACTACAGGCAAATACATAACCTGAGTAGTTACAAATGCTCCCAAAACACATATCAGCCTGATTAAGTGAACAATAAAGCCTATCGAAATGTATTTTAAGCTTTTGAGATATACTCTTTAAGTAATCTACTTTTGTTGACAAACGAAGTCAAAAAAAGCCGCTCCCCAAAGGAAACGGCTTTCATTATATCTAATCAGAGTTGATTACTCAATCACTTCATATTCCAAATCATTCAAACGCTTGTATGAGCTGTAACGCCATTTAGCATTCTTTTCTGATTCTGCGAATAATACTTTCGCATCCTCTGGGAATGACTTAGCAAGAGCTGTATAACGAACCTCATTCATTAAGAAGCTTTGGAATTTATCCCATTGTGGAGGTTTAGAGTCCAAAGTAAATGGATTCTTACCTTCGTTCTCCAACATCGGGTTGTAGCGGTATAGGTGCCAGTATCCGCACTCTACTGCAGCTTTTCCTTCAGCCTGTGTTTTACCCATACCAGTTTTTAAACCGTGAGCAATACATGGAGAATAAGCAATGATTAATGATGGTCCTGGATAAGCTTCAGCTTCTTTAAGTGCTTTAAAGTACTGCGCCTGGTTAGCACCCATAGAAACCTGAGCTACGTATACATAACCGTAAGTAGTGGCCATTAAACCAAGGTCTTTCTTACGAATACGCTTACCTGAAGCAGCAAATTTAGCAACAGCACCTACAGGAGTTGACTTGGATGACTGACCACCTGTGTTAGAGTAAACCTCAGTATCCATTACCAGGATGTTTACATCTTCACCAGAAGCAATTACGTGATCTAAACCACCGTAACCGATGTCATAAGCCCATCCGTCACCACCGAAGATCCAAACAGACTTCTTAGACAAGTAGTCTTTCAATGCTAAGATTTCTTTAGCTACAGCATGCGACTCGTTTTCAAGAGCTGCAACAACAGCTTTAGAAGGAGCAACATTTGCATCACCATTTTCCTTCGTCTCTAACCACTTTTCGAAAGCAGCTTTTGTTTCTGCTCCAACTTCGGATATCGACTCATTCATCTTACGCTCGATACGGTCACGCAGCTTCTTAACACCAGTAGCCATACCTAAACCAAACTCGGCGTTATCTTCAAATAATGAGTTAGCCCAAGCTGGACCTTTACCTTCACTATTGGCACGATAAGGTGTTGCCGGAGCAGAACCACCGTAAATTGATGAACAACCAGTAGCGTTAGCCACCATCATGCGATCACCAAATAATTGTGTGATTAACTTGATATACGGAGTCTCACCACAACCTGCACAAGCACCAGAGAACTCAAACAATGGCTGAGCAAACTGAGAAGACTTTACGTTTTGAGTCTTAGGTGTAATATCATCTTTAATCGACACTTCTTCAACCATATAATCCCAACGAGCAATTTCAGCTTGTTGTGTTTCAAGTGGCTTCATCTCAAGTGCTTTTGTCTTAGCCGGACAAACATCGGCACAGTTACCACAACCAGTACAGTCTAACGCACTTACCTGTATACGATACTGAAGACCGTCGAATCCTTTACCATTAGCTTTCTTAGAAGTTGTTCCTTCAGGAGCGCCTGCTAATTCTTTTTCGTCTAATAAGTAAGGACGGATTGCAGCGTGAGGACAAACATAAGCACACTGGTTACACTGGATACAGTTATCAACGTTCCACTCAGGAACATCAACTGCTATACCACGCTTTTCATATTCAGTTGTACCAGCAGGCAATGTACCATCTTCGCGGCCTTTAAAGATACTTACCGGAAGATCATCACCTTTTTGACCATTTACAGGGAATACGAAGTCTTTGATGAACTGAGGAGCTTTCTCGTTTGTTGGGAAAACAACTTCAGCTGCTTCATTAGCCCATGATGCAGGGATAGAGATTTCATTAACCTCACCACCTTTATCAACAGCCTGATAGTTCATATTAACGATGCTCTCACCTTTCATACCGAAAGACTTAACAATCGCTTTCTTCATTTGCTCAACAGCATCTGCATAAGGAATTACCTCTGCAATTTTGAAGAAGGCCGACTGCATAATGGTATTGGTACGGTTACCCAAACCAATTTCTTTGGCAATGTGAGTGGCATCAATTGTATAGAATTTAATCTTGTTATCCGCGATGTAACGCTTCACGTGAGCTGGTAAATGAGATTCTAACTCAGCCTCAGTCCATGAGCAGTTTAATAAGAAAGTACCACCTTCTTTTAAACCTTTCAACATGTCGTACATGTGCAAATAAGCAGGTACGTGACAAGCTACAAAGTCAGGAGTATTTACCAAATAAGGTGAACGAATTGGCGTATCACCAAAGCGCAAGTGAGAAATTGTGATACCACCCGACTTTTTAGAGTCATAAGCAAAGTAAGCCTGAGCATACTTATCCGTGTTATCACCAATAATCTTAATTGAGTTCTTGTTAGCACCTACAGTACCATCAGAACCTAAACCATAGAATTTACCTTCGAATGTACTTTCATCACCTAAAGAGAATTCTGGCAACAATGGTAATGAAGTATGGGTTACATCATCAACAATACCAACAGTGAATTGATTCTTAGGCTCGTCTTGCTTCAAGTTTTCGAATACGCTCAACATCATTGCTGGTGTTGTATCTTTTGAAGAAAGACCATAACGACCACCAACTACAACCGGTGCATTTTCTTTTCCGTAGAACAAGTCGCGAATATCCAGGTATAAAGGATCACCGTTAGCTCCTGGCTCTTTAGTACGATCCAATACAGCAATTTTCTTAGCAGTCTTAGGGAATGCTTCCATGAAGTATTTAGCTGAGAATGGACGGTATAAGTGCACCGCAATCAAACCAACTTTTTCGCCTTTAGCTGTTAGGCTATCAATTACTTCGCGGATAGTTTCTGTAATAGAACCCATTGCAACGATTACATTTTCTGCATCTTCTGCACCATAATAATCGAATGGACGGTACTTACGACCAGTGATCTTACTTAACTCATCCATGTACTCTGCTACCATGTCAGGTAAAGCGTCGTAGAATGGGTTAGCAGCTTCACGAGCCTGGAAGTATACATCAGGGTTTTGAGCAGTACCTCGAGTTACTGGGTGCTCAGGGTTTAGTGAGTTATCACGGAAAGCCTGAAGAGCTTCCTGATCAACAAGACCAGCCAAGTCTTCATTTTCTAATACCTCAATCTTCTGAATCTCGTGAGAAGTACGGAATCCATCGAAGAAATGTAAGAAAGGTACACGTGACTTGATAGAAGTTAAGTGAGCCACAGCAGCTAAATCCATAACTTCCTGCACAGAACCGGTAGCCAACATAGCGAAACCTGTCTGACGAGTTGACATTACATCTGAGTGATCACCAAAAATAGATAGTGCCTGAGCAGCCAAACTACGAGCACTTACGTGGAAAACACCTGGTAATAATTCACCGGCAATTTTGTACATGTTTGGAATCATCAATAACAATCCCTGTGATGCCGTAAATGTAGAAGTTAAAGCACCAGCCTGTAAAGATCCGTGAACAGCACCTGCTGCACCAGCTTCCGACTGCATTTCCTCAACCTTTACTGTCTCACCGAAGATATTTTTTCTACCGGCAGCAGCCCATTCATCCACGTTTTCCGCCATATTTGACGATGGCGTAATCGGGTAGATAGCAGCTACTTCACTGAACATATATGCAATATGAGCAGCGGCGTGGTTACCATCACACGTAATAAACTTTTTTTCTTTAGCCATTTTATATACTCCTAATAATTAATTGGTTATTTTAATTATAATGTTTCAAATAAAATTCTTAATACAAGAAACCAAACAGCCATAATGGTATTTGATTTCCTTCACCCACCTCCAGCATGTAGTGCGCCAGGTATTCGTTTTCTCCCAATGTTTTTTTGTTGGATTTATCATCTCCAATATGAAACTCCAACTCGTTATTCACCTTGAAATCACTCACTTTTGACACATTAACCTGATGTCGATAAGCCAATTGATTCAAGAAGAATGTTTTATTCATATTTACCTGACTAACCTCGCCATGCATCAACGAATAGTATACATTAGGATTTTGGATATATATTCTCGATGGTTTTTTGGTGGATTCACTATCCTCGTACAGCATATTAATCAAACGTCCGTTCTTGAGGTAATTCAGATAGTTCATCACTGTAGCCCTCGATGTTTCAATCTCCTGGCTCAAGCGACTCACATTGGGTTGCAACGGAGCCGTTTTTGCAATAGAGTAGAGTAATTTACGCAATTTGGGCAAATACTTCAATTCTATTTGCTCGAGGTACGATATATCAATCTCTAAGATCAGGTTGATATTTTTTACCACATTTTCTAAATAATTGCGCTTCTCCAGAAAAAATGGATAATAACCATGTTCCAGATAATCATTAAAATAAGCCAGTGGTCGAACTTTCGATGTGATTTCTCGGCTTATCTCCTGATGATTGTTTAATATCTCATCAAGTGTATAAGTTTCAAACTTATTTTTAGTAGTCAGGTTCAGACTCTCACGAAATGAGAATCCATCCAAACGATATACGGCTACACAATCTTTCAGGTCCGGGTTCTGATCAACTAACCGCATCACGGCCGAACCACTGAATACAATTTTTAAGTCCTGAAAATTATCGTAACAATAGCGCAACTCTTTCGACCAATCCGGATATTTGTATACCTGATCCAGAATTAGAGTTTTACCACCTTTTTTTCGAAACTCATCGGCAAATGAGATAATTGATCGCTCAGTAAAATATAGATTGTTTAAGTTTACGTATAAGCAACTTTTATTATAGCCAAACAGCGATTTAGCAAAATCGAGCAGGAATGTTGTTTTGCCAACTCCTCTTGCACCTTTAATTCCAATTAACCTGTGCTCCCAATTAATTTCATTCATTAATTCGCGGCGTACAGGGTTGCCAAGGTGCTCTAACAGATAGCGATGTGTTTCAAAAAATGATTGCATTCTTTTAAATTATACCTACAAATCTAAAAGCTTATTGGAAATATTTGCAAACTCTACATTACAATTTTGACAAACTCCTGCTATTTATAATTATTAAAAATAAACACAGCAACACTTTCATTTTCAATTATAAATTACAGAATTATTTCCATATTAAAAGTAGAAATTTTTCTTTATTTAAACTCTACTATTGTTCTCAAAGCTCATTTTCTTTAACTTAAGCACAGCTTCCGACGACATTGTTTTGTTAAAAACATGACCATATTCAGCTATTCCGTGATAGATTTAAATGACGTCAACACAAAAATCCTTATAAAGGAACG
Source organism: Carboxylicivirga sp. (assembly GCA_025210475.1). Lineage (GTDB taxonomy): Bacteria > Bacteroidota > Bacteroidia > Bacteroidales > Marinilabiliaceae > Carboxylicivirga. The sequence continues at coordinate 108,296 of JAOARW010000015.1, read as the reverse complement.
TCACCATTTTGATGTTCTTTTCCGATTTGCTTTCCAACACTCATCAAGAACAAGAAATATAGATTCTTCAAATGCTATAAATAGAGTGATTAAATGATCTGCTTATATACACCTATGTTTGGTTAGCAATTATTGATTATAATCAGCTCTCCTCATCAGAGAATAAGATTTTGTTCAAATAATTCATGGATCGTATTAAAATTCTTGCTGAAGCCCTTTAAACAATAAGCTTCTATACTTATTAAATATATTATAGATAGTAACCTACAACTACCCAATAATACAAGAACACTCTACATACGCTAAAGAAGTAAGTCACACAAACCAACTCATTAATAATTTTCATTCTTTACTTGACAATCAATAATCTTTCTCATAATTTGCTTCTTTTCAAAACATTATGGTAAAAGGTAATCGAATCTATCAAATAGATTTGTTAAGGTTTCTAGCTGCTTTAAGTGTTGTACTTTATCACTATTTCTTTCGAGGTTATGCAGCTGACAGTATGACAAATTTAAGTTTTCACAACATTGGCCAAATTTTCAAATACGGATATTTAGGTGTCGATCTATTCTTTATAATTAGTGGCTTTGTTATTTCCCTATCAATCTCGCACGGCTCAATTTCTAAGTTTGCCATATCAAGGATATCGCGACTATATCCGATTTATTGGATCTCAGTTTCAATGACCTTTATAATCACATTGATGCTGGGGGCGCCAAATTTTCATAATTATTTTGACCAATTCCTATGGAACTTAACAATGTTTCAAAACTATATGGGAGTTGAAAACATAGATGGTGTATATTGGAGTCTATTTGTGGAAATGAAGTTTTACATCTTTATAATAGGTACCTGCTTAATCGTAAATAAGATCAAAACGATTAAACTGGACTATTTCATATATATTTGGTTAATACTTACATTACTTTACATCCCACTTAATAGATATTCAATAATAAGAACTCTAAACACTTACCTGATATTTAGCTGGAGTTCGTACTTTATTGCCGGAATGGTTTTTTATCAGATATACAAGAGTAAGCTCTCAGTCAGATACGTTCTATTATTATCTGTCTCCTACATTATTTCATTGTACCATGCTGTTTCTAAATTGCCAGATATGGGAATGAAATATAATACTACCTTTTCGCCAATAATTGTAGTTAGTGTTATAACGCTATCATACCTTTTAATTTTGCTGATTTCACTTGGAAAGTTAAATATTATCAACTTGTCGAGATTCGCAAAACTTGGATTGTTAACCTATCCTTTATATCTATTACATCAGAATATTGGATTTATCATCTTTAATAATCTGGAAGCCTATTTCAATAAATATGTGATTGTATTAGCGACTACAATTACCATTATCTTATTGTCCTATATACTAGCTACATTTTATGAGCCACTAATTTCTAAATCACTTAAAGTGAGAATGGATAAATTTATCAAGCTTGCGAGTTATAAAATTAAAAGATCGGTTATTTTTTCTTTTAATAGTACTAAATCATAGTCTTTGCTAATTATCTTCCATTCCCTATCATTTGTTGATTTAAAATTCAAGCCTGTAACTAAAAAACGGATAGACCATAGTCATACCGTGTGATACTACTTTTTCCTTTTTGAAATCATATGCCCAACCAAACATCTCTTCAGTCATCAGTGCATTTTTGCCCTGAAGTATCAGAATATGTGAAACACTGCTTCTGTTAATACGATAGTTGACGGCTACATCGACAAACAACTTATTATCTTCCTGCCAGTCAAAAGCTTTTGACTCATCCAAAATAACCATCTCTGATTGCTTTGATAATTCCTGATTTGGCGGTGTAAAACGATTGCCGCCCATCAATGCCACCTTTCCATTAATGCTCAATAGGTTGTTTTCTCTCACTTTCCACTCTTTTCCTCCTAGCAAATTGATCACCATATTTCGATTATATGAAGTATTGCGTTCTATATTATCTCCTCCTTTATACTTCGAATCAAAAAATGAAGCAGTGATCATATAATAGTAACCATTTTTCATATAACGCTCCAAAGTCAAATCCAAACCTATGTTTGTTCCTGTTCCTTCGTTAACCAGAGCCTCTTCAAAGTACATATCCCATTGGTAATTAATCAATGATTCTGATGAACCAGGTAACACAGGCACATCAAACAATCGTTGGTAGTAAGGTTCCAACTTTAGATTAACATTTTCAGAAATTCGCCAGTTATATGAAAACACAAAATGATGGGCCTTGGTAACCCTCAGATCAGGATTTAGGTATTGCCCAGCATCATCTTGCGACAAATAAAAACGCAATGGCTCCAAACGGCTGTGTTTTCCATATGCCAGACTAAAAGAGTGTTTCGGAACAAAGCGCCAACTTAAACCAAGTCTGGGTTCTGGAATAAATTCTTCATTCAATGCATAATAATTCAAATTAAGCCCGGCATTAACATCAAAAGTTGGAGTAATCCTGATCTTACTTTGGGTAAAAGTTTGCACCATGTAGGAGCGATCTTTTGGGTCAGCAATTCTAACCAATCCGTCTTCAGCACCTGGGTTTGGATTTCCCTGTATGTCTAAATCAAAAGTTAAGTTCGTATACGAAATTCCAGTGCGATTGGTATGACGATTACCAAATTTATGATTGAGGTAGGAACTTAGAATTAAGCGGTAATTTTTCTCACGATGATCAGCTATAGGAATTATGGTTCCATCGCGTTGCAATTGATCGCTCACATTAGTAAATCCATCGTAAGCACCTGCCAACGATGAAAACCAATAACTCTTCTGACCAAGATTGAGACGATGATTAATACCTGCCGCAGCTATCTCAGAACCGGTGTCATACTCATTATTATCCCATGAATTTTCCCATTCGTCTGGGTTTTCATCCGGTTCAAAAGCCACATTGCTCTTTCCTCCAATTCCCCATACCGAGAACACTCCTACTTTAGCTGTTGGCAAATACAGTTTAAAACTTAAATCCTGATAGTTTGGTAATCCCACATCCAAATCAGCAATTTGTCCGACCAGCCCCATGGTTGAATAACGGTAATTAAATAAGTAAGAAGACTCGCCACCCTGCTTAAAAGGACCTTCAGAGCCAATATCAATTCCCTGGCTCCCTATTTGAATAGCTGATTCGCGTCTGTCGTTATTACCATTTCTCAGCTTCATATCAAACACGCCTGACATGGCATTTCCGTATTCGGCAGGAAATGCACCCGTAAAAAAGTCAGAGTTATCCAACATATTAACACTAAAGACCGTTTCTATACCACCTCCATTATTAATGCCATTCAAATGATTAGGTGCCGGTATTTCAATTCCCTCCAGCCGCCAAAGCAATCCTTTAGGTGAATTACCACGAACCACAATGGCGTTATCATTAACTCCTTCGGCCATGGTAACACCAGCAAAAGAACCAGCCAATCTCGATGGATCATTCCAGCCTCCGGCGAAACGGCCGGCTTCTTCAACCGTAAAAGACCGTGCAGACAAGATGGCCATATTATTCTGCGCTTTATCCTTACGATGCTGAGGTTTTACCACAACTTCATTCAGCTGCTCGTATTTTTCCTTAAGTGCCACATTGAGCACCACTTCTTTTCCCGAGCCTAACAACACTTCGGATAATACAGCTGGCTCATAGCCCATAAAACTGACTTGAATATTATATCGTCCAACGGGAACTTCTTCAAGAAGAAAATACCCCTGCATATCGGTAATCGTTCCCATCTGTGGGCTCGTTCCTAAAATAACAACATTAACACCCGGGATACTGATTTCCGAGTCTGCATCAACAATACGTCCCTTAATTGTCTGTACCGTATTTTGCCCAATTAGCTTTACAATGCCAACAAAAAACAGCAATAATACCAATATTGAAATCGTTTTAAACTTTACCATACTTCGCTCATCAAATAATTAATTCTGTGAGCAAAAATAGATACGATGGGGCGTTATAATGTTCCGGTTTATAAAAAAGAACATATCCTAAAATAGCTGATTTTATTGGATTTACTTGAAGTAGGTTCGATATTTATAAATTCGAACTTCCTTTTTTGAATTCAGAAGGTGTTTGACCGGTTATCCTTTTAAAAGTTGTATTAAATGAAGTTTTTGAACTAAAGCCCGATTCAAAAGCAATACCCAATATTGACAAATTATTATTGTTATTGTCAGCCAACATCTGCTTGGCCTTTTCGACCCGAAACTTATTTACGTACATAAAAAAGTTCACATTAAAACCTTTGTTAATTACAAACGAAAGATGGTGTGGAGTTACCTCCAAAAGATCAGATAATTTTATGAGATTAAGATCACTGTTTAAATACAACTCTTTATCTGCCATTAGCTCCTCTAAACGTTCCATGGTTGCTTTTACCTGATCATCTGTTAACAACTGCCGTTTGGGTTCATCATCTGCACCTTCACTGATCATTTGAATTTCACTTTTTGCTTCCTGAACTTCTTGCGGAAAAATTTCACTCTGCTTTAATGCATTATAGGCTATAAAATAAATCACTATCAGCATGGTGATATTCATAAATAAATTCAGTGGTAACTCATAAAAAACTATATTAAAAACGCTTATACAAGCCGTAATACCAATCGTAGCTATAATAATATATTCGAGCCAATTCAAGTTAATTTCGCGTATCGAAGAGCTATATTTCTGAATATTTTGCTTGTGTCTTCGGATTTTAATCAACGAATATCCCGAGTAAAACAAAGCATGTACCAATACCAATAATAATTGAGCACTATACAAATCCCTGTCAGTATATCTGTTAGCAATCACAACAAGTAAATATAAAAAAGGTACAATCAGATATTTAAAATCTTTTGCCCGAAACCTATAGGCAGGCTCGGTAAAATATAAAATGCAGATAAAGAAGGCGACGGGGGTTAAAAACTGCACTAAATTCAAAATTAAGAAGCCATCAACATCAATCTGAATACCTGCGATATTCATTAAATATTCCTCAAGCCAATAGCTACTCCATTGAAGAATAAAAACACCAAACCACCTGTTCGCCTTTTTATTAATCCCCTGAGGATTTGTAATCAACAAAAAAGAAAGCATCAAAAGTGATGCAAATATGAGAACCTCGATTAGTTTTATCACCATTTATTTATGTGTTTAAATTCAACTTCATAGTTATCAGATTGAATTCTCAGGGTCGTTTCGCCTATTAATAAAGATAACTCTTAAAGTGTTCTTTATTAACCCCTCAGGCCAATAAATCGGTCAGGTCCCCTGAAATTCCGGGGAGAAAAAGTTGCTCCAGAGGCAAACCTCTGGGAATTTTATTGATTTAAACCAATAATTTTCTAAAGATAGGACATGTAAATATATTTATCCTGTTGATCAATTTTGTAATGCGTGTAATTAATCAACTGCGATATTTCACTGTAAAAACAGTTAATAAGGCAGTTGACAACTACTTTACATGTTCCGATCCGAAATATTGTTTATATTTTTAAACAATTGACACCTTTGGATTATAAAAGCTCGTATTAGTTTTACATGCGCTAAAATGTGTTTTTAAAACTTATTACAGGAATAATAATATTGAAACTTCAATAACGAAAAAACAAACATTATAAAATATGAAACTATTCAACACTTTATCTCTTTTTGCCCTTCTGGGACTGTTATCCTGCGGTCTGCAAAACACAAAAGAGTCTGCAACAACAATGGCCATCGATACAGGTTGGCAATTTAGTGAAGCTGACAAGGATGATTGGCGCACAGCTACTGTTCCCGGATGCGTACATACCGATTTATTGGCCCATGATCTAATTAAAGATCCTTTTTACAGACTGAACGAACATGATTTACAATGGATCGATAAAAAAGATTGGGTTTACAAAACCTCTTTTACCATCGACCAGGCACTTTTAAGCAAAGACAAAATAGAATTGAATTTTGCCGGACTCGACACCTATGCCGATGTATATCTGAACGAAAAATTAATACTTAAGGCTGATAACATGTTCAGAGGCTGGACCACCGACAGCAAAGACTTGTTGAAAGAAGGCGAGAATAGTTTACGCATTTATTTTCATTCGCCAATTAAAGTAGGCTTGGATATATACGACAACTACCCTTATGTGGTACAATCATCACCTAACGATCTGGCCAAAATAGGAAAGGTTCCTGGTGAAAAATGGGTAAGTCCCCATGTTCGGAAGGCTCCTTATCAATTTGGCTGGGATTGGGGACCACGTTTGGTTACGTCCGGAATTTGGGAACCAATAACTCTTAAAGCCTGGAATAGCGCACAAATTAAAAACATTCACACGCAGCAAAATACGCTTAATGATCAGGTAGCTCAATTAACTTCGGTATTTGAAATCGAGGCCACTAAAGATGAAGAAGCTAGCTTAACAATTAGCATCGACGGACAGCAAGTTGCCGATAAAAAGGTGCAACTTAAAACCGGAAATCACACTTATAAGGTTGATTTCAGTATTGAAAATCCTCAGCGCTGGTGGAGCAATGGGTTGGGTGATGCTCATCTTTACAAAGTAAAAGGGCAATTAAATTCCAATGCCGGTTCCGAAACATATGAACATACACTTGGCTTAAGAACCATAGAATTGGTGCGGGAAGATGATGAAGTTGGTCGCTCCTTTTACTTTAAACTAAATGGAAAGCCTGTGTTTATGAAAGGTGCCAACTACATACCTAATGATGTTTTTCTCGACAGAGTATCTCCTGAAAAATATGAACACATCATTAAATCGGCTGCCGATTGCCATTTTAACATGCTGCGTGTATGGGGAGGCGGTATTTATGAGAAAGAAATCTTTTACGACCTATGTGATCAATACGGTATTTTGGTTTGGCAGGATTTTATGTTTGCCTGTAACATGTACCCTGGTCATCCCGAGTTTTTAGAAAGTGTTCGCGAAGAGGCGGAATACAATGTTCGTCGTTTAAGAAATCACCCAAGTATCGCCCTTTGGTGTGGTAATAACGAAATTTTAGGAGCCTGGTTTGGTTGGGGCTGGAAAGAAGATAATGAAAAGAAACAACCAGAAGGAGCTGCAGCCATGTGGCAAGCCTATAAAGATATCTTCCTGGATGTATTGCCTAGTGCCGTGAAATTACACGATCCTGCCAAACAATATTGGGCTTCCAGTCCGCAAGCTGGCGATACCATACGAACCAGTAAAATTGATGGTGATGAGCACGATTGGCGTATTTGGTTCCAGGATGTTCCTTTTATTACTTATCATGATGGAGCAGCTCGTTTTGTTAGCGAATATGGATTTCAGTCATTCCCCGAGCTTAAAACCGTTAAGAAGTATAGCATTCCGGAAGATTATGATATTAATTCGGAAGTAATGAAATCGCACCAGCGCTCGTTTATTGGTAATCCAACCATCAAACGATACATGGATAACTATTACCGTAATCCTAAAGATTTTGAATCATTCCTTTACGTTGGTTTATTATTACAGGCCGAAGGTATCCGAACCGGAATTGAAGGACATCGCATTAACATGCCGACTACTATGGGTAGCTTGTATTGGCAGCTAAACGATGTTTGGCCTGTTGCTTCGTGGTCAAGCATTGACTACTTCGGTAATTGGAAAGCTTTACAATACTTTACCAGAAAAGCCTATGCGCCGTTAATTGCAGTTCCCGATACCAAAACAAGCGACCTGCTTATTTATAGTGTTTCAGACAAATTTGACGACAAAAAAGGTAAACTTGAGCTTGCCATACTCGATTTTGAAGGCAGTATTCTTTGGGAACACAATGCTGATGTAAGCATTAAAGCGAACACATCAACAGTGATTTTTAAACAAGGTCTGAAAAAGGTGCTTAATAACATTGATGCATCTAAAGCAGTATTATCAACAAAGTTATATGCCGATGACAAATTAGTATATGAAACAACTTCTTACTTTAAAGAGGCAAAAGATTTAACACTACCTCAACCAAAGGTAAGCTCTTCTGTCACCAAGGTTGAGAAAGGCTATCAGATTACAGTTAAAACTGATAAGTTGGCTAAGAATGTTTATTTCAGTTTCGACGAAGTTGATGGTTGGTTCTCTGACAATTATTTTGATTTACTGCCGGGTACCAGCAAAACCATTGTATTTGAAACAGATGCAAAAATCGAAAACTTTAAGAATAATCTATTAATCAGAACACTTCAGGATACTTATTAATTATTTAATAACTGATATAATACAAAAACGGCTCCCGTTACGGTGTAACGGGAGCCGTTTTTTTGTTGCCTATACTTTCTTTACCATAACTAAGTGGATTATTAAAGAATAACACCTTAAATTACTTCTCTTTATTAATCAAGTACTTAAATTATGAAGAAATTAGTAGCAGAATTTTTTGGCACGTGGTGGCTCGTATTGGGTGGCTGTGGAAGTGCCGTATTAGCTGCAGCCTATCCCGAATTGGGGATTGGTTTTGCCGGCGTTTCAATTGCCTTTGGATTAACCGTGGTTACCATGGCATATGCCATTGGTCACATTTCCGGCTGTCACCTTAATCCGGCCGTTACTTTGGGGCTATGGGCAGGCGGACGCTTCCCGGCAAAAGATATCCTTCCATACATTATTGCACAAGTATTAGGTGCCACAGCCGGTGCTTTTATTCTCTACCTGATTGCGAGCGGAAAGTCTGGTTTTGAACTGGGTGGTTTTGCTGCTAACGGATATGGTGAGCATTCTCCGGGTGGCTATAGTTTGGTTGCAGCATTGGTATGTGAGCTTGTTATGACCTTTATGTTTTTAATAGTAATACTGGGAGCTACTCACTCTAAAGCTCCGGTTGGCTTTGCTGGCTTAGCCATTGGTTTGGCCCTAACCCTTATCCACCTGATTAGCATTCCTGTCACTAACACCTCGGTGAATCCGGCCCGAAGCACTTCACAGGCTCTATTTGCAGGAGATTGGGCAATCGGTCAGTTATGGCTATTCTGGGTAGCCCCTATTGTTGGTGCCATCCTCGCAGGCATCGTATACAAATACCTATCGCCAAACGAAGAATAATAATCTGAGCTCCGAAATTTGAATCGGGTTAATACATAAAAAGGTGTCCAATATCGTTTGATTTTTGGGCACCTTTCATTATTACAGACTAATTTTTATCCTTAGATGTAAACTTCTAATAATTTGGCTTCACCATCAGCTTTTAACTCAACTTCACCAATTGTAGCTGGAATTAAACTTGCTTCCATCTCGTTCAACTCAATACTAATGCCATTGGCTTTTAGCTCACAGCTTCCACCTACATTCATCAAAATTACGAATGAATCCAACTGGCTGTAGTCTTTTTGCAATTCACCATCCACCATTAGCATATTGGCAGTAAAATACTGGCATGCAGCCATATTTACCGATTCGTTAAGCTTCGCTTCATAAGCTACTTTTCCGGCCTCATCATCCGCGAAATTCATGGCATCCATTGCCAATTCATGGTGCAGTTCACGTGGATTACCAAACTTATCACGACGATCGAAGTCATAAATACGGTAAGTGATATCCGATGTCTGCTGAATTTCTGCAATCAGGTTGCCACTGCCAATGGAATGAACCTTACCAGCAGGAATAAAAAAAGTATCGCCTTCGTTGGTCGCATGCTTGGCCATTAACTGCATCAAATCACCAGATGAATGGTACTTCTCAAACTCTTCTGCATTTGTTTTCTTCGTAAAACCAGAAATCAAAGAGGCATCTTTTTCCGTATCGATCACATACCACATTTCCGTTTTACCAAACGAATCGTGCTTTACCTTCGCCAGTTCATCATCTGGGTGTACCTGTATGGATAAATCATCGTTGGCATCAATGTATTTAATCAACAAAGGAAATTTAGTCCCAAACTGATTATAAACTTTCTCACCCAACAAATCTCCTTTATAGGTCTCAATCAGCTCCATCATGTGCTTACCAGCTAAATCACCATTACTGACCACCGATAAATCATTTTTCAAACCCGATACAGCAAAGTTCTCGCCGATCTTTACATCATCACCCACCTCAACATTGAGTTTTTGAGGAATCTTTTTACCACCCCAGATCATCTCTTTCAGGATGGGATTAAACTTCAATGGATACAACATTACTTATTGTGTTAATTCGTTTTATTGAATATTTATTGATTCGTTTTAACCTGAGTTCTATAAATTTAAACTGAACTCAGGTTTTTAAGTAGAAAACACCCAATTATCCCAACTGGTTTAATGCATAGGCATAGGCTCCAATGGCAATTGCATCGCTGGCATCCAATCTACTGGTAGCAATGGCAATCTTCTGTTCAGGTGAATAATCAACTGTTTTATCCGTAAATGGCACCTTAATCGGATGACTGTTTGTATTGAAAAAGGCCTCCTGTTCATCAGCATTATCCAGACAATAAACTTTTTGTACCAATCGATCCTGACCGTTACCAAATTTGCCTTTAAGCACTTCCATTACAGCTGGCATATAAAACTTGCTGGCACCTGTTAAACCACCGCCAATCACTACAATTCCATCAAACAGATTAATCAGGTTGGCAACCGAATCACCGATGTGCCTACCAAATACAGCAAAAGCATTTAAGGCAGCTTCTTTATCACCTTCTTTAGTACCAGATGCAATATCGAACACATCCTTCGGCATTAGGGCCTCGGTATTTCCTGATAACTCATTATACACGTTGATGATGGCACGTGTGCTCACGCCTTCTTCGGCATTGCGCTCTGGCGAAATAGAATTACTGATGTTCCATACTTCGGCCACGATGCTGTTATCGCCGGCAATTAATTTGTTATTATGAACTAAACCGGCTCCAAATCCTGTACCTAATGTTAAGCCAATAATATTTTTATAGCGCTTGCTTGATTCGCGTTTTTCCAACTCATTATTGATCTCTGGTAAAATACCACCCAAAGCCTCGCCATAAGCATACAAATCACCATCATTCTGAATAAAAACGGGAATATTGAAATGATGTTCCAACATAGGACCCAATGCCACCCCACCTCTGAAAGCAGGCAAATTGCCAAGATCACCAATGATACCATTGGGATAATCAGCCGGACCAGGAAAAGCAAAACTGATAGCCACTGGCTTCTGCTCCAGCTTTTCTATCACCGCCTTAAAACCATCAATCATGGTTTGTAAACACAAATCCAGATTATCACCATTTGCTGGTTTCTTAATTGGTTCGATTAAACTTTTACCGCCTTGCATGGCATTAAACACGAAGTTAGTACCACCTGCATCAAGCGTTAAAACTGTTCTGTTATCATTATAAATGCTACTCATAACTTTTAGTAAACCGATTTAGTAATTAGTTAAAATTTTTATCGTTCAATTATTTTAGTCGAAAGGCAAAAGCCTTCTTTCGTTTTATTTTCATCGATCTGATAGCACAATAAATCCACACAATTCCGTGCAATATCCTCGCCGGGCTGAAGTGCTGAGATCACCTTAGGTAGTGCATAATCAAACAAATCAAGGTTATCAAATGATGCAAAATGAAGGCCATTGATTTTGTTTGCATGGTATTTATTAACCGTCCAAATGGCCTCAGCTGCCAATACATTATTTAAAAACAAATAGCCCGTCGGAGCATTTACCTCGTCCAATAATTCCTTAATCACTTTTCGGGTACTTGCTTTCTTATTGTGCTCATCCACCTCAACAATTAATCGCTCAACAATGTCAATCCCATTCTGAACCAAAGCTTTTTTATAACCTGTAATTCGTTCCTGTATATTGGGTAATTGAGAGCTTAATGCCACCAGACTTATTCGCTGATGCCCCTTATTCACGAGACTCTGCGTTAGCTGTTGGGCTGTTTCTTTATTATTAATCGCCACACCGGTTTCCGCTTGCCTTGAATAGATACGATCGAAACACACCAATGGAATTTGTTTTAAAGCAACATCACTCAAATCTGTAACCGGAGCAATGATGATTCCATCTATCTGACGGTTGATGAAGGTTTCCAGTATTTTCTTTTCCTTATCCGGACGTTCGTCGGTGCTGGCCACCATTACGGAATAACCGCGCTTTTCTGCAAAATGCTCCACCAGTCGGGCAATCTTCCCAAAAAAAGGATTGGAAATATCCGGTACAATAAACCCAATGGTAAAGGAACGCCCCATACTTAAACTACGTGCCAGATGATTCGGCACATAATCCAGCATTTTTGCAGTTTCAAGAACACGCTGCTGCGTTTCAGCACTGATATTCTTCTCATCTCCCCGACCATTTAGAACGAAGGAAACAGTGGTTTTAGAAACACCTGACTTATCTGCTATGATTTTTAACGATGGCTTCACTAAACTTTTACTAAACCGGTTAGATGCACAAATATAGGCGTTTTTTATTTAGTAGAAAACGAGCTTTTCGCAGAAATTAATGGAGATCTCTCAGAAACAGCTAACCACATTTCTTTCTAAATGAACTAAGAAGAATAATCCCTTCACCTTCGGATACGAAAAAGGGGTATCTGAAACAGATACCCCTTTAATATTTTGACTAGAATCAGTATTCCAATACTAGTTCTCTTTCATATTTAAAGCAATCGAAAGCTCATCCAACTGATCTTTCGCTACCGGCGATGGTGAATCAATCATCACATCACGTCCAGAATTATTTTTCGGGAATGCAATCACGTCGCGAATTGAATCCAAACCTGCAAATAAAGAAACCAAACGATCGAAACCGAATGCTACACCACCATGAGGAGGCGCACCATATTTAAATGCATTCATTAAGAAACCGAACTGGTTCTCTGCTTCTTCTTCAGTAAAGCCAAGCAGTTTGAACATTTTCTGTTGTAACTCATCGTTGAAGATACGAACTGAACCTCCACCTATTTCTACACCGTTAATCACCAAATCATAAGCATTGGCACGTACGTCACCCGGCGCACTTTCCAGCTTATCCATATCTTCAGCTTTTGGCGATGTAAATGGGTGGTGCATGGCGTGGAAACGTTTTGAATCCTCATCCCACTCCAACAATGGAAAATCAACAACCCACAATGGTGAAAACTTATTCTTGTCACGCAAGCCCATTTGCTCACCCATCTCCAGACGAAGCTCACAAAGTGCATTTAATGTCTTATTTAATGCTCCTGCTAAAATTAAAACTAGATCACCTTCTTTAGCATTAAATTGAGTACCAATTTCTTTTAATTGATCTGGCGTAAAGAATTTATCAACTGACGATTTAGTAGTTCCATCAGCATTGAATTTGATGTAGATTAAACCACCGGCACCAATCTGAGGTTTCTTCACAAAATCAGTAAGTTTATCCAATTGCTTACGCGTGTAGCTGGCACAACCATCGGCACAAATACCACCTACATATTCAGCCTCGTTAAAAAGTTTGAATTCCGATCCTTTAACAGCATCGGTCAACTCAACAAACTTCATTTCAAAACGAGTATCCGGCTTATCAGATCCGTAATATTTCATTGCATCAGCATAAGACAAGCGTGGGAATGTATAATCAATGTCCACATTCTTAATAACCTTAAACAAATGCTTGGTCATTCCTTCAAAAGTATTCAGGATATCTTCCTGCTCAACGAAAGACATTTCACAGTCAATCTGTGTAAATTCCGGCTGACGGTCGGCACGTAAATCCTCATCGCGGAAACACTTTACAATCTGGAAGTAGCGATCGAAACCACTCACCATAAGCAACTGCTTAAATACCTGTGGCGACTGTGGCAAGGCATAAAACTCGCCTTCGTTCATACGCGATGGCACAATAAAATCCCTTGCTCCTTCAGGTGTCGACTTTATCAAAACAGGGGTTTCTGTTTCAATAAACGCCTCTTTATTCAGGTAGTTACGTACCTCAAATGCAATTTTATGACGCAACACCAGGTTCTCACGAACAGGATTACGACGCAAATCAAGGTAGCGATACTTCATTCGTAATTCATCACCACCATCCGTTTCATCTTCGATGGTAAAAGGAGGCAGTTCTGATGAATTCAGGACGGTTAAACCTTCCACTAAAATTTCAATATCACCAGTAGGAATCTTGCTGTTTTTATTGCTTCGCTCGGCAACCTGACCTTTTACCTGGATCACATATTCGCGACCAAGTTCAGACGTTTGTTCACAAAGTTCTTTATGCGTTTCCTCATTAAAAACTAATTGGGTAATCCCATATCTGTCTCTCAAATCGATAAAGGTCATTCCTCCAAGGTTTCTCACCTTTTGCACCCAGCCACTAAGGGTTACCGACTGATTAATGTGCTCAACTCTTAATTCTCCGCACGTATGTGTCCTATACATTGTAATTACATATTTATCGTTGCCAATTGGCAAATGTATGCAACGATATTGACGTTTAAAATTATCTTTGCGAAAATAGTAAGAAAAAGGATACAAAAAAGCAGTTGAGTACATTAGGCAATAGTTTTTTATTGTTACCCATTTAATACATGATTTTTGTCACTATTTTAGACTACAGAAAGAGAAGCTATGACGAAAGAACGGGGTAAAAATTATAGCTAATAAATTCGCACTGATAAACTATGAAACATCCACAGCGCACTGAGCATAAATCAACAACACCATGAGTGAAATAAATTTTTCTGATCAATATTATATGAAACAAGCCTTTGTGGAAGCACAAAAGGCCCGTGAAAAAAATGAGGTACCGGTTGGTGCAGTAGTTGTTTGTAACAATCAGGTAATTGCAAAAGCACACAACCTTACGGAAACGCTCAATGATGTAACTGCTCATGCTGAAATGCTGGCTATTACTTCTGCAGCTGAGTTTTTAGGAGGAAAATATTTGAATGAGTGCACATTGTACGTCACTTTAGAACCATGCGTGATGTGTGCCGGAGCTCTTAACTGGTCGCAAGTTAAGCGAGTAGTATATGGCACTGTTGATGAGAAAAGGGGTTTTGCCCGTTGTCAACCTTCTTTATTGCATCCTAAAACAGAAATAGTATCGGGCATTATGAAGGATGAATGCCAACAAATCATACAGGATTTTTTTAAGCAGAAAAGATAGAATTAATGAGTAAATACTCAGACTAATAGAACCCTGTTTATTAATACTTTTGAGGGTTCAACAATGAGTAACCACGAGTAATAAAAAAGCCGGATGCAATTAAACACCCGGCTTCGATTATACTCTTATCTAATTTAGTTCACATATACTTTTTGTTCAAACTGTTTACTTTCACCCACTAGCTTCACTACATAGATACCTGATTTAAGATTTAAATCTTTGGTGAAGGTATCAGCTTTAAATTCAATTGTATCAACTAGGCGACCATCCAAAGTATAAAGCATCACTTGCTTAACTCCCATCCAATCGCAATTGACAACTAAAGTTGACTTATTCTGAACATAAACCCTAGCCTGCTCTTCTGTCTCTTCAGTTCCATCACCAATACCGGTTGAAACATCCGTTTTACTAAAGTGCAGAATGAAACGATCATTCGACTCTTCCTCTTCGGCTGTATAAGTATAGCTTGAATTGGCATCCAATTGTACGATTGAACCTTTGATCATATCTTCCAGTTCAATTTTATAATCTTCACTTAAAGTATTGAAACCTTCGATATGAATGGTATGCTCACCGGCCTTTGTTTTAACCCCAAGCTTAACCGCTCTATCTTTCATATCAGCAGGAACAACATTGATTACTGCTTTATTATCATCAATCATTGAATAGATGTAAGAATAGTCGTTTCCACTCATAAAGCGTTGTTCAGAATCCATACGTGTAAAAGCCATTTGTCCATCTTCGCGAAGTGCAATAACAGCTTCGTCAACCAATGTTCCGTTATTTAATTTCACACGTAATACATCGTTTTCTTTATTCTTAGTTGACTTCAGGCTAACTTTATTCACATCGTGAATACGATTTCCTTTACGCATAAATACCGATTCACCTTCATGCCCTGGTTCCGTTTTTAAATAGAAGGCTTGTGAAGGGGCAATGATACCATTAGTAAATGTTTCAGGAGAAGCCAGACCAGAGATTGTATTGAACGTTTCAAAAGTCTTGTCACTATTTCGTGTTGATACAGTAACATAGACCGTACCTGTTGTGTGTTCAAAATCAGAGCCAGCCCTGTTATCTTTAGGTAACTTATAATACGAAGCATAAGGATTAGCGATAATCTGCCATTCATCCAGTAACACACGACTATATTCATTGTCATCGTTTAAAGTACCAACCTGTGTTACTTCGGCACCGGTATCTTTTACTTTAAATAAGTAGCCTTGCAGCTTATTTTGGCTAGCCAGATTATAAGTTCCTGCATTATCTGATACTTTGTAATAACTTCCACCATTCTGATAATCATACATGGCATAATCATTGGCCGGACGAAGGGCCTCGTAACTGCTCATAGCTGCATTACTTATGGCATGACCGATAAACCACCATCGTAAATTATCGTAAGTCCACTTAACAGAAACTGTTCCATTAACTGTTCCATTAGTTATTAATGAAGCTGGCTTGGCATTTGTGTTTTCTACAAATAATCGATCATTCGTATTTAATACACCATTTACGGTTAACTGAGAACCTGGTTGCATGGTTAATCCCAAGTTGTGATTAATGGTTAAATTATTAACCTGAGCAACAATTGCCTGATCGGGAATAAACGGTGCATGCCCGGCTGTATTCAGTGTAATGTCTGTACCGGCCGATGGCACAACTCCATCTACCCAGTTGGCTGTATTAAACCAGTTACCATCCGGGCCAGTTCCTTGCCACGTAAAGGCAGGAATTAAAACAGAACCAAATGTAAAGAAATTACCATCTGCAGCGAACTCATTATAACTTATTCGAGAAGCTGTTTTAACAGTCCCTGCGCTGTTGTTACCCGATGGCGTTGCAATGGCTACTTCGTTCCAATTGGAAGTCGATCTCCATTCAACAACTCTGAAATCATCATCAGGCGTTACGCCACTCAAATTATCCCACCTAAGTGTTACTTCTGCCTCAGCTGAAACAGCTCCTTTAATTCGCCAGTACTCGTTATGACTTACAAATTTCACATCGCCCGCCATGCTGCTTGGATTTTTACCTTCATTGGCAGGATTGTTATTAAAATATTCGGCAATCCAATAATCAGCACCGGAAGTGTTGGTATTACTAATTATGACATCTCCCAAGCGATCAGCATCTCCAATTGGGAAGCTAAAGCTATCACCATTATTTACCAGTTTAGTCAAAGGTCCCTGAACATATGAACTTGCACCTCCACCTGTTACAGATGAATTACTTGCATTATCAACGGTAAATGACTTATCATTGATATTAAATACAATACCATTGGTTAATGCCAGAACATTACTGATTTCTACCCCGGTCTCAATTTCCACACCTGCGGCATTATTGATGGTTAGATTATAGAAATCGTTGGTTCCATTGAACTCAGTTGCTCCTTTAATGTATTGTAATGCTGTTCCATTTAATACAACATTTGAAGCACCTGTACCCGCATCGTAAGTACCTGCCTTAAAATCAATATCGCCCTTTGTATAAAGAATGCGATCGTGCTCATTAATGGCATTAGCTCCATCAATTGTAAGATCTCCCAGAATAGTTAAATCCAGGTTAGGGAAACGTCGATCACCGGTACCACTCAATACCAAATTGTTTAGTTGATTTATATCACTTAAGAAATCATAATTGGTAGTACCCGCAAATTCAAGTGTTCCTCCACTAAGAGAGAAGAAATTGTCATATACACCTGCCGGTAAACTACCGCGATCTTCCATTTTTAGTAAACCTTCTCCTTTAACTTCACCTAAACGATGACCAAAAGTAGATCCAAGGCTTAAAGTTCCTGTTGGGTTAATGTTAGTCTTGTATACCGACAAGAAATTATTTGGCACATCCACCTCATGGGCAATGTATACAATTGACCCCCTTGGACCACCAGCCGGAACTGTTCCACCTGCGCTTGGATAAGTATCCCAAATGGCATTGTTTGTCCAATCGCCATTCGAAATTGTAATATAGCCTGGTACCTGATCAGGTATAGCGGCATCAATACCCGCTGTGTAAGCACCACTAATACCACTATCATCGGTAACTGCAAAATCAAAAACTAACTCTTTAGTTGTATTATCGATCACACCAGCTCCCGAAAATTTATTCCAGTCACCCGTACCATCTGCTAAAAGTCGTGCAGTAATATAATCATCAATGGAATTACCACCTGTCACTTTAGCATCATCCGGATCAAACTTCATACGAATTTCACCACTAAACCCTGTTAATCTAATCGCTTTCAATTCCCAGTGGTAATTAAGTACATTATTCGGATCAGTCACACTTGGGTGATATTCATTAGCCGGCTTAACAGTTAGTGAACCCGTATTGTTAGCATTCGCGGTTAAGTTAACCGATACTGGAGTGTACTTTCCTGCCGATCCCATAGGATATACAAAGCTATATGCACCACTTGTTACCTGTGGGAATATCTTTCGAACTCCATTATCGGTAAATGAAATATTATTCTGAATCATATTGGTTTCAGAGAAATCCTCCGTACCATGTTCTACAATACAGTTCTCATTTAACACTAACAAGTTTTTGTCGATGTTAAAAACTCCTGATTCGAGACGAAGCTTTTGTGTAATTGTGAACTCATTACCAAGTGGCACATCAATTCCCGAAGGGTTATTAATGGTCAGCATGCCCAGTGTTCCTCCACCTGATAGCTCCTGCTTAGCAGAACCATTTAATACCAAGCCTTTACCACTGCCACCATAATTATGCGTACCTGCAAAATGAGCATACCCCTGAACATTCAGGTTATTTCCATTATCGGCAAAAGTACCGGCGTTAAAGAAAAGCTGATTGGTAACATTTATTTCATTATTTATTTCCAACTCAGAAGTGCCATTCTTTTCTAAATCATAGAAAGTAGGTGTTCCATTAATGTCCTGATCAATATTACCGGTGAACGTTGTTTTATTGTTTCCATGGGTAAATGAACCTGACGAATTTAATGTAAAATTACCACCTATATTTAAATCCTGACCATTTGCATTAAATGTGGAATTAGCATCAATTAATAAATTTTGTTCGATATTTAGAGGTACCGTCCAAAGTTTAACATTAAGTAAGGCATCATTTGCCAGTGTCACATTCTTTAGTGGTATTTGCGAATAAATACCTATCTCATTTATACCTGAGGTTAGCACCGGATCAAATGTAAGATTTGTCCCGTCTGCAATATTATAGGTTTCAGGCGTCAGATAAACCGAAGCTATTGTAGCTGATGTTTGTCCATTTGCAATCTGAAGCGTACCTCCTGTATGTTCGAAATGACTTCCTGCACCTCTGATTTCAAAGACTCCTCTGCTACCTACTGGTGCCGATGTTTCACCCACTACCACGCTACCACCAGATTGGTAATACTTTAATGAACCATCATCGGTTGATGTTGATCGCCTTATTTGAGATCCAACAGTTAAAGTACCAGAAGAGACATTGATTTGCGCATTACCCGAGGCACTGTATATAATTGGGTTATTTCCACCAGACATATCTACAGTTCCACCTGATACTTTTAACAAACCATCCAGATTAATTCCTGAATTACCGGAAGCTTTAACGGTTCCTTGTTTTACTTCTAAAGCTGTAGTAGATGTAATAGAGAAGTTATCATCCCCGGTTGTTAGGTTAATATCAATTGCTGAATCGTCAAGTACAAGCGTACCATTTTGTAATTCTATTGCTTTATCAATCCCCACCCCAGCTGTTGCTCCATTCAAATTAAAACTATTTGAGAATGTAAAAGTATTATCCGCCACAGTACCTTTATTCATTATGATTCGGTACAATTCAAGCACTGAGGTAGAAGTGCGAGAGTAATTATTGTTTGACTCTCCCTGTATTTCTAAATCAACATTTGGCCTTCCTATACCATTATACAAATCAATTGAGAAGTTATTATTACTTCCTTGGTTTATATCACCCTTCACAATTAGTTTATGAGTTACTGGTGTGCCTGAATCCGCAACCTGAATATCACGATCACCACTCTCATTAATATATGTAAAATCAATATCTCCATCAACTGTGACTGTTATTGCTGGATTTGATCCCGGGAAAATCAAATTACCACCTGTCCAAGCACCTACATATAAGTTACGTTTAACATGTACGTTCTGATTCAATGTCAGATTTGTATTACCCGTCAAAATCAAATCTGCATTCAATACAATATCCTGATCAATCGTTACATTGGAACCTTCAATCATTAATGAAGGAGCAGGTTGCATTATATTCGTTAAGGTTGTATTCCCATTCCAATACATAACGATGGCATCCGGGTTATCAGCAAATTCACCCCAATCACCATTAACCGTTGGATTAACTGAATTCCTAAGAGAAATCATACCTGTACCTGACACTTTACCAAGATTAAAAGTACCTGCCGTATTAAACTGCAATCGTGCTACATTCTCTTGTGTTGCCACTGGATTTGCAATATAGTCATGCTCAAAAATTACTTCGGCTGGTGAATCTGGAATACTATTTCCCCATATTCTGTTACCATTTCGTATATGTACAACGCTACCTTCTGTTGGTACCTGATTCTCAACCCATGTACTCCTTGAATTCCAGTTCACGTATGAACCATTTGAATGAAACTGAGCTACTGTACCATTAAAACGATTATTACGACCAGCTGTATAATTAGCACTCACCAATTGTAATCCTGAACCACTTCCATTATCGTAGGTGATGATGTTATTTGAATCATCAACTCTTCCTCTGTCGTTAATGTATGAACGGGTATATGGATTTTCACCTAAAACTCTACCCGGGTAGTAATTATTATCAGCATTATTACCACCACCTCCATTAATCACATCATCTTCATCATATGTCAGATTGTATATTACATTTGGTAGTGAAGTAAACCCTTCATGATTAACTCGCCAGTAATAGCTTAATAAATCATTACCATTCAAATTTGTGGTTTTCAGTTCTCCATCAACTGGATTTATCGTTAAGTATCCTTCATCAACAAATCCACTGACCGTAACCTCAACAGGTGTATATTTTCCACTTACTCCTATTGGGAAAGTATATCTTCGATTTTCATAAACTTTCAGAGATAAACCTCCATCTGATGAATTGCCATCGGTTATAAACATTTGTTGTACACTACCATTACCAGCAACAAATGTATCATCACTGGCATTATTGTATAGGTAATCAAGCTTTAAGTTGTTTGCATTAAGATCTAATCGACCGTTGTGATAATTTAGTCTTTTGATATAAACATCTGAAGTAAAGCTTAAAACAGAACCATTTCCCGGGTTACACTTAACTAATCCGAATTCGGCATTATCAGTTGTTTCGATGGAGTAATTACCAGGACGTAATTTTATGTTTGCCTCATTACCAGTTACACCATGCTCATATACAGTTAAAACATCTTTATTAACAATATTACCATAGGCTCTAATAGAATGCTCTCCCTGGTCAAAAGTTCCGGATTCCACTCTCAGCTCACCATGTGTTTTAATTAGACGATTATTAACACCTGTCATTGTTTTTACTGCCGTATTACTCAACAGTGTTAGTTTTTTACCAGATGGCTTATTAAGTACTAAATTCCAGAAGTTTTGCTCCTGACCTTTAGTCGGATCATCATGCCATGTAAAATATAACGTTCCATCTTCTGTTCCATTAAAAGTTGTCGTATTCTGAGTCCAACCACCTGGCCATGAATTACCAGAATTAAAGTCCCACTCATAACGTGCTCCACGCTCTATCCTAAAATTACGACCAATACTTACATCATTTCCGTTATGGAGGAAAATAAGAAAACCATCAACTGTATTTCCAGTTACATCTGGTGTTATCAAAGAAAGATCATTTAGTACTGTTAATTCACTTTGCAAGTCTAGTGTTAAACCTGCAATATCATTCAGGCTCTCTACTTCGAGGTTGTATAGTGGCACTGTAGTATTTAAGATAGGTGTTGACCCGCCATTTTGTTTAATCTTAATTGTACCACCAGTAACATTATAATTTCCTTCTTTGGAACCAATCAAACAATTACCATTTTGCACTTCGATGGTACCTCCTGACATTTGAAATACAGACTCAGCATTACTCAAATCAAAATGATCGCCCCCATTTTTAGTAAGATATCCTCCGGTTTGAATATAGGTTGCAGTACCTGACCCCACCTGGTATAGTTTGGTTACATTAAGCGTACCGCCATTAATTTTGGCTGTTGGATTGGCAGAATCCCAAAAAACAAATCCATAACTATTATCCGTATCAAAGTATCCATTATCGATTTCGAACTCACCATAGAGAGATAAAGCACTATGACTACCACTTGAACTCACACCCACTGCGGTATGTGTATCTGATGAAGTAAAACCAGGTATATCATTAGCATTTGTAGCAGAAGTATGTACTTTGACACTTGATCCGGCTATCCACATTTTGGCATCAAATCCGATGGCGTAATCTCCATTACCGCCTCCTGCAGCTCCTTCTGATAATGTTGGAATGTACACACTACCTGTCAGTTTTAAGGTACCTTTATAAATCCATAAAGCTTTGCGTACCTCTGGGTTAGCATTTGTAAATGGAGAAGAACCCGAACGACCGTAATTATTCGGTCCGAATAACCTGAAATAGGCATCATTGTCGGAATAAAGCTCCAACACATAAGTTCGGTCAGTTCCTTTCTCAATCACCAAGTTGTATAAATCAGTCGTGTTATAACAATAGAATGTTTCATCTGCGCTTCCAGTGAATCTTAAGGTTGCTGCACCAGTCGATGTAAATTGATTGTATACAGGTGCATTTTGATTGGTTAAACGCACCGTACCATGGTTTGTAAAGCTACCTCCAACAATCAGCTGGTGAAAAATATTGTGGTACTGTCCCACTGCAGGCATAGAACCCGGAATAGAATAAGAACCTTTTGTATTCCCGCTTCCTACTGTTAGTGAACCATTAGCTTGTACAACAATATCACCATCAATGGTAAATGTTAAAATAGTGGTTGAACTATTATTATTAATCTGGATACCTCCTGTTTTAACTGTCAGATTACCATTAACATCAAAATCTTTTAGAAATGTAACTTTATTGGCCGATGCATTTAAAGCTACTTCAACATCATAAAACTCAAGAGCTGTGTTTATTTCATAGTCGGCTCCTTCGAATACAACTGTACCTTCACCCAGACCTTTTGAAATAAAATGCGACGCATCACCAGATGGGAAATTATCCCCCGCCAGTATAATTCGTCCGTTTCCTTTAATTTCATCGAAACTATGACCTGTGGTTGTTCCAATATCCAATCGCCCCTCTACTGTAAGGCTTTTGCAGTTTAAGTTATTCTGGTTAACGGTTACAGTCTTACCATTTTTAACAACTACTTTATCTGATAATAAATTTGGATATGCCCCTCCTGGGTTATTCGGCAGAGCACCTGACGGATCAAGTGTCCAGATATCCGAATCGGTCCAATCTCCGGAAGCCAATGTATACCATACAACACCTTCTTTTCCAATAACCGGGCTATCTGCAGCACTTTTTGTACCCAAGGTATAATAACCATCAGAAAGGTTAGCATTTAAAACGGAGAACTCAACCTGATCATTATCGCCATAAGCAACCGTTGCTGTTACTTCTGTATAGTTACCAGTGGTGCCAGCACGGTAAAGTAGTGTATAATTGCTAATTTCAGAAGGATAGAAGCCTGAAATGCCTTCCGGCAAATCGAAGATTATCTTCGCATCCAGATTACCGGTTTTATCAACATACCACTCTTTCGACCAGCGCTCTTCCACACCTGCGGGTAAATCGGAAGTTGATTCTGTATTAGCACTACCATTATGGCCGAACATGATGAAATCACCATTCTCGACACTACCATCTTCACGAATATAAAAACCAAGACTTGAATTAACACTTAACAGATCACCATTGATCTGACCAACTCCTCTTAAATCGGTTTGAAAAGCCGAATTGGAGTACATGTCATTTGAAATGCTCAAATTATATTTTTCTGCCAGGTAGTTATCAATAATCACGCGTTGAACATTGGTTAATGTACCTTTGTAAAAAATCATTTCAGCAATAAGTAAATCCCCATAGACACTTCCACTGCGTCGCCCAAGGGTTGGCGATTGCCACCCGCTAAGAGTACTATTGGAATTCCTTGTATTAACCAATGAACCATTCATAAATAAATGACGTGCCGGATTAACGGTACGGTTCAAATCCATGTGTGTAATCTGAAGCGTATTAGCTGCAGGTGTAGGACTTGGTTCTCCATTTACATCGTTGCCCCAGAATCCAAAAGCGAATGTATCACCATCACGCCAACCAATATGTAAATTACCACTACTTGGACCATCAGCATTTCCTCCCATAAACCATTCCGTAGAAGTAGTTGATCGACCAGCCACCATGATACAAGCAAAATCATCACCCACAATTCCATTCTCGTTAGTGGTTAATTCTGTTGGTAGCC
Source organism: Carboxylicivirga sp. (assembly GCA_025210475.1). GTDB lineage: Bacteria > Bacteroidota > Bacteroidia > Bacteroidales > Marinilabiliaceae > Carboxylicivirga. The sequence goes on along the minus strand of JAOARW010000015.1, from coordinate 83,787 downwards.
ACATAAACTGATTGGTTCCATTAAACTCAACCAATGGTTGATTATTTATAGAAGCATGTGAAAGTACATATTGAGGCCGATTGGCCAATGTAGATTGGATAACATCATATCCATTACCAGATTTATCAGTCCATGTTTCAACTGCTGCTCCATTTGTTAATCCTAATGAACTTGCATCAATCCACAACACGGTTCGTGGTTGACCGTCACTTCCATCAACATTTCCAACCCCACCTGGACCGGCCTGGGCAAATAAATTATAACTAAATGAAAATAAAACAATAACTACAAATAAAAATCTAAAATGTAATTGCTTCATATCTTTGAATTTTTATCTTAAATCATCTAATACTTAATGTGTAAGGAAACACAAAACTATACTATTCGATTATTCTAAATACGATTTTATGGTATTAGAGTTACCAAAAATCCTCACTTTCACATTGTAATCCCCCTATTTATGTTGTACTTACGACAAGATTGCATCGTTAATTGTTTTTGACTAATAACGCTTTTTTGAGGATTAATGATTTTGAAATGGCCATTGCTACCCAATTACACTGGAAAATTGATCAATTTTATATCAGGCCTGACCAACGGATTGAATTAATACATCAACTTACAATTTCAACAGATAAAACTTTTATACAGATAACTAATACACAAGCATTAATGAAATAAATGGCTTATCTTATAAATCGATAGATTATAACACCCAAATAATGCATTCATGAAAAAAGTTTTAATTGTAGATGATGCTGCTGATAGTCGGTTAATACTAAAGAGCATGCTTAAAAACTACGACATTGAAGTATCGGAAGCTCACGATGGTGTTGAGGGATGGCAAAAGATTATTGCAGAACAACCCGACTTAATTCTCCTGGATTTACACATGCCTAATAAAGATGGTTTTTCGATTCTCGAAGACCTGGATGAAGAATGGATGGATATTCCAGTGGTTATTGTTTCCGGCGATTCGAATGACGAAACAGTAAGTGCCTGTGAATATTATGGCGCCAAAGCATTTTTAAAGAAACCAATCATTCTCGAAGAATTTAAAGATGCCATAAAGGTTTTACCTATAAAATAAACAAACGCCCGACATTAACTGCCGGGCGTTTATGCGTAATCACAATTACTACTCTATTTGATTAATACTTTTTGTTTATATGAACGATCCTTTGCTGTAACATTAATAATGTAAACACCTGATTTAATATTCAGCTCGTGATCATATTGTTCACCTTCAAATTCCTCGCTCATTATTTTGGCTCCTGACAAGGTAAATACAGAAACCGTTTTTTCCTGTACACTCCATTCGCAATTAATCTTAAGTGTGTTCTGATCTTCAACATAAACCCGTATGTTTTCAACAGCCGATTGATTGTTATCACCAATACCGGTTGAAACAGATGCTTTAGTAAAGTGAAGTACAAAGCGATCATCAAATGTTCCTTCTTCACTGGTAAATTCATACTCCACATTATTCTCCATTGAAACATACATGCCTTCAACTTTATCTTCCAGAACAATATCATACGTATCTGATAAACTCTTCATGCCAGATATTTTAAAGGTGTGATTTCCATTTTTAGCTCTGATACCAATGGCTTGTGACAGACCATCAATCTCGCTTGGCAATACGTTAATCACCGCTTTATTTTCATCAATTACGGAGTAAATATAAGATACGTCATTGTTATAAAAACGCTGCTCCGAATCCATTCGTGAAAATCCATTGTCTCCATTGATTCTCAAAGCAATTACTGCTTCATCGCTTAAGTTATGCTCATTGTTTAATTGCACCCTTAATACATTCGACTCTGCTGATTTTGTTGATTTCAGCGATGATCTGGCAACATCGTGAATTCGTTTATCCGCACGCATATAAACATCTGTTCCAGCTTTGCCATCATCTGTTTTAACATAGAAGGCCTGTGAAGGCGCCAAAATGCCATTAAATGTGTTTGGCGATCCGATACCACTAATAGTATTAAAGGTATGGAATACTTTATCTGAATTTCGAGTTGACTGCGTTACATAAACCGAACCAGTGGTATTGGCAAAATCAGCTCCTGCTCCTGATTCCTCGGTTAATTGATAGTAGGAAGGATAAGGATTAGCCATAATTTGCCATTCGGTTTGTAAAGGTCGACTATAAACTGCATCGGTATTGATTGTACCCACATGAGTTACTTTAGCACCAGAATCTTTTACTTTAAACAAGTAACCTTTCAACTCATTTTCGGCAGCCAGATTTACAGAACCTGGTTTAGACGATAACTTATCATAGCTTCCATTGTCAAGATAATCATACATTGCATAGTCGTTACCCTGCGGAACACGTATATTCTCGTAACTACTCATTTGCGGATTCGATATTCCATGCCCAATAAACCACCATCTTAGATTATCGTAGGTCCATTCAACGTTGACATTACCGTTAACATTTCCTCTGCTGATATAAGAAGCCGGACTAATGTTGGTGTTTTGGATAATAAATCCGTCAGCTGTATTTACATCCCCATTGGTGGTTAATTGCCCACCAGGTTCAACCGTAATAGTACCACCAGCTGTAATATCAAAACCATGAATCTCGACCGTTGAAGAATTATCAATAACAACTGTTCCATCGGCCGGAATTGTTACCGTTGAACCGGCATCTGGCATTACATCATTGTACCAGTTACGGGCATCAAACCAGTCGTTACTAATATCACCTTCCCAGGTGTAAAGATTAACAAAAGGCCAGCGCAATAACCCTGACGATGGTGATGGCGTTACTTCATCATCCTTTTCAAATAAATAATTACCCAAATCACCACTGGCATCTTCAAACTCAAATACAGTCGTTCCAGATGTTCGCTTAACACAATAGGCCGGACCTGCATTAAACACCAGGTTACTTACAGTTTCAGTAGCGCCCATCTCGTGCAGTAAAGTCATGTAACTACCACCTGCTGCTCCATTGGAGAAAGTACCATATGACAGATTGTTGGTTACATCAATATTAGCACCCGGATGCATGTACAAACCATCTGCATCGGTATAATCCACCTGGTAGAATCGAGCCTTAATCGAAGCTCCTGAGCTCACATCAAACGAATAACGTCCGGTTGATGTACTGGTTAAAGTAGCCAGATTTGATGCATCGGTACCCAGTAGCTCGATCTCACCTCCACTGTTTACGATTAAACTGGCATTGTTAGCCATATCAAGCGTAGCTCCCTCATTCACTTTCAGCATGCCGTAGATGTTGATTTCGTCATTGCCCGATCCGTTACCAATCTGTAAAGCATTGGTTCCTAAATCAACCGTACCAGCCTGAATGTTTAGTATTTCAGATACTCCCATATCTGAAGTCAGATGATAGGTCACGCCCGGAGCATTGATATCCACATTATAAAAACCGGAACTACCAGCATGAATGGTTAAAGGTCCACTTGTTCCGGCAAATACAACCTTTCTTTGTTGTGATATTAAAGTACCATTATTGGTCCAGTTGCCATTAACAGTTAATGTGTAATTGGATGAAGAAAGATTAAAGGTAGCACCCGGATTAATCACTACATCATTGTTTATGATGGTGCTGCTTCCCATTTGATACTGCGCCGTACCGGCTATGCTTAAACTATGGAAAGCTGTACCCCTGTTATTAATTATCTTAGCTCCTCCAACACCATCGAAGCTTACGTTTCCGTTTAACAAAACAACACCTGTTGTTCCTCGTGTCCAGTTTCCTTCAACGGTAATATAATCATCGGTCGATAAGGTTCGTAATGTACCATCTATCTGAATATCACCATTGACATCCAAATCAATTGCCGCTGCATCGGCCGGTGTACTAATTCTTATTTCAGAACCCGAATTAATGGTTAAACTACCCGTTTGCTGACCAGTGACCGTTAGTACAGGCTGATTAGTTGCATTGGCAATAATTACATTATTGGCTGATGTTGGTACAATTGGTCCACCGGAACTGGCTGTCCAGTTGTTTGCGGTATTCCAATCTGTACTTACCGATCCATTCCAGGTTAATTGAACCGGACCGGTCCAGTTAATGAAATTGCCCGGATCATTATCGAAGTTCTCACCTGCAAACACGCCAGTTGAATTATAAAATTCCAGCGTACCGGAAGCTGCCGTGTATTTGGCCACGTTTGCTGCACTTCCTCCCGGGTTATTTGGGAATGAGATATTTTCAATGCGATTACCTCCTCCTTCGGTAAAGCTCTGCGTATTTTCAACACGGAAAAGCTGGCCCGAGTTTGTTCCGTTGGAGAATGTACCATTACTAAAGTGATTTGTTGCATCAATGGTTGAGGTTGGCATTAAGTAAATACCTGTATTAGCCATGTATTCGAACAGATAATACTCTGCGGCAATTTCACCTTCAACAGTAAAATTATATCGTCCGCCAGAAGAATTATTAGACACTGTTGCAATGGCAGAAGTACTGCCCACCACTTCTATACGACCGCTGGTACTTACATTCAATGATGCCCCATTTCCAATACCTAAAATACCGCCGGCTCCAACAATGTATGTTCCATCAATATTGATTACGTCGCTACTACCATTTCCAATATTAATGGTGTTACCATTCCCATTGAATGTCCCCGAAACCAAGTTGAAACTACCGATCATGTTCACTTCGTCCTGAACCGTATAGGTCGTGCCTCCATTAATGGTCATATTTAACAGTGAAGAACCATTCACGCCAATATTGGCATTACCCGAAGTTTTATTCAGGTAGTAAGTACCTGTATTATTGGCAAAACGTCCGCCTGCATTGGCCATTAAATCACCACCTACATAAATCGTTCTGCCTTCGGCATCAAACGAACCGTTGGTAGCAGTCAGATTGTTCCGAACAACAAAGTCATTTGAAAGGTTATTTGAAGCCTGAACATTCGCCGATGAATTAACCGTTAGATTGTAAAAATCATTGGTATTGGAACCGCCTACATAAATGTTCTGATTGACAGATCCATTAAAAATCACCTCACCATTGCGACAAATAAAATGTCCCGGAGTTGTGCTGTTATTGTACCAATGACGACCAACGGATAGCTGATAGTTATTTGTACTGGCATCCAAGGTTGATGTATTAAAGTATAAATGCCCTTTAACCTCAGTATTTCCGCCCAATGTTTTGGTATTGGCATTGTTCAGTCGAAGGTGTCCATAGCTTACTCCGGCAATCGTTTGATCCGAAGATCCATAATAATAGGTCGTTGAACCGGCATCAATGTTATAGTTTGCAAATGATTTCGGGAAATTATCTGCTCCGTATACGTAAGTATTAACGGTCGTTTCGATAATCAGGTCTCCACTGCCATTACTGGTGATGGTGTTAGTTTTTAAATCGGCTCTGTTAATGCCCGATTTAATAGTCAGATCCCCTGATACATTTGCATCACCCATCAGGTTAAAGACTCTTCCCGAGCAATCAATAACCAAATTATTAAAACTTCCACTATACAAGTTCTGATCGCCATTACTGCGATTAAAAGTTACTGTTCCGTTACCCTGATATGTTCCGTTACCATACCAGTTTGTTCCATTAAAAGTGTGGCTTTCATTACCATCGTTAAATGTAGCTGCTGCATCAATGGTCATATCACCTTTAAAATCGATAAGCGAGGCAGCCTGCGCACTTAATGTGGATAATACACTGGTATTTCCATTGACTGTTACAGCTCCATTAAATTGCTTGTTACCAGTCCCCGAAACTTCCAGGTTATCAAATATGGCATCTGTAATTACCTGATTGCCATCAGCACAAAGTGCAATGGTACCATTTACAGATGTATTATAGTTTCCTCCTGTTATCTGATAATCGCCCTTAAAGTCGAATCGGTAATTATTACTTGATGGCGATACCGTACCATTCTGTATCAACACATTACCATCCGCGGTCATGCTTGATGCCGAAATATCAAATACAGTTACAGCATTGTTAAAGGTAATGTTGTTAAACTCTGAATCTCCCGGACTAATTGAAACCGAACCATTTCCTGATATAAAATTAATGGTTCCTCCACCATGGGTAAAGTTACCATGCGTCCCAATTAACCAATCGCCTCCTACATTTATTTCGGAACCGGTAGAATTAACAAACAATAATCCATCTGAGATTGATACATCCGCACTTGTTGTCAGGTCATGATCATTCTCCATTCGTAATCGACCATCGGTAATGATCAAACTCTTACATTCTGCCGAATTATTTAAAATGAACGGGTTATTACCAGTTGTTCCACTTACATCCGGAATAATCGCATCGATATTTGTATTTGGAACACCATTGTCCCAGTTGCCATCGACATGCCAATCCACATCAACAGCCCCTGTCCAATATGTTTCGGTAATGGCCGGCCACAGTAATCGACCGTTGGTATCAGAAGCTGCCAGTTCGTCTTCTTCGAAACGGAAACTACCAATGGCCCCACTTACGTTATCAAATGTTATTGGATTACCAACCGTTGCATTTATCCTTTGTACATTGTAGTGGCGACCTGCTGATGGTACACCTGCATTGTAATTAAAGGCTACATTTGAGATAGTTCCGCCTGTATAATCCGCCTCCATAATTAAATAACGGGCATCCTGAATATTTCTCATGCCTAACCAGGTACCGTCAGAAAAGTTATTGGTTGGATGAAGGATTGAGCCCATTTCCATATTAATACCTGCATCGGCGATATACTCAATCAGGTAATAACGAGCCGCCAATGTAGCTCCCGAACGGACATTGATCAATGTCTTATCACGGTTGTCGGTTGTTTCGCTCGATAGGGTTGCCACATTAGCAGCGCCAGTACCAATGATATTTAGTAATCCACCATTTTCAATATTAATGATTGATTGAGGCAGGTTATTCACCATTAAGAAAGCATCTTCATCAATAGTGAGTGTTCCATTCACAGTATGGGTGCGTTCGGCTGCCCAGTTACGCCCCAGATATAGTGTTTGATTATTCAAGTCTAAATCAGCATTGGCACCTATGGTCATCACATTGGCAAAGCGTGTTGCCGGGCTCAACAGCTGGTACTGAACAGCAGCTGTAGGAGCAAACTCAACATTATAGAAATTACTCCCTCCACTTGTAATGGTTGTAATTACCCGACTACCATTAAATGTCACCTTCGCACTGTTATCTGTAAATGTACCGTTGTTGGTCCAGTTACCTTTAATGTAAATATCATAATCAGTACTGTTCGAACGGGTATTTAAGGTTGTTCCGGCGTTGATTAATAAATCGCCATTGATGGTCCAATCCGAGAACAAATACTTGGTTCCACTTCCATTGCTTATTAAATTATTGATAGCAAATGCAGGAGTATTAACACTTTGGTTAGCTCCATCCAGCTCGATATTGGCATTGGCACTCGTTAAAATACCACCAGTATTATTGGTAATCGTACCCGAAACGGCATGTGATAAACTACCCAAATCAACCGTTCCTGCATTAATTGTCAATACGCCATTAATGTCAGCTCCATTTGAAATAAAGGTTTTGGTTGATGCATTGCTGAAATACACATTTCTGAAATAGTTATCCACATTGGCTGCCCCCGAATTAATACTTTGATCACTAATTCCGGCAAAAGTTAATGAACCTCCCGTTTGAGTATAGATTCCATTATTATTCCAATTGCTACCATTAAATGTCATGTTTCGACTACAACTTGCAGTAACACCTGCATCAACTACAAAATCGCCATCAACTGTGATTATGTCGTTGCCATCACCAATTGTTTTTGTACCGGTACCACTGCTGGTTATTCCTGGCGCATCCAAATTATTATCAATATCATCGCTGATACGCTGATCGCGCAAACCATTCAGAACAACTAAGCGAGCATTGGATGATGGTACATATCTTGTCAGATAAATGTTGGCACCAGCAATGTAGCTATCTTTTCCTCCATCGTAATAAGTTGAAACATTGATGTCCCAGTCGCCCTTCACGGTCAAATCGGCTACTCCATCAGAAGTTACATCTTTAGTTCCCCTAAAATTAAGGTTACCATAATTAATGCCGGTAAACAGTGTTTGTGAAACCGCATCCGGACTATAAAGGAAATAACTACTTCCTTCATTAAAAATATAGTTACCAAAGCCTTCCGGCACAGTTACACCTCCTCTAACCGCATCGTAAGCTGCAGATGGTCGGGCATCCAGGGTTCGAGCGGCAATTTCCATGGTAAAGGTACTTGCAGCTTCACCTGTTAACAATCTAAATTGCGTTCGATTATTAGCATTGTATAATTCCAGATCCACATTGCTTCGAACCGTTAAATCACCAGTTAGATGCAAATCGCCACCTAATGCTTTATCGCCACTACCACTTAATATTAAATGGTTAAAGCCTGTGATATCAGGATCAATATTCCAATCACCTCCAACATGCTCCATGGTTGCATTACCTGTTCCCCATGTTATGCCACTATTACTTGTGACACTCAGTGCGCCGGTCAAAGTTATGTTGGCATCATTCGTTGACATATCTAAAATAGCTTCCCTTAAAGTGCCATCCAATAACAGGTTACCATTAATCACCAAATTACCCAATGCCGTTTTGGTGGATGAAACACCATCGTTTAAACTGCGCATTCGAAGATGATTATAGGTTGTAGCAAACACATTCTGAGGACCATCGGCGTAATAACGCACCTCTCCAGCGGTTGCAATATTTAAAGTCTCAAATCCTGTTGGGAAGTTTGAAGTCCCTTCAATTTGTAGAATCGCGTTATTCGTTAGCTCATTGGCTCCACCTACTCCATTCAAGGCAAAAGTTCTAAGGTTAACCAAACCACTACCTGCATTAATTAATACGTTACCATTAACATCTACATCATTATACAAAGTTTTAGAACCACTGTTATAAAATGAGATATTATTAAATGTTGTGGCAGCCGAGCCATTATCGATTTGTTGATTACCGCCTGTTCGATCAAAAATTACTGAGCCCAAACCTGTTTGCGTAAATGATCCGCCATTATTGGTCCAGTGACCACGAACGTAAAGGCTATTTTCCTGCCCGTTTAATGTTGTACCGCTGCTTATCAACAGGTTATTATCAATGGCAATGTTTGAGTTTAAAGTTTTTGTACCTGTTCCGGCAATATTGACATTATAAAATGTACCATTGGTTATTGACTGAGCCGCTCCATCAAACGTTACATCCGCTGTTGAAGGAATAAATACCCCTCCACTGGCCTGATCAAGTAGCCAGTTACCACCAATGTCCAGATCGTTATTGGGTGATACCAGGTCGAGTGTACCATCGGTAATAGTCAGATTGTTTGCAATCGACATCGGTGCATCTAATGTATAAGTCGATGATGGTGCGTTAAATACCAGGTTATAAAACTCTTTACCAGCTCCTGTACCTCCGGTGGCAATAATGTAATTACCTCCATTGGCATCAAAAGTCAGTGTTGAGTTTCCATGATTATAAGTCCCGAGGTTTGTCCAGTTTTGTCCAAGCTTTATCAGTGCTGTATTATCGGCCTGACTTAATGTGGTGTTGCTTGCGATACTGATGTGTTCTTCAACATCCAGCGTGCGTGCACTTCCTACGCTTACTGAAATCGGGTTACCTCCTTGTGTATCCATGTTCAATCGACGACAAGCCGCGTCTGTTCCAGAAATGGTAATGTTGTAGCTTGAGGCCAATTTATCATGATTCAGATAAATAATATTGGTCGAACCCGGAATGGTATTTCCATCCCAGTTAATGGCATCATTCCATGAGGTACCATCACCGCCGCCATCCCAGAAAAAGCCAGATGGGAAGGTCCAGTTTACAAGGTTATCGGTATCATTTTCAAACAATTCACCTGCCATGCCACCGGAAGCATCCTGTATATTAACAACTCCACTTCGTCCTGTTGGACGATAAACATTATTCTGTGCTCCGGAGTTAAAGATCAGATCAGTTACGGCGAAGTCAGCAAAATCGGTATCCAAAGTTAAGTATGGTGATGAGGTATAACCATTGGTAAATGTTCCATTACTCAGGTTATTAACAGCATCAATTGTTGCGGCTCCCGAAACATTGATTATACCCTTCTGTATTTGATAATGCAATGCATGCATTATTCCGCCTGAAGCATTCAGCGTAAATAATCGATTGGCATTGGTATGTGTATTAAGGAGCGTAACAGGTTTGCCTGCTTCACCAACTAATTGTAATACACCTGAGTTAAGATTTACACTCTGGTTGTCGGTAAACTGAATGCTTGATCCGGCATTAACGTTTAAAGTACCGCCATTAATATTAATAGCCCTGCCACCATTTAGCAAGCGTATGGTATTTTCATTCAGGTTTAAAGTACCGGCCATCAGGTTCATATCAACGCTGGTAATAGCGAAATCACTTCCTAAGTTGTAAGTGGCACCATTGGCATTAATAACTAACTCTCTGAACGTAGCGTCGTTTGGCACAAATGAATAGGTATTTCCACTTGTTCCATTAAGCGTTAATGTACTGGCAGTGTTATTAACATTATAGTTTCCTCCATTAATAAAATCACCTCCAACCTGCACATCAAAAGTGTTTGTTCGAAGTTCACTGGTATTAATAGTCAGATCATTTGTAACAAACAAGTCACCTTGCAGATTGGCTCTGTTAGCCTTATTAAAATCAATAGCATAAAATGCTTTTCCAGCTGGCAAACCTCCTGTGTTTCCTGTCCGGATATCAGCTTCACTGCTTGAGTTAAAAATCACCTTGGCACCGCCGTGGGTGAATGTACCACTGTTTTGGTTGTTCCAGTCATGACCAACAGTGATGTTATTGCCATCAGCATTAAGATTAGCTGTACCATCAATGGTTAAGTGATTACTAACAGTAATGGCTCCGGTAAGTGTTTTATTCTGACTACCTTCAAAAACCACATTACCAAAAGAAGATGAACTAATTGTTTGATCGGCCGAAGCATTGAAATAAACGGTTCGACTATTACCATGCTGAAAAGTTCCCGAATTATTCCAGTTACCCAAAACATAAAAATCGAACGAATTACCATTTACCACGGCACTGTTAATCGTAAAATCACCAGCTACATCACAAAGTACTGAGGCCGGACGATCCGGAGCTGGGTTGCTGCTGGTAAATATTTTATCGGCTCCCGAGAATTCAACATTCTGAAAGGATAGATTATTTGCATGACGATTACGAATGGTTTGCGAAGCACTACCATTGAAATAAACCGTACTTCCGCTTGTGATAAAGTTATCAGCCGAAAGGTTCTCATAAACTTCCAGGTTGTTACCAAAATACACTGACTGACCGGTAATATCTAACACTCCTGCATTGGTTAATATATCAACATTTTGGTCAACATGAAGCTCCGACAGAACGGTCACTGTTTGAGTTGGCGCTCCTGTTTTATTAATGGATAAATACCCAAGATTACTGCCGGCATTGGAAGTTACGGTTTGAGCTCCGATTCCATTAAAGGTTGTGCGTCCGCTTGTTTGTGTATATACCCCTGTTGGCTGCACCAATAAATTACCTCCAATAGTTAAATTTTCAGCAGCCATGTTAAGTGTACTACCGTCGTCGATGGTTAAATCGTTGAATACAGTAATGTCTCTAAAAATATTTGCCGAACCCGTATTTGAAATTGTCAGATTGTTAAAATTCACCCCATCAATATCCTGATTGACGCCATCGAATACAATTGTACCTGTTGCCGATGCACTTGTATAATAAGCTGCACTGGCCATATTCCAGTTACCATGGATGGTGTGAGTACCACCAGCATCGTAAAAAACAGGCGTTCCACTCACTCGTCTGAAGTTACCCAAAACCATCAGGTTGCCTTCTGCTGTTTTATCACCCCCATTGAGCTCAATGTTACCATAAGTCAAACCACTCGCAATTTGCTGTGCTCCGTTTAAACTGTAATAAATGGTACTATTAACATTGGCTGCCTTCGTACCGGCAAAGCTATTAATTACGCTGGTACCAAAATTGGCATTTGATGTTTGCACCTCGCAATAAGCTCCGATACTAAGATCATTCGCCGGTCCGCCAATGTTGTTCGATCGCATATTAACAATGTGCTGGATGGCATCAGTACCTCCCACATTCTCAATGGTTAAATTGCCACTGATGCGAAGATCTGTTCCGTTATCGATGTTTTTAGTGCGGGTTTGTGTGGCTCCATTCAATGATAAAATTAAATCACCAAACTGATAGTATCCATTGGTTCCGGTTTCTTCAATGGTTTGATTGGCATCGGCTACCATTGTAAAAGCTGAGTTGGTACCCTCAATAATACCACGCGTTGATCCCTCACTTCGAAGATTCGAACCGGAGAAAATGTGTGAGAAAGTAGCCAAATCAAAAATGGCACCATCCCTAACATCTAATATGCCTGTTACTTCAATTGCTCCGTCAACAGTTTTTCTTCCTGTGTTACCAACCAATAGCTGGCCGTATGTGAAACCACCCCGAACGGTTTGATCAAATGACGCATCGTAACGTACCCATGCGGCGGCGTCAAAATTATAAGTTCCAAATCCCCCTGGGAAGTTATCTGGCCCGCGAACATAAAGTGATGTTCCCGATTCAAGAGTTAAAGTGTTCCCTGTCTGTCCGGCAAATGTTGTATTATTATTCAGAACTAAATATCCGCTTTGGATATTTACATCATTGTTCATGACAAAGTTAGCAATACTGCCACCTGTGGTATGTCGGGTAAAAACTCTACCGTCGACAATAAGCTGACAAGTACCCAAATTAACAGTTGCGGGTGAAGGGTTGGATGTTTCAATATAAACGTTGGTACCATTCATTGTTATGGAACCTGAGAAATTACATGTTCCATCTAATCGTAGATACCTACCGATGGTATGATTACCTGCGCCGCTAACCGTTGCTCCCGCGCTGATGGTTAAATTACCACCTGCCATCAAGTTACCATTTATGTTTTTCGATGAAGCTCCTCCGTTGGAAAATCCAACATTATAGAATGCAGTGGTCCCTGAAAAATCGAGGGATTGAACACCGGATCCGTTGAAGTTGGTTGTATTGGTATTCTGAATATACTCACAGCCGGCCGCTATTGAATAATTACCACTAATGTTTACTGTTTTATCAGCAACTGATACGCGTGTAGAATTAGTTACTGTAAAATCGCCGTTTACATCGATACTTTCGGAGATAGCTGCTAAGCCTCCTCCTGTAAAACTTAAATTATTAAAGCTAGTTGATGTGCCGGTTGCTGTAATAACCGGTGTACCTCCGTCAAATATTAAATCACCTGTTGCGTTATACGTTCCACCATTATTAATCCAGTTAAATTCAATGGTGTGTGCATTACCTCCATCATTAAATACAGCACCTGCCTCCAGATAAATATGGCGGTTAACATCCATGGATAGATTACTTAAAACAGTTGATCCGGCCTCAAACACCACATCATTAAATATAGGCGTTACTGAACCACTTATTTCCATATTTCCATACAGATGGGTATTGGCAACAGCCGTAAATGAAGCCTGCAAATTAACCACTCCATCGTTAATTAAATTACCATAAAGATGTAAATTATGCGAAGCATTAGAGCCTACTGATATCTCTCCCATCGCATTGACATCCAGCAACTCCTGTATCGTTAAATTTCGAGGGCTTGCATCAGCTCCAATTACAAAGTAAGCATTACTACCTCCCTCGCCAATGGTTAGCTTTCGCACATTAATGTCTCCATTGTTATCCAAAGTAACCGTATGGCCATCCTGAACAATCAGCATCGCCACACCATCAGTCAGATCGGATGGATTGCCTCCTGATCCATCCTTATTCCTTGCCCAGCTAGATGTTAATCCGGCCGGAACATTGCCTGTTGAATAGAATACATTTGTCGGGTCACTCCATTCAATTAAAGTACCCGGATTACCACTGTCATTATCAAAATTCTCACCAGCCAAAGCTCCTGTTGCCTGCGAAAAATCAAGCGTTGATGTTCCGTTTGTTCGGGAAACATTATAGCTTGGACCTGTCTCAAATATGGCATTCTGAACACTTGATAATCCTCCTACCGGCTCCAGATTGCTTAATTGCAAATATTCCTGCCCCGTACCATTGGTAAATGAAGAGTGACTAAAGTTATTGGTTCCATCCACTGTTCCATCACTAATCGTAATTCCTCCAGTTGCATCAAATACAGCATATAAAGCATGAAATTGAGCTGCTGCATCGGATTGATGAATTCGATATCCACCGCTTCCTGATGTGGTAATGGTGGCTGCATTGCCAGATGATCCAACAACCCGAAGTGTACCATTGTTGGTTAAAGTGGCTGCATCGCCCAATTCCAGTGTGGCATTTTCATCGATTTCTAAAGTTGCTCCATTGCTTGTTACAATATTATCGGTAGTGGTAAGCGTATTTCCGTTTAAGGACATTGTAGCCGTTCCCTGAACTGTTAAAGTACCAGCCAGAGTAGCATCGCTCTGCAAAGACTTGGTACCTGCTCCATCAATTAGCAGGTTACCTCCATAAGTGATACTGGCCATCGCCTGATCGACCGTTCCATTATAGGTAACAGTATTGCTTCCTGTGGTAAAAGCTCCTGCCGATGTATGATTGATTACACCCGATAATGTTAAATCGTGCCCATTACATTCCACATCAACAAAACCCGTTGTTGTCAGGTTGTTGAGAACAGTCGTTGCGCCTTGCAGTACTTTATCATCATTGGGATTACTGCCGTCAAGGTCATCTGACAATGTCAGATTATAATAACTAATAGCTTTGATATACTGACGACTTGTTCGATTATAAACAAAAGTGTTTGGATTGGATGAGCAATCAAGATTACCTGTCAGCATAGGAACCCGATCATTATCGTTGTAATTGATTAATCCACTATTAATTAAAGTGGCATTTGCCCCTTGACCATCCAATTGATCGCCAATGGTAATACCTCCTGTATTCTGATTGGTTAAAGTAACATTATCAGCAATGTATAGATCATCTGTAAATTGCAGCTCACTGGTTCCTGAAACAGTCAAATCATGATCCAGAATATAACTTGAAGTATTGGTAAACGTTCCGTTATTTTCCAGACCATTTAAAAAGTCAAAATCATAATTATTGGAAGTAAAAGACCCACCGGCATTAATGGTAAGCAAACCTGTAAAGGTGGTGTTCCCATCACCATCCATATCGCTTAAAGTACCATCTACTGTTGTTATGCCTCCAATGGTATTGCTTCCGTTTTGTAAATCCATGGAAGCACCTGCATTCACAAGCAGGTTGCCGACAACATTTAAAAAGCCATTGGTACGCGTATCGTTTACGCTTCCATTCAACACCATATTTCCATCAATGCTTACTTCACTATATTCCATGTCGAAAGTGGCACCGGTTTGAATATTCAGGTTGCCCAAAACGTTAAACGCCGGTCCTGCCGGATCGGAATCTCGCAAAGCTCCCGTTACGGTAACATCATTATCCACCGTTAAGGCAATTCTTCGCAGATTAAGTGAAGCATCAGCCTCAATATTTAAACTATTAATGTGTACCGATGTGGTTGTGTTTGATGTTGAAACGGCATGAAAAATTGTTACATCTTCACTGCCGTCAGTGGCAGGAATAACTCCTCCATTCCAGGTTGAAGCACTATCCCAGTTTCCGCTGCGGACAGTAAACTTACCAGCTGGCAATGTATCAAAGCAACCTGAATCTTCACCTAAGATCCAGTAACCGGCCAATGCATTGGCATTCGTGAGGATAATTTGATTGGTTCCATGATTATGCGAAACACCAGATTCGTTGACTTGCCAGGCTGATCCGTCAAAACGCCCTGAAGAGGTCAAATTTGATTCATTAATGGGTAACTGAACATCACTTTCAGCATAAGTAAAATTTGCCGTTACATCGCTTATATTAAAGCCTGAGGTAGTAATATACCAATTACGTGTAATGGCATTGTCTGCTCCCCCAATAAAAGGTGGGCGATCGTCGTATAAACGGATATAGATGGTTCCGGTAACATCGTTGATGGAACTAATCTCAAAAGGTGTGTAATCGCTACCTGTTCCTACCGGAAAAATGGTTTGGATATCCGAAGCCTCATTGGAGTCTCGATAAATGTATCCACCATTGGCCAAATCAAACATAGCGTTGGAGCTATACCCAACATTCGTTGATAAAGTAACAGAGTTTCGTAAACGTAAATAGTAATTGTTTAAATCAAGCTTCGTATCCAATACAAAACTTGCACCTCTGATATCTGTATTATTGCGTAAGGTTTTTACACCAGCTCCACTAATCTGCAAATTGTGATACGTATGATTCCATAAGGTAATGTCGGATGCACTACTCAGATGAACCGTTGAAAAACCCCTTGTAAAAGAACCATTTTCGAAACGTCCGCCAATGTTCAGTTGTGCGGTTCCTGTTATCCGAACCCGGTTTCGACTACCATGGTACATTATTAAATCACCTGCAACATCAATGGTTCCATTATTTGCAGTCAGCTCGGTATCCTGATTATTAGTATTGGTGTTTTTTAACTCAACAGAGGCACAAACAAGCGCTCCATCATCGATGTTTAACCACTGATCGCCAGCATCAGCACTGGGATCACCTAATGTAACAGCACCAGTTACATTCAACGAATAATTGCCAAAGGACACAACCGTATTCTGATTGGTTCCATCGGCAAAGGTTAAACTTCCGATGTTGTTAGCTGGAGTCAAATCCAGAGTAAGCTGAGCGCCATTTTGGATCAATACATCAGCTGCCCCGGCTGATTGTCCCGGGTACTCGGTTGCTGCCTCCCAGGCACTGCCATTATAGGTTTCCCATGTAGCGATATTGGACCAGTTAATTGCTCCGGTTAAAACGGTACGGTAGTCACCCGTATTCTGCGTAAAAGCACTGATTGATAAAATAAAAGACAATACAATACCAGCCCCCAATTTGGAGACAACTAAACTTCTTAATTGCATCATATCAATATTAATTGAATGTTACACCAATAAATATCAGGTATTTATAACTAATAAAAGAGCATACAAAATTTCCCCTTATCCCGCTTGTACGCTGCCAAATTAATAAAGTTCTAAAAGTACAACAAGAACCTTTAAAAACCTTGAATAAAGTCCATTAGACTATTTTTATCCAACATTCAATTGTTCAATTTACGTCTTAAAGTAGAATAATTATATACGAAAAACGCCCGACTTAAAAGCCGGGCGTTTCCTGATTTCATATAACGATTATTTAATAAGTATCTTCTTTTCGTATGTCTGCTGCGTGCCTTGTATTTTCACGATATAAATACCTGGCTTCACATTTAAGTCTTCTGAAAAGCTTTCACCTTTAAACGCTTCATCCAACACTTTGACACCGGAAACAGAATATACATATACTTTCTTATCTGATTCATTCCATTTACAATTAACCAACAAGCGAGAATCACCTTCAACCAATATACTTACGCTTGATTTTACATCCACACCATCCACACCGGTTGGAACATCAGTTTTAGGCTCATTCAGATGCAAGACAAAACGCTCATCAAACGTTCCGGCATCACTATTAAAGGTGTATGATGTTATACCGTCCAATTTATGCGAAACGCCCAATAACTTATCTTCCAAAATTAATTCATATTCATGTGTTAAGGAATTAAGGCCTGTAACAGATATTTCGTGCTGCCCCGACTTAGCTTTTATACCAAGCTCCTGAACAAAATCCTCATTTAATTCTGGTAACACATTTATTACTGACTGATTTCCTTCAACCATGGAATAAATATAAGAGAGTCCATTTGTATTGAAACGCTGCTCAGAGTCCATGCGTGTAAATCCCTTCTGTCCATTCTCACGCAGAGCTATAACAGCTTCATCACTTGCGCCTGATTCGTTGGTTAGATGAACCCTGAATACATTAACGTTTTTCTTCTTGCCCGATTTCAAGGATGTTTTTGTTCCATCAACAATACGGTTAGAAGCACGCATGGTAATATCAGATCCGGCTTTTCCGGTGCTTGTTTTCACATAAAATGCCTGAGATGGTGCCAAAATACCAGTAAAATCCTCTGGTGAACTCAATGTTGAATTAGTATTAAAGGTTTCAAAAACTTTATCGGAATTACGGGTTGACTTTGTTACATAAACTGTTCCTTCTGTATTTGCAAAATCACCGGTCCCGGCAGGATCCGAAGGTAATTGATAATGTGAAGGATAAGGATTGGCTATAATCTGCCATTCATCAAGTAGTGACCTGGTATAAACCGGATCATTATTAAGCTCTCCAAGATGAACCACTTCCGCTCCTGTATTCTTAACCTTAAACAGATAACCTTTTAACTCATTTTGATCTTCTAATTTGAAGCTAGTCGCATTTGCCGATGCCTTATACCATGACCCATTATTCAGATAGTCGTACATCGCGTAATCATTGGCCGGACGAAGAGCTTCGTATGCAGCCATTTTAGGATCAGAAACCCCATGACCAATAAACCACCAGTTCAGATTATCAAATGTCCATTTCATGGTTACGTTACCACTCACTGATCCATTAGTAATTAATGAAGCTGGCTTCTTATTTGTATTTTCAATAATCAAATTATTTCCATTCGTGCTTAGATCACCATTGATTTTCAATTGCGAGCCCGGCAATAAAGTCAAAGAAGCTCCAGCATTTACAGTAAGGTTTTTGATTTCAACGGATATTAATTCCGTTACAACAGGATCTACATTTGGTGCAACAACAGCATTTATTATTACATCTGTTGAGGCATCCGGTAAAATACCATGCTCCCAGTTACTTACAACATTCCATTCATTTGTATGTCCTAACCAGGTATGCGAAGTTACTAAAGGAAAGCCAATTGTTACCTCATCCACCGACTCACAATCGCCATTCGCAATAATCCAGCTTAACACATAAGTTGTTCCGGTTGTACCATTAAACACAGTATTTCTAATGTTCGGATCTACAAATGATCCACCTGTTCCACTAACAATATGCCACTGTCCAACTCCAACAACTGCATTATTGGCATCCAAAGTGGCCTGTGTTTTTCCCTGAAGAATTTGATCAGCACCTGCATTGGCAGCAGTCGGTTCGGCAAATACCTCAATACTTGCAGGATCAACAACCCCTGCTCGAACTTTATTATCGTATTTAAATCCTGTTAACTGGTAAACACCTATTGATGCCGTTGCCAGTTGATAAGGGAAACTGGTTACTGTCACCGGTGTTTGCGCTACACCATTAATCGAATAATGCAACTCATAACTAGCTGAAGTTGGTACAGTTGATGAGATTTCTACTTTTATACCAGATGTCAATCCACAAATGGTTGCGTCAGGATTAAATCTAACTTTTGGTTTATTAGTATTTACAGTTGCTGTTGTCACATTCAAACCAGCTGCAGGAATGACGATCCTACTATCTGAAATAACAAATCCACTGGTGTTTGTTCCATTCGCAACAGATGCTATCTCTTGCCACTCAGCCCCATCATACTGAACCACACGAATATCGGATAAACCATGTTCCGTCATTAAAGGCGTAATATCACTATCTGCATCCCACGCTAATTGAACTTTTGCTTCACCACCACCAGGTGTTGAAACCTGCCACAACTCGTGACTATTAATTGCTGTAAGCGGAAAGCTAAAATCAGAAGCAGTGTCATTAGGCCTTTTATAGTTAACTGTCCAAAGTTTGGTATTTGGTCGAACCGCTGATATTACAATCTTTGCACCTGACATGCCATCGATTCCAACAGGAAAACGGAATGAATCACCTTGATTTATCATTTTACTTAATGGCCCATTTACATAAGAATTATCAGAACCAGAAGCAGGTGTTACACAATCAGTTGCTGTGTTAGTAATTGTTAATGAATTAGCATCGGTAGTATTAATTAATCCATTGGTCAAGATTAATTTGCCACCTACTTCAACATCATCTGACAAAGTCAATCCATTGCTATTATTGACCTCCAGGTTATTTAATCTGGCATTTACGCCAGTGAATCCGCCTACATTTTGTTCAACAGAACCATTGAATGTTACAGTTGCAGTACTACCTGTACCACTTATAAAACTACCGGACTCCCGGGTAAAACTTCCCTTAATTATCAGCTTTTTATTATTAACACTATTATCAAGCTCTGCCCCTCTAATTACCAACTGGTTACATATTGTCAGATTTTTATTCGGTAATACTCTTTTTCCCGTTCCAGAGAAGATCAAATTAGCAGCCTCATTATATAAATCGGCAATAATTGAATAATCTGAGTCGCCGCCATATTCAAGTGTCGCACTGTGTCCACAACCTAAAAAGTTATCGAACTTGGCTTCGGGCAATTGACCACTCTCCATATATAAAGTACCTGAACCAGAAACCTCTCCAAGGTTATGTCCATAAGATGTGTCATCAATTTTTAATTTACCTCCCGCTGCAATAGTTGTTTTATATGATTGAGCATAATTCTGATCAATCGTTACAACGTCATCAACCACTACGATAAAACCATTAGGCCCACCAGTTAGTGCATATACATCTCCTGCGGTTTGTTCCCAGTTGGAGGCATCTGACCAAACCCCATCATTTTTACTTGTGTACTGAGGAACGTTATTGGGGAAAGCATTTTCGTTACCGGCCGTATACTCACCACTGATGTTGTCTTCTGTTAAGGAGAAATTAATAGTATTTGTTCCGGCAGTAACGGTATTCTTCTTACTCCAGCTTGTCCCCGGAACCAATAATCGTGTTGCATAGTAATTATTGTCATCACCATTAATATCCTCATCAAGATAAGTTAACTGAAGATTTCCTCCGTAATTATTCAAACCAATACTTTGAACTTCCCAGAAGTAATCCAAAATATTTGCAGCATCGATATTTGCAGGGTGTTTATCATTAACAGTATTAATACGAACAGATGCGCTATTGTCATTTGCCGTAGTTGTTAACTTTGCCGGGGTATATTTTCCAGCCACCCCAATAGGGAAAGTAAATATTGAAGCTCCTGCTGGTATAGTCTTTTGGATCCCTTTACTACTATACACTCCATTGGTAGTAATCATGTTAGATGTTCCAAAAGTACCGGAAATATCACTGGATTCACCTAAAGCCAAAAGATGTGCTCCAATATTGAAAACCCCTTTCGTCAAAGCCAATTCTCCTTCAACCGTCAGGTTACTTAAGGCATTGGCTCCATTGGTATTATTCAGCTCTATACGACCAAAAGTACCCGTTCCTGAAACCTCTTGCTGCGCAAGTCCATTAAGTACCAATCCATTACCAGTAGATGTATAAGTTGCATTGTTGACCACATTACCCTTAACATTTACAGTATTGGCTCCTACAGCTAATGTTCCGTTGCTCAATAACAGATCATTATTTACAGTTACTGTATTATTAATGGTTAAGCTTGTAACTGGATTGATAACCAAATTGTAAAAACCAGGAGCCGTTGAACCTGTAATAGCCTGTGATCCTCCACTAAAAGTGGTTGTGTTTTTATGGTACGAATAATTACCCGAATTATTAAAGTCCCCTTTAAGTATTACCGGAATATTATAAGTGGAATTGACATCCAAAATACTGTGGGTATTCGAAAGTTTCAAATCACCATTGAGTGTCAATGGACTTAATAAAAGTTTAACGGTTGCATTATTACTACTTCCATTAATGGTTAAATCATTTAAAGGAACAGTTGAATCCAACAAATAATTTTGAAGACCGACTCCCGTATTATCAAATATTATTTCTCCACCCGTTATACTTGAGTTTTCAGGTCTTAAATAAAGATCGCCAAATGTTGTACCACCACCACTTACAATTGTTAACGTACCGCCCGACATATTAAACTGACTAGCTGTATTGACTACCTCTAGCTTGGCATTGGTAGTCAAAGCATTTCTGCCACTAATTATTACTCCACCGCCACTTTGTGTGTACTTTAAAACACCTGCCGTTGAAGCCGGGTTACGACGAATTTGTCCTGCAACACGAAGTTGACCACCTTTTATGTCAATCTCAGAACTTCCTCCACCAGAATATTCAATATCACGATTGAAATTTGTACTTGCATTACCAACGTATAAACGACCACTTTTAACCGTAAGCTTACCATTTAAATACAAATCATTATCGTTATTATTTCCATAGCAAAGTATGAAATCTCTTGGCGTATTTATAGTTAATGCCGCGGTGGAAGGTATCGTGAAACTATTATTTGTATTCAAATATACACTTTCATCACTTTCATAAATAAAAGTACCATTCTGCAAGTTAAGCCATTCATTTTCCTTAAAATCAATAGTACCTCCAATATCCATCGTTAATTTTGTTGCAGCAGAATTACCTTTATTAACAGTGATAGTCCCCAAAGTGGTTTGAGGTACTCCTCCTGTATTATTAATCTTTGCATTATTATTACCAAAGAAAATAAGTGGTATATCTTTTAAGTTACAACCACGCTGACCTCCTGTTCCTAAATCAGCTGAAGAGTTATTAATTAAACTTCCACCGATCGATAAGGTTTGATTATTAGCATTGCTTGAGCCAATACCTGCACCACTTGAAACAATTACATCACCATTGACAATAATATCCTGTCGAACGTCTTCATTTTCAAACCAAATAAGAGCACCTCCTTCTATCTTTAAATCCCCTTTAACAGTGATTGTTTTAGGATTCCAACCAGAACTATACCAAGTAGGACAAAACCAAGAGTGTGCGCTAGTTCCCTGTGTTGTTAAATTGCCTAAAATGGTAATATCATGATTAGGGAACATCACATTTGAGCCTCCACGCGGATGAATTAAAAGATTACCATATTCTTTTACTCCATCTGGAAGATAATACTCAGTTCCTGAAGTGCTATTAATTGTATACAACTCTGTTGTACCACTATTGTTATTAAAATCAGAGAAATCGCCTGATGGAAATTCGAAAGCTACATTATCGGTATATCGTGCACTAACACGAATCTTACCGTTACCTGAAGGATGAGACATCACCATTCCAAAATTACTACCCGGATTATATGTTACATCCAAAACGGCACCACTCACAATCTGTAAACTTGCACAGTTTTGCTTATCTCTATCTCGAGTATTATTCCACCTCTCAAGAGAAACTGTATGTCCATTGCCAATAATCACAATATCACCAGAACTTGGAATAGAGGATCCTGCACTACCTCCATGACCTGTTGTTGACCAAGTTGATCTATTTTTCCATAAGCCCGTCCTACGACTATAGTATTTTTTCGGCGTTCCAAATGCGGTATTTAAACCTGCTGTATAATCACCATCAATATAATCAGCACTTTGATTCGGCGAAGTCCAGTCATTAATTTGGTTAGTAGCTCCTGCCTCATCTACATCTGAGGTAGTACCTTTATTCCAGTTATAGGCTGCCACATCATATCGTGCCGGCAAATAATTTGCTTCACTTCCTCCTTGCACATCTGACTGATCATATTTGAAGGTATGTGATACTTTTCCAGCAATACCAGAAAAACCATTTGATTTGACACGCCAGAAATAATCCAATGCCTGATTATCGGTTGTTGTGGTTGGATGTTCGTAATTGACTGGTACAAGCGTTATATCTCCATAACTAGATGGTGCACTTGTAAAACCAATTGTTGCTGGGGTATAACTATCTACACCAATTGGCCAAGTTTTCGGAGTAATGGCTTTATAAGCAAAGGTAACACCTCCATCACCGGCATTACCGGCTGTTTTAATGTAACGCAATGCACTCGCTCCATCAATAATTGCATCGGCCGAGAAAGTAATATTGTTACTTCCAATATCCAAATTGTAATTTTGACGAAATTCTAACTTACCTGTGATCTTTAAATTTGTAGTTACAGATATTGTATTACCGGTATTAAGTTTTAAATAATAAAATTCACCCTTATCATTTCCACTTATTACCTGAGGCGCTGAACCCAACATACTAATGCGGCCCCAAGAAGATCCTAACTGACGCCCCCCCATATATATGTGTCCCTTTGCTGCCAGGTTATATTTTGCGTCGCAGTTCAAATCTCCTTTTCGTACAATCAGTGAATCATTTACATTAAGTGTTGTTCGTGTACCTGTTAACAATAACTCACCTCCCTCTTTATTCACCACTAACTTATGTAACGCAAGATTAGAAGACAAGTCCATGACAAGTTTTTGTTGATCATCTCCATTAAATATCGTACGGTTGGTTCCTGTGATATAGTTTGTTCCTGTCGCTAATGAAAAATTCCCTCCAACAATCACATCATGGTTGTTAGTTTTTAATATACCGTCAGTTAAGTTCAAATTATTGAGGACAGTTAGGTCCCCTGCAATATTAACTCCACCTACGGAATAGTCTTGTAATTCAACATTACCGGCACCAGGATTAATAATTGCAAAGTTATAAAACGGTGCGTTGGAGCGGATTATAAAATTATCATCAGTCTGTGGTTTAATACTAATGGTACCTCCTGATACATTAATATTCTTTTCATCGGATGCAATATCTATGGCATAACCATTACTTCCTGAGGCATCTAAAATTTCAATCTCTCCACCCGACATTACAAATACATTTCCTCTCATGAAAGAACTAAATGTACCTTTACTATTATCCAAGTCACCAGTATAAGTTGTTCCAGATAATACAACATTACTAAGGTCTAATGGATTTGATGGATTTTCAGTCAATGAGCGTCTTCCACGTAAGGTAAGACATCCTCCTCTTTGATTATAAGAAGAAAGTGCGCTGCTACCATGTGAACGCACCTGACGCGCATCTACATGTCCACCATTGATAATAAATTCACCTGATGCTGTTGACCAGGTAATAAAACCTGCCGAACGTCTACTTGAAAGATAACCATCATCTACTTGAAGTTTTCCGTAAATAGATAAAGCTTGATTACCTCCAACATTTACTCCATGCCTGCTTCCTGTACCCCGGCTTAATCCATAGGCAGCATTTACTTCGGCATAATTGTTAGCCGTTGTTAGAACGATTACACCTGGTCCGTTTAATAACAAACAACCTTTAGCCGGAACCAGGAAATCCTGCCCGCCTTCAGACAGAGATGGAATCACAGTAGAACCAGTTAGTTCCAGTGTACCGGTTCTTATCCATAAGGCTTTTCTTATATTAGGATTGGCCCCTGAACCTTCGCTCCCTAAATTATTTCGTCCAAATAAGCGGAAATTATTATAAGCTGAAGAATAAACAGTCAATTTAAATGTTTGGTCAACTCCTTTGTCTAAGACAAGATTATATAAATCAGTTGTACCATTACAGGTTAGTTTATTGTCTTTCGCTCCACGGAAGTAAACTGTGGCCGCACCATTAGCCGGAAAAGCATTATACACAGGATAAAGTTGATTAGTAAATCGAACCGTACCATTGTTGGTAAAATTTCCGTTGACAACAACCGTATGAGTATTGCTTGTGTAATAATTTGTAAATGCTCCTGAACCACCACTAACCATTCCTCCGTTAGTTGTATTACCAAGACCAACTGAAACCTTAGCTCCTACATTAACCGTTAAATCTCCTTCAACGTCTAAGCGATATCTGGCCGCAGAGCCATCATTTATTCGGTAAGTACCTTTTTTAACAAGTAAATCGCCATTAATTTTAAGATTATGCTTTTGCGTTACAATAGCATTTCCATTTAGAATAAGGTTATTATACTCAACCTCTGCTGATGGCAAGGTAAAATTTGTAGCGTTATAATATTCAACCGTACCACCAACACTTATTACCAGATAATTATCAGTCACAGTTGGAAAGTTTACACTTGCCAGTTTTAAAGTACCTTCTCCCCCCAGTTCTGTTAGTGTATTGGTAAATTGATGAGTTGACATGTCTACAAATCCTCCTGATCCAATGGCCAGGCTCAAACCCGTATTTGTAACATCGTTTGTTAGTGTAACAGTTCGGCCATTGAGAACCACTACCCTGGCATTGTCGCCTGGTATATCTGTAGCTGTTTGTGTAGTACCTCCAGGATTGTGTGTCCATGTGGAAACTTCATTCCAATTACCACTCCTGTATGTATAGTAGGTGACTATTGGTGCTTGTTCTATTGCTGTCCAAACTCCAGTAATATCATTGACTTCTGAAGCTGCCATTGGATTAGATCCATCTGGACTTGTGCTTGTTCCTCCCGGTTCGGTCCACATACCACCAGATGCTTTTCTCAATGCATAAGCTCTCTGGTTGCCTCCCGCACCCACCTCATTATTATTGTAGGTAAATGAGACATTAGCCTTGGTCACTGTTAAACCTGTTTGGGATACCACCCAGTGCTTCTGTAAATCTTTAGCTCCCGCAGCAGGTGAACCCGTAGCTGCACCAGCAACAGCGCGCACTTCTACTGAACCAGTGCGGTCCGATGCTGTAAAAGAGGAAATTTCATAAGGAGTATAATATGAACCTGTACCAACCGGATAAACCATTTGATAATCAGTGTTGGCATTTCCTTGTTTAATCAGTCGTCCGGTTCCATTGGTCACAATCATATTGGTTGATGAGAATGTACCCGAAATGGAAGCTCCATCGGCAATGATTAAATCATGATTACCCAATATTATTTTTGCACCACTTAAGGTCAAGGTATTATTGATTGTAATGTCACCTTGTAACTCCTTATCACCTCCTCCTGAAATTGTCAGGTTATAATAATTGTGGCTTCCAACTTTTTGTGTAGATGAACCATTTAATTCAACGGTTGCTCTTCCTTGTTGTAAAGTAGCCGGAAGAAAATCTCCTCCAACTGTTAATTTGTGGGCCAAATTATTTGCACTCATATCAATGGTTCCAGCACCAGTAATTGAACCTGTAAGACTCAATCTTCTTATGTTACGATCAGTATACCGCAGTGTACCTCCACCTTCCACAACCAAATTTTTTATCTCATAACTCCCAACCGGTCTGTTTTGGTTCATTGTAGTTCTATGCCCACGTCGGATGGTTACCACATTGGCATTACGAGTTTCACCTGGTCCTTCTCTGGTCCAATCCCAGGATCTGCCATTATATTCTTGCCACCAACTGGACCAGTCCCTATTATCACCTGTACGAAAATCGCCATAAACAGGATCCGGCTTAGTTGTTAATTCAACATTATCTATATTCCATCCTGAATAATACCAGCCACTATCAGTAGGCCCTAAAGTAAAGCGTATTCGCACCTTGTCTTTACCATCAACCAGATGTGATATATCAATAGATTGCGCAGTCCAGTAATTTTCTGTAATAGTATTCCCATTTGACCATACTTTTTCATGCCAGATTGAACCATCATAAACATCTATATAAGCATTGTCAAATGTATTCTGTTCTACATTTAGCCACCGCATATATTTAAGGCTTACATTTTTCTTCCCAGAACAATCAATCTCGGGTGAAATAGCTTGATATGCTCTTTCTGAAAGATTATTTTCGTAAGCTCCTCTTAAATTTGATATCAAGGCAGTTTCGCTATTATAACCACTTGTTGGATTTGCATTACCATGGTCTCCATTTCCACCACTTGGCTTTGCTATCTGAAAGTTTTTTGATCCTGCATCGAGGATCCATCCTTTATGGGTTTCAAAGTCATCTTCCCAGAATGTAGTTGTTTGCGCTTCTGCTCTTATCCCCAATAAGATCAATAAGCAAATGCTTAGAACGTGTGTGTAGTTCATAAATATTCTTTATCCCCAATTAACTAACAGACAATGAGTCAAATCCAGCACTAGCGATTCATTCTATCTTCATTACCTTGTTTATGCATCACTTAACTCGACAATCATCATACAGACTGTTTTATTCGAAGGTGCAAAACAAATAAATTGCTTGTTAACCACCAAGCAATTAGTAAACATTAACGCTTTTTTATGACAGATTAGTTTTTAATTATTATGAACGATATAATTTGACTTACTAATGTTTCTATGTTAATAGAATCTCACTATAAAAATTACATAATAGGTTCACCAAAACTTTCATTTCAGTCATTCACAATTCACCTTATCTTGAGTTAATAAACACATAAAGGTAAAATCAGAACAAAAAAAAATGTGTAAAAATCATTTCCAAGGCAATTAACCCGATTATTATCTATTATATATCCACAATAATATTCCAATTCTATTCTTTAATAACTACAAATAAGAACAAGTCTTATAAGTACCAATCACTAGGTCGTATAAGTACAAACTGTTGGAACCTATAGGTACAAACACTTTTTACTTATAGGTACCAGGTGTTTGAACTTATAGGTTCAAAGACTTGGAGCTTACCGAAGCTAATGCTTTGTACTTACCGAATCCAACGTTCAGGTTAATATAAAGTACAAAAAAAAGCCAACTTCACAGTTTATGGCTGCTAAGTTGGCTTGCTTCCTTATTAATAAGGCTTATGCACCCGCTACGACAAAGTCAATGTTATAGGTGAAAACAAATAATTTTTTATTGCCTTTATAGCGTTTTCGTATTTCGAGGTTGCAGGTGGCCCCGGCAGGAAGACTGGCTGGCACTTTCACTTCGAGCTTCGAATCGGTATTGTTATGATAACGCTCAGCCCTGGTATCGGCATTGTTTATTTTAAAGAACAATCCTTCATCGTCAGCATCGGTGTTAACTTTTAAATCTTCGCCTTGCACAACCAATGTACCATTCGGTGTTAGGGTTTGGTTGATCGTATCACTAAAGCGATCTTCTGCAATCAGAATCATTGGTGTTTTGGTTGTCGGTTTTACCTTAACAACGGGTATTTGCGACACATCAACATCAAGGCTATCGCCAAGCTTAACTTTAAATTCGATGGTATGTCGTTCGGGGTCATACACATCGTCGTTGTTGGTAAAAGTTCCTTTAACAACCGGGGTAATTGTCATTAAAGGCATTTCGATGGCTTTACCATCTAATAAACTCTCTCTTATGGCATGAGCTTGCTCATTCATTACACGGCCTATTTCGGTATCCGTAAGCGATAGGCCTCGGCCTGTCATTGTTTTAATTAAATCCTCCTGGGTAACAATTTCCTTATCCTGCACAATAGCAAAACAATCGTCTTCTACTGGAGTTAAGTGATTCTCAAATAATGCAATTTTTAAGGTCATAATTCAAAGAATTAAGGTTAAACGTAAAATAATAACTCAACATTCTAATGATATAGGTTAGTAGTAATGAAATTAATTGATATTAATGTTCAAAGAAAAATATGTTGATGAATGACAGGTATTAGTTTATAAATATTTAAATATAAATGATGAATGTTATTCTTAATTTAATTTGTCATTCATAATTACACATAATAGTAATCAAGAAATTGTAACACTGTATTTATTTTTGTTATTCTAAATGCAATAATTACATGCTAAAGTTTATTTTATAGCAAACGCAAGAACATAGCCTGTTAAACATGGCTTTTTATTATCTTTTCTATAGAGTTGCTATCACTAATTGTATTGAATACAATTCCAAAATATCTTGCCTGACTAATAATGTATTTATTAAGCCTAATTATTGAAGTCTGATTCCATGACCTAAAAGAATTTAGTTTAAACATTTTACTAGCCCCCTATGATATCATCTAGTTAAGCACTAAATTGATATATGAGTTTTTATGAAGTGTGAGATTTAATAATGAAATCGGGAGTTATTTAATGTTTGTTAAAATGTGCAACATATAGTCCATTTAAACGTATTCGTCCATTATTCATTTTATTCAGTTATGAAAAACAAAAAAATTAGTAACCAGATTACAATTATTGTAATGGTTATTTCCCTAACCGTATTGTGGGCAATAATGTCGGTAACAACTTATCGTTTTTACATCACAACAAAAGAGGCTGCCATTGATAATGTTACACAATCCTTAGCAAAAGCTGGAAACAAAGTCTATAACTTTATTAATGATCACATGCAACGAATCGTTACTATTAGTGAAATACTGGAAATAAAGGAAGACGAGAAATTCCTGATTTCGCGGGATCGAAATCATGTTACCCATTTGTTGCAAAAATATTTGGATAGCTATGATGATGTAGCATCGACTTTTATTGTATATGAAGATAATTTGTTCGATGGACAAAATGATAAATATCGAAATATTAATTTTAATGATTCAACAGGAGGATTTCATTTATTGTTTAAAAAAAATAAAGTAACAACGCTTGATCCTAATTCGTTTGATTTAGATTACTTACAAATACCCAAGCATACTTTAAAACCATATGTGGTCGACCCTTATTTATATACTACACATAATGGCAAAAAAGAACTGCTGGTGACTATTACTGTACCAATAATAAGAGAAGGCAAATTTATAGGGGTCGTAGGAGCTGATCTTAACGTTAGTCAGTTTCAAAATATTGTGAACGAAGTACAATTATACGAAGGTAAAGCAGGAATTGCAATTGTCGATAGTAAAGGTATTTATGTATCACACTCAACCGAATCTCATAAATTAGGAAAGAGCATTACAGAGTTTAGCAGCGATAGTACTATGCGTTTAGCTAAATTAAAAAATGGTGAAACAGATCATTATCATGATCAAGGATTTGTTTATTTAACTCATGCCCTTCAATTTGCTGATTATATTTCACCCTGGCAAATGAGATTAAAAGTTAAACGGACAGTAATATATGAAAAAATGATATATGAGTTGATATTGACTTTATTAATGACAATTGCTCTTACAACAATCGGATTATTTTTACTTCGTCGATCAATTGTTCATCGGATGAAACCAATTGAAGAGCTTAATACCTCTTGCAAGGTGATAGCTGATGGAAATCTCACAAATGTTATTGACATTAAGGCGAACAATGAAATAGGTCAGTTGGCACACTCTTTTTTAAAAATGGTTAATCATTTAAAACTATTTATTAATGCGATTCAGAATGGTACCGAAAATATACGTTCTGCTACTATTCAGCTGCAAGGAAGCACCGAAGAATTATCATCGTCAATAAATAGGCAAGCCAGTGTTACTGAAGAAATCAGTTGCAGCATGGAGGAAATGAACGCCAGTGTACAGCAGATTGGAGCTCATAATATTGATGTTAATAAGCAAATGGAAAATTTTGTTACTGATATGAATACAATGGGAGAAAATGCCCAAACAGCTACAGATGTAAGTTTTGACGTATCGAACAATGTTTCTTTAACAGAAGATATTGCTCAACAGATTAACATACTATCTTTAAACGCTGCTGTTGAAGCAGCTAATGCGGGTAAATATGGAAAAGGATTTGCCGTAGTAGCCCGGGAAATAAGAAAATTAAGTGATTCTACTGCGCAGATTAGTAAGCAAATTACAGTTAAAACATCAAAGAATAAGGAACTGTCCATCCATGCCAATAACAAATTGAAAACTCTAGTAGAGTCCTCACTAAAAATTAGTGAAATCACTCAAAATATCGCAGATAGTATTGAAGAACAAATGCATGGTATAAATCAAGTAACGGTAGGTTCTCAGCAATTAAACTCTAGTGCACAAACAAGTGCAGCCAATGCGGAAGAAATAGCTAGTACCGTAGAAGAATTGGCACAACAAGCTGATAAGTTGTACGACTTAACTAAAACCTATATTGTAGATTAATTATTTTTGAGAATTTTAATCTACAAATGACGATTCCTATTTACGGTTTATATTTTACCGATAATGGACATATTCAAACAGTAAATATATTTTTACGCATAGATAGATTTAACTATGACTCAATCGCGTATTGAATCATAGTGAAATCAAATATCAATGACATTTTAAAAGCATAGAACTAACAAACCTTAAAGGGTATACTTTATTTAATTGTATTAGTCGCTATTATTCCTTTCGAAAGAAACCTACAATCTCTTTTAAATTCTCCGCTTGAACAGTTAGTTGTTCAGAACTGGCTGACAGTTCTTCACTCGAAGAAGCATTATGTTGTGTAATTGTATTTAACTGTTGCAGTGCCGAATTAACCTGCTCAGCTCCCTTAAGTTGTTCATTGCTTGATGCCGTAATTTCTTCAATCAAATCGGTTGTTTTCTGAACCTCTGGTGCAATCTGATCCATCTGTTGACCCACTTTTGAACTCAATGTAGCACTATTACCAGTTAGCTCTATAATTTCGGTGGCCGACCCCCTGCTGTTTTCTGCCAATTTACGTACTTCAGAAGCTACCACAGCAAAACCTTTTCCCTCTTCACCAGCGCGCGCAGCCTCTACCGCCGCATTGAGCGACAATATATTGGTTTGTTGAGCAATTTCATTAATTACGGTAATTTTCTGTCCAATTGCATCATTAGCTTCTACCGACGCTTTAGTAGACTTATTTATATCGTTTATATTGTAAAAAACCATCAAGGAAGATTCCCGAGTAGCATTGGCATTCATTGCGTTTTGCTCAATATTACCAACCATTTCCTCCATCGTTGAAGATACTTCTTCGACAGATGCAGCCTGTTCTGTTGCCGATTTCGATAACTGCGTTGCCGTATTGCTCAACTGTTGACTTGCTCCTGTAATATCATCTGCTCCTTCAGTAATCTTACTTACGACCTTATCCAGTTTGGCAATCATATTTCTTAACGACTCAGCCAAAAGGCCTAACTCATCTTTTTGCTTGAATGAAACAGTTGCTGATAAGTTACCATCTTCCAACTGTCTTGCAAAATCAACACATTCAGACAACGGTTTAGTAATGGAGCGTCCCACCAAAGTAATAACAAAAATTAAAACAATAATCGCAATTAGAAAAATGACAGTAAGTACAATGACGTTTTTTATTATTAAATCTGATATCTCCGATTTCACAAAGGATATACCAATAAAAGCGTCAATTGATTTGATATACTCAAAATACAGTATTTTCTCAATCTCATTATAAGTATATTCTATTTTTCCTTTTGTTTCTTTACTAGCTATTATTTGCTTAAAAAAATCCGATTCAGAAACATCCTGACCTTCGTCTGTCGGGTGAATTAAAAATTCCCCATCACTACTTACCAAAAAAGGATAGCCCGACTTAAAGTATGTTTTTCCGGCAAATGCCTCTTTAATACTTTTCATATCTTTTTCTTCGACACCAACTCCAAGCATTCCTTCAATAGAGCCATTAATAATTAAAGGAGCATAGGCTGTCAGATACCAGTCATCTAGTACAAGCGCCCTACCATAATAATTCTCACCTTCTAAAATTTTTTGCACTATTGGCGAATTATTGCTTATGAATGTCCTAACACCCAATTCATTATTCTTATTATTAATATTTGAAGATATTCGCAGAAATCCATCAGGTATTTTCTGAAATACAGTTGCCACCCCATTAATAATTCCTCCTACTTCTTCAACCATTTGGCTTTGATTCAACATCTCGCTATCACCATGCAACAATAGGGGTAAATTAATACTGACGGTTTCTTTACTTTTTTGATTAATCGCACTGATTAGTTGTGTATTTTCATAATTAATACTAAATGCTTTAAGCGATGCAATCTTCTGAATTACCTTAACACCAGTAATTACATCTAACTGTCTGTCTGCTATTTGTATTTCTGCCAAACGTTTTAAATCCTCTGTTTGCATAACCGCAGTCTTGCTCATTTCATCACTTACAAGTCTAGACTGCATTATAACGGAATAAACACCAACTATGGCCAACACCATAACAACAAAGCCTCCTAAAATGTAGTTCAAACGAGAACCAATTTTAAGATCATTCATAAATCTTACTCTCATAACTCGATACCCTATTAAATTTTAATTTTTCCCTTATGCAAGGCTCTACGCTCTAATTATCGAATTGTTTCGCATTATATTCTAAAGACTTTAGCTTGTAATCCTTAACTATTTTAATAGTTATAAAGAACGGCCAGAACCATATCGCAGAGAACGAAAGAAATATTTTTTTTATTACTAACTAATAAAAGTGCTTATGGTGCAAGAATAATAGAAGCTACCAACAAGTATAAACAGTAAGATAAATTATACCCTCCTTTATCATACATCAAATCATTATTCAAATAAACTTCCTTTACCAGGAAAGTGTCTGTATTGTATGCATCAGAATTACTTATTTCTGAATTAAACTATCAACGCCCTAAAGTTACCTTAAACAAGCTCTAATTAATTACACGAAATAGTTATTAACTAAAAAAAACAGTCTTAAGTAAAAATTTTTCATCATTTAAATTACCAAAAAGTAGGCGATAGATTTCGAGCATTTTGTTAATAACCTAGATTAATTTAAAATTTGTTATTAAAATAAAAAGGCAACTTCATTATTCCTGAAGTCACCTTTTTATTACTATTTGCATGAAATCATTAAAACTCGCAACATAAGGCAATACTGCGCTCACCTATTTTAATCATTTTATAATTTAGTAACTATTTGACAAATACCTTTTGCTGATAGGAATAATTACCTCCAGTAACTTTTACAATATAAACGTCAGTTTTAACCCTCAAATCTTCAATAAAGACCTCACCATCAAAATCTCTCCTCAACAATTGAGAACCTAGCATATTATAAACCGTCACTTGTTTATATTTTAATTTCCAGGCACAATTCACAATTAAACGCGAATCTCCTTCAACGATAATACTAACGGTCGATTCTTTATCTGTACCATCAATTCCTGTAGGTACATCTGTTTTTGGTTCATTCAAATGCAAAATAAAACGGTCCTCAAAGGTACCAGCATCACTGTTAAAAACATATGGTGTTACTTCATCCAGTTTTTGTAACCCACCTAATAATTTATCTTCTAATATGATTTCATATTTATTAGTTAACGAGTTTATACCTATAATAGACAGCTCGTGTTGACCTGCTTTTGCTTTTATTCCCAATTCCTGACTGAAATCCTCGTTTAAATGTGGTAATACGTTTATTACAGCCTGATTTCCTTCAACCATTGAATAAATATAAGACAAGCCATTAGTATTGAATTTCTGTTCTGAATCCATACGTGTAAAACCTTTCTCACCATTTTCACGAATGGCAATAACTGCCTCATCGCTTGCACCCGATTCATTGCTTAAGTGAATTCTTAGAACATCCACATCAGTCTTTTTACCCGACTTCAATGATGTTTTACCTCCATCAACGATTCGGTTAGAAGCACGCATCGTCACATTGGATCCCGCTTTACCTGTGCTTGTTTTAACGTAAAACGCCTGTGATGGTGCTAAGATACCGGTAAAAGTTTCCGGCGAACTTAATCCCGAATTGGTATTAAAAGTCTCATACACTTTATCAGAATTTCGGGTAGAAGTTGTTACATAAACCGTACCTTCTGTATTGGCAAAATCACCCGTACCAGCAGGATCTGAAGGTAATTGATAATGCGATGGATACGGATTCGCTATAATTTGCCATTCATCAAGCAGTGTTTTATTATACTGCGGATTATTATTAAGCGTACCAAGCTGTACAACTTCTCCTGCAGGGTCTTTAACTTTAAATAAATACCCTTTCAACTCAGGTTCTGCAGCTAAATCAAATGTACCTGCTTTTGCAGACAATTTATCCCACGCCCCATTATTCATATAATCGTACATGGCATAATCATTGCCAGCAGTGCGGATCCCCTCATAGGCTGCCATCGTAGGATTAGAAATTCCATGACCAATAAACCACCAATTCAAATTATCGTATGTCCACTTCATAGTAACAGCTCCATTAACAGCTCCATAGGTAATTAAGGACGTTGGGTCATCATTCGTATTCTCTATAATCAGGTTATTATTGTTGGTGGTTAAATCGCCATTAATGGTCATCTGCGACCCTGGCTTTAAGGTAAGCGTGGCATCGGTATTAATTGTCAGATCATTAACTTGGGCGACTCCTGTTGCATCAACTATTGGATCATTTGCTTCATCACCAATTGTAATATCCGTTCCTGCATCAGGTATTGTACCACTGGCCCAGTTATTCGGATTAAACCAATTATTTACTTCACCTGTAGCTCCCCCTTTCCAATCGTACTTAGGAATACTGATTGCACCAAAAGTAACAAATTGGTTTCTTGGTGTTGAATCAAAATTAAGTGCTGAATTTAAAGTAATAGTCTTCCCTGAAACATTAGGAGCATTTGTATTTAAACTCTTCCAACTTGTTGTCTTCCAATTCACCATACGCATATCTGAACTACCAGTCACTCCACTAAGATCATCCCAATGCAATGTTAATCTGGCGCTTTGTCCATCGGCAGGTGCTTGCACTCTCCAATATTCATTATGACTTACAAACTTAACTGGATCTGTAAAGCTATTTACATCATATCCATCAACTGTAGCATTATGATTAAAATATTGAACTTCCCAGATACCATTGTTACTAATACCATTCACCTCAATATTTCCATATCGCCCGGTATTACCTACCGGAAATTCAAAGCTATCCCCAGCATTCATTAATTTTCGCATTGGTCCGGCTACATACGAAGATGCTTTACCTCCACTTACACTCGCACTTGCACTATTGGTAACAGTGATTGTATTGGTGTTTGATGAGTTAATAATACCAACACCAAAATCTAAATGATTCTTAATTTCAACCGGCCGATTCAATGTTAATCCCGCATTGTTATTAATTGTCAACTTGTAAAAAGCATTGGTTCCGGTAAAAGACTGTGCTCCATTAATACTTTGCGCTTGTGTACCATTAAAGTTAACTATACAGTTAACTCCGGTCTTTGGAGTATAAGTTCCACTTTCAAAATACACATCTTTTTTCAGGTTTAACTTCTGACTATATTCATTCAAAAGTTCAGGTCCATCAATGGTTAAATCACCCCACAACTGCAATTCAATATTTGGCAATCGACGCACACCGCTTCCACTTACAACTAAAGCATTTATATTAGGTAAAGCACTTAAGATATCGTAAGTACCTGTACCTCCATACTCAATAGTTCCATTTCCAGCCGCAAAGAAATCATCGAACGCACCGGCTGGCAAATCACCTTTTTCAAGATATAAGGTTCCTTTTCCATGTACGTTGCCCAAACGGTGAGCCGAAGTGGCTGCTAAGTTTAGTACTCCTCCATTGTTAATGGTTGTTTGATAACTAATGATTGAGTTCGTTGAAACACTAACATCATGATCTACCTGTACAATTGCTCCCCTTGGACCTCCAACAGGTGCTTTAGGCAACCACACATCTGTATCTGCCCAACTTCCATCTTTCTGCGATACATAGGTTGCAACATGATCGGGTATTGCTGTGGCGACACCTGCTGTATAATCACCATCTACCTGATTATTGTCACCCTGCAGTGTAAAGGATAATTGATGAGTAGTTTCGTTATAATCATTAGCAGCGGCATCTCCATATTTTTCCCACAATCCTGATGAATTACTTCTTAATCGTGCCGTAATATATTCAGAGACTGTATGAGGCGCGGTTACTTTTTCTTGCTCTTCATAAGCAGTCATTACAACATTAGCATCCAAACCGTTAGCAATAATGCCTTCTGCATCTAAAATCCAATAATACTGCAAAACATTGTCTTCTTCTTCATTCACAGGCGTAAAGCTCTCGCCCAAACCATTTTGAATTGTTGGTTGACGTTCGTTGGCCGATTTAACCCGTATAGAGGCTCCATCGTTAATTTTATTAATTGCAAACTCAACAGGTGTATACTTTCCTTGTGATCCAATAGGATAAACAAAATTAGTAGCACTTGTAATTGCTGGGAATATTTTTCTGATTCCGGCATCGGTAAAAGAAATATTAGTCTGAATCATATTTCTTTCACTAAATGCAGCTGTAGCATTAATTGCGGCTCCTTTTCCGATAATCAACAAATTATTATCAATATCAAAAATTCCTTGCTGCATATTTAAATCCTTATTGATGGTTACCGAATTACTGGCATATAACCCATCACTATTATCCAAT
Organism: Carboxylicivirga sp.; assembly: GCA_025210475.1. GTDB lineage: Bacteria > Bacteroidota > Bacteroidia > Bacteroidales > Marinilabiliaceae > Carboxylicivirga. The sequence continues at coordinate 45,883 of JAOARW010000015.1, read as the reverse complement.
GTTAATACATCAAGTACTGGTGAACCATCTATATTCTGCTGACCACTGGTTCCTTGTACAATTAACTGACCTCCTGTACTGTTGACCTCAATATCAATATACATATCATCCAAAGCAGTCAGGTCATTATTATTTAAATCCCAGGCTCCTTCTTCTAAGTTTAATTTGTTTTGTACAATCACATCAGCATTCTGTTCCATCGAACTTGTACCTTTCTTCACCAATTTGTAAAAAGTAGTAGCCCCAATAATTTGCTGATTTGCTGAACCATCAAAAGTTGTAGTATTGTTATTAGAATTAAATGTCCCTTCATTAACCAGATCACCTTTAATATTAAGCTCCAAACCATTGGCATTAAAAGAAGTACCTGATTTAATAATTAGATTTTCATTTAATGAAAGTGACACAACATCCGTTTTTAAGTTGGCATTATTATTTAATCTGATATTATTCAACGGTTTGCCTCCATAAATAGTAAAATCATCAGCAGATGCTATTGTACCTGTTGCTCCGAAGTTAATAATAGCACCATCTGTAATGCTAAGCATATTCGGGGCAAAGTACAACGAAGCTATTGAAGGAGACACTCGTCGATCGTTAATTATGTTAATGTATCCACCCGTATAATTAAACGAACTTCCTGTGTTTAATATTTCAAAAATACCACGTTCAGCTACTCCGGCAGCATCTTTACCAACTTCTAGAACACCACCACTCTGATTGTAATTTAATATACCTTCTGTGGTTGAAGCTCCCCTTCGAATTTGAGATCCTACAAATAAATTCCCATTTCTCAAATCAATTTGTGCGTTACCCGATGTCGAGTAAACAATCGGATTATCTCCACCTCGCATATCTACAGTACCTCCGGAAACTTTCAGCAATCCATCCAAACTGATTCCTGAATTTCCAGTTGCATTAACAGTACCTTGCTTAATTTCCAATGCTGCCGTGGAAGGTATGCTAAAGTTATCGCCCGCAGTTGTAAGGTTTATATCAATCGCTGAATGATCCAATACCAACGTTCCATTTTGTAACTCAATAGATTTTGTAGCATCATTCGTATATCCCTGAAGATCAAAATTACTTTTGAAAGTAATTGTTTTACTTTGGTCAGATCCCTTATTAACAACTAATCGATATAAGTCAGGTTGAGTACCCGCTTTAATTTCGACAACTCCATCTTCATTGCCTTCCATGTATAGTGTAATTCTATCATTGTCTCTTCCATCGCAAAGGTTAAGACCTGTACCTGTTTTTGTTTGAATGATATTTCGACCTACATGTAGTTCATGATCTCTCGCACTACCATTTGCACCAGAAACATAGATGCGATTACTTGTATTATTTAATAAGATATCTCTACCAATTATCACCTTACGATTGGTTCCTGAATTCTGATAAATAAATTCGGCACCACCTCCACTTAGGCTTCCTAAGGAAGTATTAGTTGTCTCATACATAATCAAATCATTCCCAATCGAAATATCACCTGTGGCACCAGTAGGTAATACCAAATTAGCATTACCCATAATTTCAAGGTTCCCATTGGTTTTAATATCCTTTGAGAAAGTTATGTTATAATTATTCTGCCCCCACCCATCGTTGGATACGATTAAATTAGGAAACTCCAAAGGTGTATTATTATATGTGCGGTGCCAACCTGTATTTTCGTACATCACATAAGCTGAATCTTCTTTTGCAAACTCACCAAGATCCATCGTAGTAAAATCGGGATCTGTATTGAATCGAACCCAAATAGCTCCTTCTCCTCTAACCAGATTAGTTGTAAGTTGAGGATTTGCTTGTGAACCATCCAAACACAAAGTTGGACGGAACTGATAATTATGACGGAAATCTTTTCCCGTAGGATTACCGGCATTATCCAACATTTGAGTAAACACAACTTCGGCACAAGCCTCTGGTTGCCTAACCCAAACACAGTGAGGTTTTCCATGCTCTGTCGATCTTCCTGCATCCGACCATGGCACCCAACCAATTACAGCTATATCGCCAGCTTGTGGATAACCTGAATTGTTACGATCCTGCCTACTATCATGATATTCATATGTATCAATTGTACCATTACCATCCAAATCCTTTAGACGATCTGCACGAACCCAGGTAGTTTGATTTTGCCAAAATCCCCACTTCTGTCTTCTTTCATTATGATCGACTGAGTAAAATATTTCTACTGTCCCTGCAAATCGGCTATTATTACCTGCTGTGTAATTTGCATTTACAAGCGGCATTCCTCCCCCACTTCCATTATCGTATGTTATAATGTTATTTGTTTCATCAACCTTCGATTTATCATTAATATACTCACGAGTATATGGAGTTCCGGATAATACTCTACCTGAATAATAATTCTGCTCTGGATTACCTGAGCCAGTAACGTCAGACTGACTATAAACATATTTGTAAAGTGCCTTAGGAAGATTTGTGAAACTATCGTGTTTTACCCTCCAGTAATAATCAAGTATGTTACCTCCCGAAAGATCAGTGGTATTTAGAACATCATCAACAGGCGTTACAGTAACATACCCTTCATTTACAAAGTCACTAATGCTTAGTTCTGCTGGCGTATACTTTCCATTTGTGCCAATTGGATAAGCAAATGTTCCATTGCCGGTAATTAAAATGGATAATCCTCCATCTGATGCATTTCCCGCTGAGTAAAACATCATATCAGTATTACCTTGTCCAATTTGAAAAGGAGTATTGGAAAGATGGTGATCCAGTTCATCGACTTTTAAATTATACACTCCCATATCAATAGTTCCTTCGTCATAAGCTATCCTTTTCATATATACATCACTGGTAAATGAAACAGTTCGTGATCCTGATTCTGGGTTAATCTTAACATTCCCAAATATTGCTCCATCCTCAGTTGTAATCTGGCCATCTTTAAACATTACAAGGGCGTAAGGATCCGTTACTCCACTTTCGTAAACTCCACATTGTCCATCTCTTTTAATTGTATTATTACCCCATAAACGAATACTGTGTTTACCCTGATCCAGAATACCACTTTTTATGGTACAGTCTCCACTGACAAATATTAATCTGGCTTTATACTTATTTTTCGCTTTTGTAAATGCACCGACTTCTTTTTGAACATCTCCCTTTAAAGTCAACCTTTTATCAGCAGGCTTATTAAGAATAACATTTTTAAAGTATTGTTCATAACCATTCGAAACTGCATGACCAATGTATAACTCACCATTTTCCGTTCCATTGAAAATCGTTGTATTGGTTCCAAAGTTATATGTGGCTCCTTCTTCGATACGAAAATTTCGTCCGACACTAACATCTACATTATTAGTTGTAAATGTAGGAGAATTGGTTCCTTCTAATGTCAAATCATTTAACACCACCAATGGCAATGCCGGCATCGACTCAGTCTCATCACCTGATTCGGTATAGCTATTGATTGAGAAGGTTCTTGAATTAGCATTTGTATTTCGAACAATCAGATTCCAGAATGGAGCACGAGAGTTTAACCGGTAATCTTCGTTATTCTCCATGTCAATGATTACATCACCTCCGGTTACATTGTAATTTTCTTCCGAAGAGTTAATAATCAAGGCAAAATCATCCTCATCACCTCCATCACATTGATCTTTCACATGCAAAACACCTCCTGACATGTGAAAGACATTTGTACCGAAGGGTAAATGGAATGATGCAAAACCCGACCTAAAATGATTGATATTGGTTACACCTCCTGATTGCACATAAGCACCAACATGATCGCCGGCACCTCCCCAGGTAGAAGTTCTGAAAGCTGTTAGATCTACTGTTCCACCTTCAACATTTAGCTTACCTTTAGAACGAAGTGTTAATCCAAAATATGTATCCTCAATAAAGCTGGCATTATCCGACACTTGCAAAACACCATATACAGCCAGCCAGTTATTACTTCCTGTTTTCTCTCCAAAATTAACATCAGCATTGGCATATAACCACAGGCGAGCATCTTCATCAATATCATACGCACCGGCGGATGAAAGAGATGGAATTACAATATTACTACCTAATTTTATTGTACCAGCCAACAAACTTAATGCCTTATCAGGATTTCGATCACCTCCTAATACTCCTTGCCAGGGCATTGCCTGATTATTTTGACCAAACAATTTAAAATTAGCCACTGCACTTGCCGAGATATCCAATATATAAGTATCATCACTACCCTTATTACAAGTTAACTTGTTAAATACCGTTGGTCCGTTAAGAATCACCTTCTGATCACTAACATCATTATCAAAAATCACTTCAACAGCACCATTGGAGTCAAATGATGTATATCCGGCGCTTGTTCTATTTGTGAATTTAGCTGATCCGTTATTGGTAAAATCTCCTTTAATTATTAACTGGTGATATCCTAAACCTGAACCTGGATTACCATCTCCTGTAATAAATTCACCATTAGCATCAATAAAAAGATCACCTCCAACAGTTATACGACGCCTAACATTATCAGTACCGTCATTAATCCGTAAATCTCCATTTAAAACACTTAGGTTGCCATTAACTGTAAAATCACCCAATAGGGTTATTCTTCGATTATTGGCATCCATCGAAACCTCAACATTATAGAAAGTATTATCCCCGCTTATGTTGTAATTGCTATTTCCATAGTACACAACTGTTCCTTCATCTTTTCCTGCATCCACAAAAGCCGAACAATCGGTAAAAGATGGAAAGTTATCTGCGGCCATTAATATACGCCCACTACCAGATATTACATCAAAAGTATGGCTTGTGGTCTGAGCTAAATCCAATCGTCCATCCACTTTCAACACCTCACAATGAACATTATTCAAGTTCATTGTGATGGTTTTCCCGTTTTTAATAACTACCTGGTCTTTTGCCAGATTTGGCGTGTTATGTCCATCATTATCCAACAACATACCCGATGGATCAAGCGTCCATGAGTCCCAATCACTCCAATTACCCGATTGGAAAGAATAGTAAGTATTTATTTCAACATGTTCTCTTACTGTCCATATACCGGCAATATCCGGCACACTGGTGGCTACACATGGCTTAACACCAACACCACTTGCCCCGGACGGTATCTGCCATATGGTATTGGCATATAAATAGGGCTCGTACTTACTTAAATCGCCACCGGCACCTTGCTCAGCATCATCATAATTATAGGTAACATCAACACTGCTTACTGTTAATCCTGTTTGTGTTATTTCCCAATATTTGTTCAAGTCTTTTGCATCAGCAGCCGGCGGTCCCGGTGCAATTCCGGAGACAGCACGCATTTCTATAGAACCGGTAGCATCAGAACATGCAATCGAGGTTATTTCAAACGGACTATAATTAGTTCCGGTACCAAGGGGGTACAGCATCTGATAGTCAGCAATACTATTTCCTTGTTTGATAACACGACCAGTACCATTTGTTACAATCATGTTGGTGGATGAATAGGTACCTGTTATAGAAGCCCCATCTGCCAGAATTAAGTCATAATCACCTAGAATGATTTTTGCTCCACCCAAATTTAAAGTCCCATTGATTGTTACATCTCCTGAGAGCACTTTATCTCCCCCTCCAGAAACACTTAGGTTGTTATAGGTAAATCCTCCGATGTTTTGAGATGCACTGCCATTAAATATAACTGAACCTGCTCCAGAAATTAATCTGGCCGGTTCAAAATCGCCACCGAGTGTTAAAGTATGCGCCCGGTTACCGCCAGACATATCAACCGTACCTGAACCAGTCAAAGAGTTTTCAACCGTCAGGTTTCTAACATTATCAGTTCTATAGCTCAAAGTACCATGAACAATGAATTCCTGAAGTGAGTAGGACGCACTGGGACGGTTTCCATTGAGGGTTATATTATGTCCTGCCTGAATGGTAGACAGATTCACATTTGAATTCTGCCCCGGATCGTCACTGGTTGTATTCCATGCTCCGCCATTATACTTATACCAGGCTGAATTATTACCCCAATTTACAGAACTTCTACTTTGAAAATCACCATTAACCTGTGCATGGACACCGGTAACACTCACATCATCAATCGACACCCCATCAGTATTTGCTGTATAATTATCGTATTGTCCAAAGCGAATCTGAATATAATCACTGGCTGGCTGTGCGGCCAGAACTGCAGACACATCCAGGTTTGATATGGAATGCCAATTATTATCACTTAATGGTGTCCAGTTGTAGATTTCTACCCAGGACTGAGAGTTATCATTTCCTCTCCTTACCCAAACACGGTCAGTACCATGCGATTCATCAGCATGAGGCATTAAATCAAAAGAGAGTTTTAAAGCTGTATAATCTTTTACCTTAACCGTTGCTATTAAATAATTGGTGGAAAAATTGCCGTTTGATTCAACATCAAGTGTAGCAGCTTTTTTGCCGCTTACCGTACGCAATCTTAATCGCCCTCTGTTATCTTTGCTATAGCTCCAATCGTTTGTTAATACCGAAATTGAACTCTGATTTGTATTGTAGGTATTATTACCACCTTCTTCAAAATCTTCGTGCCAAATAGTTGTTTGTGCCATTACTTTTGCACTCATCAAAAGCAATACCACCAGTAAGTAAATAATTCTCATTTATCCTTTTTTCTTATCAAATGGGTTGAATGTGTGTGATCTATAAACAATGTCCCCAGACACTAATGCTGTTGTACGTTATAGTTAAAGATAGTTTCAATATTAACCTTTATTAACACTAAGTTATTATTCAATAAAAAAGCCCCCTAAATTGGAGGCTTAATTGATTCAATTAATTGTCAATATCATTTAATTAATACTTTTTGCTGAAAGTGGGATTGTTCCCCAATTACCCGAATAATATACATTCCTGTTGTAACGCTTAATGTACTATTGTAGGTTCTTCCGGCAAATCGATCTTTAAATACCTCCTCACCATTAACAGAAAACACGGATACTTGTTTATTATCGGCATTCCAATCACAGGTAATTTCCAATTGATTGCCATTTTGGATATACACCTTAACCTCCTGTTCTTCGCTTGATTCCTCCTCCATTTCATGCTCATCCAAGGATGTAGCCACTTGAATTTTACTCATGTGTAAAACGAAACGTTCATCAAAGCTACCTTCGGCACTTGTGAATTCATAAGATACACCTGTAAGCATTGTTGTAAACTCCCCAGTTTCTTTATCCTCTAATACGATTTCATAATCTGTACTTAATTCTTCTATTCCTTCAATGTACATAAAATGCGTTCCCTCCTTGGTTTGAATTCCAAGTGTCTGTGAAAAATCACCATTAAAACCAGGCACTGCATTTATCACAGCTTTTTTATCTTCAACCACAGAATAGATATAAGAAACTCCATTATTCTTAAATCGCTGCTCTGAATCCAACTTTGTAAAACCATCCTGCTCATTCTCATTAATTACTATAACAGCCTCATCTTTTGCTCCATTTTCATTCTTTAATTTCAATCGCAGCACATCTGCTTCTTTCTTTTTATTAGCTGACTTTAATTGAGTTACTGTTGAATGCATACGATTTGAAGCTCGCATTGTTATCTCACCTGGTGTGTAGGTTTGTATATAAAAGCCTTGCCCCGGCGCAATAACTCCATCAAATTCTGCAGGCGAACCAATGCCCAATAAGGTATTGTAAGTATGGAAAACCTTATCTGCATTACTGGTTGAAACCGTAACATATACATCTCCGGTTGTGTTTTCCAAATCGCTACCGGCACCTGATTCAATAGGAAATTGATAGTGTGAAGGATAAGGATTTGCAATTACCTGCCAATCACTTTGCAGAGTTTTGGTATAAATAGCATCATTATTTATCGTACCCTTCATTACTAAAGGGGTATCATCATTCTTAACCTTAAACAAGTAACCCTTTATTGGACTTTGTGCAGTAAAATCATAGCTTGTTTTGGATATTTTAGCAAACACATCCGGATCTTGATAATCATATAATACATAATCATTGGTTCCGCCATCCGTTGTTAAGATTTCATCGTAATCAGTCATGTTAGCATCTGAAATTGGATGACTAATAAACCACCAACGAAGATTATTGTAATTCCATTCAAAAGTAATTTCTCCACTCACATCACCGTAAACAATAAATGAGGTTGGATTTGTATTACTATTTTGAACGATCAACTCTCCGTTACCTTCAATATCAATATCACCTAAAATCGTTATCTGGCTACCTGTAGATATTGTTAAAGTTGCTCCTGGCTTAATCGTTAAATCCTGAATGGTTAAGGTGGCCGGACAAGCAGGTAAGGTTGAAACATTATCGATAACAACATCGTCGAGTGAACCGGGCACGTTATTAACACTCCAGTTGCCCGATGTATTCCAATCGCTTGAAACTGATCCGTCCCAATCAAAAGAACTACCTGTATTATCTACATTATCTGATATTATATCAATCAAACCACTATCATTCGTATCTCCTAGTAAATCTTCAATATCTTTTGGTTCATTGGGTAAATCAATATCAATGCCTTCATTAGCTTCGGGATCTAAAAGATACACATCGCCAACAATGTCGTTCACATTACCACTCGAATTAGTTAATACACCACCTACAACAAGATTACCAGAAATACTCATATTCGTGTTTTTCAGGTCGACATCACCTAATACAATTACATCGCCACTTAAATCACTGTTAGTATTTCGAAGAGTCATATTACCATGTACAATCAGAACCGCACCTGAACTAATTATTATTTTTTTATTGTTGGTATCAAAAAAGTTACCCAGCACAACAACGGTATCACCATTAGCAATGGTGTAATTTGATGACAATGTATAATCACTTCCAGCTGATCCCCATTCAGTTGTTGCAGCCTCACTAATTATTGTGAATTGGATAAAAACAAGAGGCAATAAATATTTTAATATCGGTCTCATAGTTGTATTTTTTGGTTCCACAATCTAATCTTGTAATCAAGCTTTGGCAGCTTTAATTTTTTATACTCCCATTTCCAAGCGATGTTACAGAAGCTCTTATGAATGATCATTTTAACTTGACAACCGATATATTTTGATTGATTAACGGATATTTAGGTCTCTTTTACGCAATTACTTCTTTACAGGGATAATACTATATACAAAAAAGCCCCCTTTCGGAGGCTTATCAAATCTTAACTATTCTATTTGAGGATAATTTTCTTCTGGTAACTCTTTTTACCTCCTTCAAGTTTAACAATGTATAATCCTGTTGGCAACTGCAATGCCTGATTGAATAATTGCCCGGTAAAGGTTTCCTTTAACAACATGGCTCCTTTAAGTGAATAAACGCTTAGCTTTTTAACTTCCTCCTGCCAGGCACATTTAACACTCAAAATGTTGTCATCTTTTACATTAATCGAGGTTTCTTCATGCAACTCTTTATCCACTGATGTGGCCTCTGCCTGTTTAAGGTGTAATACAAATCGATCGTCGAAACTGCCTTCTGCGCTATCAAACTTATACAGTTTACCTGTGGTCATGATTGTTTCTTTCCCGGTAAATTTATCTTCTAAAATCAATTCATAGTCCAGCGTCAAATCATCAATACCTTCTATATAGAATTCATGCTCACCAGTCTGGGCCCGTATTCCCAGTTTTTGAGAAAAGTCATCATCTAATTCCGGCAGAACGTTTATGACGGTCTTATGACCATCGATTACAGAATATAAGTACGAAACCAGGTTTTGATTAAAACGCTGTTCCGAATCTAATTTTGTAAATCCGGCCTGTCCGTTTTCGTGGAATGTTATTACCGCCTCATCAATTAGTCCATGTTCATTTTTTAGCTTTAATCGTAAAATATCCTCTTCATTCAATTTCGACACCGACTTTAGCTGGGTAGTTATCGAATGCATGCGATGCTCTGCCCTCATGGTAACATCTCCTGCCGAGTAGGTTTGCACGTAAAAACCTTGTCCGGGTGCAATCGCTCCTTTAAACTCCGCCGGTGATCCAATTCCCAACAAGGTATTGTAGGTATGAAAAACCTTATCTGAATTACTGGTTGACACCGTTACATAAACATCGCCGGTGGTATGATCAAAATCGGTACCAGTGCCCGATTCGGTTGGTAACTGATAATACGCAGGATAAGGGTTGGCTATTATCTGCCAGTCGGTCTGCAAGGTTTTGCTATAAACCGCATTATTATTAATGGTACCTTCCAAGGTTAATGGCGTATTATCGTCCTTTACCTTAAACAGGTAACCTTTTATTGGACTATAGGCTGAAAAGTCATAGGCTGTTTCCGATATCTTCGCAAATACATCCGGATCCTGGTAATCGTACAAGGCATAGTCGTTGGTATCATTATTGGTTGTTAAAATTTCGTTGTAATCAGCCATGGTTGCATCAGAAATGGGATGACCAATAAACCACCAACGTTCGTTATTGTAGTTCCATTCAAAGGTAATATCACCACTTACAGAACCATATACCAAAAAGGAAGTAGGATTGGTATTAGAATTTTGAACAATAAACTCGCCGCCTGCTTCAATTGTGATATCTCCCATAACAGTTATCTGACTTCCGGGTGCTACGGCCATTTGGGCATCTGGCCTGATGGTTATATCCTGAACCGTTAAAACAGATGGACATACAGGCAAATTAGTTACATTATCGATGACCAATACATCGAGGGCCCCCGGCACTTGGTTGTCACTCCAATTATCAGGCGAATTCCAATCTGTTGATTCCGAACCATCCCAATTATAAGTTGTACCCGCATGACCGACATTACTCATTATTAAATTAACCAAATGCTTATCATCGGCATCATCTAATAGATCATCAATGTACAAGGGATCATTCGGCAGATTAATACTTATTCCCTCATTGGCTTCTGGGTCTAGCAAATAAACATTTCCAAGAACACCATTTACATTTCCACTCGAATTGGTTAAAGCACCTACTACAATCAAATTCCCGGAATCATCCATATCTGTGTTTTTCAGATCCACATCGCCAAGAACAACAACATCACCGCTGATATTGCTATTGGCATTTCGTAGTTTCATATTGCCATGCACGATCATGATGGCACCTGAACTAACAATAATTTGTTTTGTATTTGAGTCGAAAAAGTTACCCAGCACCACAACCGTGTCACCACTGGCAATAGTGTGGTTCGAAGATAATGTATAGTCCTGTCCGGCAGCTCCCCACTCAGTGGTATCTGCCTTGGCACTATAATTAAACAGAATGAGTACTTGGATTAGTAAGCACTTGTAAATAATTCTCATAGCTGTTGGTTTTAATTCTACAAATTACAAACCCGATCAACTATCAACACCTTGAACTTATACCGACTCTTATTAAAAAAGGTTACATTTCACACCTGTACTACAGCCACTTAACTATTCGACCACTTTATTCGTGTTGATTTTAAGATATTTAGGTCTTTATTGCTAAATAACATTTTACACTGCAACTAAACTTTTGCAGACATAGATACATAATGATTCTAATGGAAACAGCTCTCAAATCTGGTATTAAACATGTACAATTCTATAATTATTTCCTACATCGATTGCTTTACCATCTTATTTTCACTAATTTAATTCCTGCAATCACACCAGTTTAATAAGCAATCATTAACCAAACATTCTAAACTGATGAAAAATCACAATTCCCCGGTATTTCTGTAATTAACCCACAAGCAAATTACGCATACCGAAACGTTAGTTATTCAGGTCCGTTTGTTATTAGCATTGTACCACTAATAAACAACTAAGTCCCATGTTAATTTCATTGGTCACCGTTTACCTATTAAAAAATAGTGGCTCTTTATAGTTTCTATTTGGTCCTGAACGACTTTTAATTGGTCCTCCATCAAAAAGCAATGGGTAAAAACCATTCTTTAATGATGCCCTAAGAAAAACAAGTGGTTACATGCCATTTAAACATTGTCGCGAACAATAAATTTGGTTTATCCATCAATTATAACCGGATATATGTAATAAACCTGCACAATGAGGATTAAAAAAAGCGAGATCACAGGGACTTATAGAAATGAAACAAAGCATTGCGATGGTGATTTGAGATAAATTATTGCAACACCTTGTGATAAAGCTGTTGCAATACACAATAAGGTTTCTAATACTTATTGCAGGCTAAAACAAGACTAACAGAAATATCAGAAAATAAGATAGTAAAGAAATCGCCCCTAATTAAAAACTTGAACCATGAGTAAATTTATAGATGATTTAATTACAAAATCAGGAGTAGCCATTGATAATGGCTTGAACGAACCAACAATCGCTAATCTTCTTCGCGAGTATGGATACACGCCCGAAAGATTGGCAGTGGGAAAAGAAATACAGAACAAAGCTGTTACACTTAATTATCAGCAGAAAAAAGAAGATGGTGAGCAGCAAGATGCCACAAAGGTATTGAATGAGTCGTTTGACGAGGCCAACAATCTGTATATGCCACATTTAAAAGTAGCACGCATTGCTTTTCGCAATGATACCAGCAGGTGGATTCAACTCGTACTGAGTGGAAAAAGGAAAAAGACACAATCGGGCTGGCTGGGACAATCCAAGGTGTTTTATGCCAATTTATTATCTGATCCGGAAGCACTGGATAAGATGGCTCAATTTGGTCAAACTAAGGAAAAACTTGAAGCAGCTTCAAAGGTGGTATATAAAGTTGAGCAGAATCTGGCCGAACGCAAAAAGGAAATGGGTGAAGCACAAGATGCTACCAAGGCACGCGATTTAGCAATTGATGAATTACAGGATTGGTATTCTGATTATATTGAAATTGCACGTTTGGCGCTTTCAAACCAGCCACAGTACCTTGAAATGCTTGGTATTATCAGTAAATCCTGATACTTACCAACGAATGTTTTAAATCAGGTATAAAAAAACCTCTCCAATTGCATTGGGCGGTCAATCGGAGAGGTTATATCTTAAATGCTTTATTTGTTTTTATTCTACCTTTCGCAGTCCTTTCCAGTCGGCAACACAACAAATTTTTCCTTTTAAAGCCGGGCACTTTTCTTCTAACACGGCTTCCACATCTGCCGGGCGGTCTAAACCATTGAACAACTCCATGGGAAAATCAGCATCGTTTAACTCCGGTTCGGTATCTACATTGCGTAATCCAAAGGTGCGTACTTCAATCTCTTCAAAGCCAGGCATAATCTGGGTACTGCTTTTAATATAGCTAAAAGCACCCAAACGATCTTCGGCCACGACAGGCACTACATGAAATGCGCGATCGACTTGTGGCAGCAACAACTGGCGAAATTCTCTACCCGAAATACCCAATACCATCGATAATACAATACCACCTGAAATTACAATTTCGCCGGGCTTGTAGCGCTGATAATTGAAATGGATGGGATGGGTATTTTTAAAATAAGTGGCCCAAAACAGGTTCTCACTCTTTCCTACCGGTCTTACAAAGGGGTGTAATAACAAATCCCCTTCGTGAAAATCATCAATTTTATTTTCGATGGATATGCCACGCACGCGGGCCAGTATCTTCTCTTTAAAATGATGGTTTTTGGGCGAATCCAGTAACTTACCGGCATTACCACCTGTTACCGTTACCCGGGGAAATAAGGTCACCCTTTCCAAAGAAAATACCGGTTCTCCCTTTTGGTTCGACAACAAGTGCTCGGCCACAACAGTTGAATACCCTTCATTGGATGTATGCTTGACATCTTTAACCTTTATAACACATGAAAAAGTATCGCCGGCAAAAGCAGGATTCAAATACAAGGCATTTCGGACTTCGAGGTGAAGCAAGCCCGAATGAGTGAAATTTTCAACTCCCAAACTCAAAGTCAGATTCAGCAAGAAGCCATAGGGCAAAAACATTTCGTGGAAGCCCAGAATACCGGCAAACTCACGGCTGTTTTCGGGATATGACGAGGTTGGCATTAGTCCGCTCCACAAACTGTGCACCGACTCATCCACCGTAATATTAAAATGACTAATGATCTCTTGACCGATTGTGACGTGGTTAAGGTCCAATCCGTAATTAACTTTTCTGTTTGGCTTAATGTATCCTTGCATGGTTGAATGTTGTAAGCCACAAAAATAAGGCTTTTAGGCATAGATTTTTGGCTTCTGACAAGCCACACACAAGGAAAATGATCTGCAACTTTCAATCGTAAAATCAAAACAGGACAACTGCTTTCAATTTTTTTACAACTGGCCTATTCATGCTTCGAGATATTAAGAAGTGTGGGACAAAAAAATGTGCCCCACATGTATTTTATCGCTCAATTGTGTGCGTATTCTAACAAATTTATTTACAGAATGTATGATTTATCACACGCATCCACTTTTCCAGGAACTACTACTAACAACCAATAAAACTTACAATAGCAACCTGGCAACTTAATTAATCTCCAATTCCAGTTCAGCACCGGCCAAATCGGTATCACTTCCATAATCGACCACACCAAGAATACTGTATTTTCCTTTGGCCAACGCGGATGGTAACTGAAATCTTAATTCTCGTTTTCCGCCTGGTAAAACAGTAAAAGCCCTTGAGTTAATACGTGTCGTTTCTCCGGTTTTAAGACTTACTACATCCAGGTAAGGTGCACAATCCAGAATGGTTTCGCCCGTATTTTCAACTTCCATCACTAATTCCTGCTGGTTTTTATCATTGGCTCCCTTGTGTACAAATGAAGTAATATTGGCCTCCTTGTAAGTCACCGTTGGTGGGGTTTGAAAAATATGAATTAAGAACTGAAAGGTTTGCATAATTTGCATGCCCGTTTCATTACTGGCACCATCCTGACCTCCGGTATTTTCTTTCGAAAGCTTCACATTGGCCACTGCCCATCGCGAAGTATTTGCTTCAGGTACATTAGGCACCTGCATCATAATATCAACGTCTTGTGTAACACCTGGTGCCAACTCAAAGAAAGCTGGTGAAGCCGATAACCACTGTGAACATCCATGTTCATAGTTTTCATCTTCAATAATCTGGGTTTTTCCTTTATTACCCGAAGAACCAAAATTATTAAATGTTACCTGAAAAGTTTCGGCTTTCGTACCATTATTCGTCACTCTTACCTTCTGGCTTTTGTAAGCGCCCAAAGCTTCTTTAAAATATAAACGCGACGGTGTTACCGAAACACTTTGTGCTACCGTACCAATTGATACTAACATTAACAAAGCCAAACCTGTTAAAACCTTCTTATCCATATATTTTATCATTTTAGTTTCCATCGCAAGCTTAACTGCATTTATTCCGATTCGGTGTACTGCTTAACCAAAGCCTCCGTTGTTGTATACTTTTTCTTAAATGTTTTCAAATACTTCTTTGCTTCCTTTTCCGTTTTAAAAGCGCCAACTGAATAATAAATTACATCCCCAATTTGAAGGGTATAAATGGTATCAATGTCTGGCAGCGACTCATCAAAATCACCTGGCTCATAAAGAATCACGGTCGAATCAAACTGAATCCTGAACAGTGCTTTATCGTCATCAGACTGTATCGTTTCGAATCGCTTATTAGAAACCACGGTTGGCTCATCACTCGCTTGAATGGAAGAAGCATCTTCTTCTTTTCTTTCTTCTTTTGAAAGAGGTAAATCTTTAACCTCAATTAATTTGGCACCTGCAAAACCCAGCTCTTTTACTTTCTTAAGTAACTTACGCGCTGCACCTTTTTTTGACAGACCAGTACTTAAGTATAAATACTGACCAGAAACAGCCTCCACACAATGCACTGACATGACATTGACTAAAGTATCCAACTCACCATTCTGCAGGCGTCCCTTTTCTTCATTAAACACCTGAATAACCTGTCCCTTTCCTAACACATCGGCTGACGAAACAGACATTAAATTATTATCAGGATTTGAACTGGCGTCGCGATTATCTTTAATATTGGCCGTTCGAAGAATCGCGTTTGAGCCTCGCTTAGTACCAAAATTTATCTGACGTTGCTTTTCAACCAGGAAAAAACCGATGTTATAGTTTTCTCCACTATTTTTCACCACCAATGGAATATTATTTTCCATAAACTGATAACGCGATCCAACTGCTCCCTCATTAATGGTCACAACATACTCTCCATTGGGCAGGTACATGCTGTAATTACCATACTGATCGGTTAACGAACTTAAAGCTTTCCCGCTTAACTGATTAACGGCCGTTACTCTAATTCCACCTAACACAATTGCTTTATTGGCCGAATGGGCATCGCGCTGTACAAAAATACCGCCGCTCAACCTGGCACCACGAGATAAAGGTATATTGATAACCTGATTACCATCAATGTATTTATAAAACTCACTGCCTCCATACCAGCCTTCTGTGGCCACAAGCGGAATGGTTTCAATTTTGTAATTGCCCCGGGGTAGATGGCGGTATTCCACTTCTCCATCAGCATTGGTAATCAGTTCATATATTTCCTGTTGCATCAACAAGTCATCCTCAGTAAAATTCTCCGATACAGGTGTCACCCGAATCAGCATATTCTCATACCCTTGCTCTCCCCGATCTTTTATGCCGTTTCCATTTAAATCGCGGAACACCAACATGGTTGCCCGATAATTCCGATCCACCCCTGCCGGTACATTCACGTTAAACTTAATTCCGAAACCGAATTCAATGCGGTTAGAAACACTGGCCGGCACCAGAAAATCGGTACTGGTAATTGGTGAGTTATTAACTGTGGCCGATGAGCGCTCGTACTGTGCATTGGCATAAAGCAAGTAATTGGCATACACACTAAAGCGAAAACGATTGGCTGTATGATAAAACATTTCAGGCCTGGCAACCAACTGATGTCGTCCCTGTTGCGTCCTGTAGTTGTAATTCATGTTTAGGTTCAGTTGCATCCGGTTCTTCGCAAACCACAAATCCTGATTGACCATCGCAAACAAGCGTTGTGGATTTTCCAATGTATTGATGTAGTGAATTTGTTCGTTCAGGTAAAACGGCCCATAGTAATACCTCACATTGGTATTAAAGTGCTTATAACGTAATGATAATCGTATGTTCGATATAAAAATAGGATCAACAGAACTGTGATTGGGAAAACTTGCCTGCCCTGCAAAAACAGTTGAAAAAAAACTGGTTTGAGAATTTATACGCGTACGGTATTCGAAACTTGCCCCTGCAGTATTGGCATCCAGGACATTAGATTTGTAACTGATATACTGAGGCTGAACAGCAAAGCTTTGTCCTTTATACATGCGTAGCATCTGCATATAGTAGGTCGTTCGGCTAGTGTAAACCGTATCTCTGATGCTCCCGTCGGAAAGAACATCTGAAGGTGCATTTTTAAAATAAGAACCGCCACCTCTCACGCGTATGGTATTGTTTAAAGGATAACTTACTACGGCTGCTCCATTAATAACTCCTCTCTGCGGTGCATAAGATTCTGAATTGTATAATCCATTAAAATTGATGCTAAACTTCTTAACAAAACCAATGTACCCCAATTTAGCACGATAACCACTTACCCCGGTAATGCCTGCATTATTAAAGTTTTCGGTACTATAGCCACCTCCAAGCATTACAGTATGATTACGATTAACTGAATAACTGGCATCAGCTGTTCCATAATTAGATTGAATATTATGGATCGTATTTTTTGTCGACTCAAAATAGGCATCTCCCTTTATTCGATTTCTTTTGTAGCCATAAGAAACTCCGTACCCTGTTACGTAAGGATTATCAAAAGGCGAAGGATTCCCGATGTAAATTCCACCAAGCTGATGATCCTTATACCTATAATTTGCTTTTATACCAGACCCAACCAGTAAACTACCTGTTTTACCAGCCGTAATATCACCTACTTCAACATTATACTGTGGGCTGAAGTAACCTAAATAAAAATAATCGCCCAACAAAGAGGCCCAATCAACCTGATTTTGAATAAAACTGGCTTGGTAATAGTATGACATATGGCGTTGTTCGCTAAGCTTTTTATAACCATACAAAGCCAATGAGCCATAGGTATTATCTTCGAGAATATTAAAACTATTCCACTCAATACTCAAGGGGAATGAGGATAGAGCCGATTCTTCAACCTTTCGATTATCAGAGAGTTTTAGGAAGTTTACATTGCCACTCCATGTCCCTCGCGATAATTGTTTTTGTCGTTCGTTTTGAACCTTAATTTTCAAACGGTATCGTTGTTCCGAATCATCTTTGAGTTGTGTTGGTAATACTTCTATATCTTCACAACGAACCTTATAAGTAATGGTCGTATCTTGATTGACACGTAATAAAATTGGTTTTCTTAATTCATTAACCACTTCCCCTTTGGGCGTTACCAAATCAACACCTGGTTCGGTAACAGCACTAATTACCAAAGCCTCATCAGCATTTCCGTTATTAAATAGATTTAGCTCAAAGGAACTGGAATCGGCATCCTGCATAAAATAGATGTGGTTGGAAGCCAATCGGGCCGACCAATCTGATTGTTTTCTGATCTCAACATTCCAGGTAGCATTGGCTATTGTATAACCATTGGCCGTTAAAAACACATTGGTTACATATGTCATATCACCCTGTATGTTTCCTGCCGGACGAATACGAACGGGCACGAATAAACTGTCTTTAATTGCTAAAGTATAGGGCTTAACACTTTTCCCCAACAATTGCCAACCTGCTGGCGAATTGATCATTATTTCAACCTGTTGTGGCTGTTGTGTATTATTTACCAATAAAAGAACATTACTGGCAAACTCGGCTTGTCTTATTTCTGTAGCTGACTTTATAAAACTCATGCTGATGCCCGATTGCGCACTCACCTTATTAACTACCGCATTCAAAAGCAGTAAAAGTGTTAATAACAGGAATCGGTGTATCAGTTTAGGCATATTAAATTCTCAATTAAAGATCCTGAACAAGTATGTAGTCAACTCTCAAACTATATGATCCGGGCTGTAAACCAAAACCAGGTATCACTTTCATATCTACATTAAACTTATAACAGGATGGATTACTAACATAATCGCCGGCCTGATTAGTTCCAATGGCCGGACAATTGATGGCCGGATCGGGAGCTGCAGGTGTACCGATTATATACGTTGGTGTCAATATATCCTGAATAGGAAAAAAACCAGGCACAATAGAAGTACTGGATGCATTTCTGAATTGCAGTTGCAAAATATTGATCGGAGGTACCGATCCTACAGCTGAATATACTGCATTAACATCCCATTGTCCGGGTATAGTTGTGGTAGCTCCAACATAAAGATCCCATTGCGTGCCAACAGCATCTATATTCAACTCACACACGTTCATCACGGTAATACCGGAAACGTATTTCTGAACAGTATTAAAATCGAGGTTAATGGCGGGGGAAGTTTTGAGAGAAAAGCTGACTGACTGCCCTTTTATCGAAGGTATCGTAATTGTAAAAAACAGCAGCAGATACAGGAATCCAATTTTTCTCATCATCATTTAGGTCAGTGGCATCACTAAATTATCTTTATTGACAAAAAGAAGGTATTAACCTTCTTTTCATCATTAAAGATATTAATATTCTACAAATCTTCAACTAAAGAATATACTACTTCCAAATAGTAGTAACCCGCTTGGGCATAATTTGGTGCCGCCATTGGAACCGTTGAATTTGGGAATGTAGCAGGTACTCCAGGCTGCATTTTCATATCAATACGGAATCGGTGTGTATCTGGATTTCCTGCTGCCGTACCAGGGGCAAAAGATTCACCTGCTCCTGTACCAAATGCACCAGCTAAAAACTGAGTTGTAGCTGCGGGTACTCCAGAAGCATTAACACCTGAGTTAGTTAAACCTTTTAAGGATTCAAATCCATTAAAAAAGTCGGATGTTGATGCTGAGTTATCAACTGATGAACGCATTTCCAGAATTTCTGCTGGTAATGCCGCATTACCATTAGTCGAATACGACTCAACCTGAGTCCAGGTGTCTGTATTTGCATAAACAAATAAATCCCACGCCAAAGTAGCATCAACCTCCAATTGAGTGGCATTAAAACGCGTTATACCTTGCTGATACTCCGCAATCGTCTTAAAAGAGAAGTCAACCTGCGGATTAGTGGTCATTGTCAGATTTAAAATCCCACGTAAATCCATGGTTACATAATTATACTCCTCGTCCGAAAGCTGAGCACTTGCCTTTTGAGATATACCCAAAAACAATGCACCTACAAAAAATACTGCTATAAACTGTTTCATAAATAAATAATTTAATTCATAAAAAGCCCCAACGGGTCAGATGATACAAATACGACTGGATTTAACTTTTCTTTCAAATAACAACAACATTAAAAACTTATTATTCAATTAAATATAGAAAATACATTTATATTTAGCTATAAACACCTTTCAATTTTTGACCACAATTATTACATTTTCCATAATCTATTACATTAGTGTTTATCAAATAAGCATCCCGACTGATCAGCAATTGATTACAATTGCTACAATAAGTATTTGTATAGTTTGTTTGACACAGATTGCCAATGTAAACATGCTTCAGCCCTTCACGCCGGGCCATTTCAGCTACCTCAAGGAGGGTATCAGCAGGTGTTACCTTCAGGTGCTGAAGTTTATTGGCCGGTACAAAACGGTTAAAATGAATGGGTACATCCTGAAACCCATTGTCCATTAGCCAAATCAACATCTTCCTAATCGTTTTAACATCATCCGTATAACCCGGAATAATCAGCTTACATATTTCCAACCAGGTAGCTGATTGATTGATTATTTTAAGAGCATTTAATACTGGCGCCAGTCTGACACCGCACAATTGTTGATACACCTCATTATCAAAACACTTTAAATCGATATTAGCCGCATCGATATATGGCAGTAACTGTTTAAGTGGTTCGGGATTGATGTAAGCTGCCGAAACCAGAATATTCTTCACACCCCTTGCCTTCGCCAGCTTTGCAATATCAAGCATATACTCATAATAAACTGTTGGATCGGTATAAGTATAGGCAATGGATTGACATCTTTTATCAACAGCTCTGTTAACTACTTCTTCTGGTGCCAGCGTATTAAAGTGGATTGATCTAATCGCTGTTTGAGAGATCTGGTGATTTTGGCAATTTAAACACGATAGGTTACAACCTACTGTTGCGATGGATAAGGTAGAAGAGCCCGGCAAAAAATGATACAAGGGTTTCTTTTCAACAGGATCGATGTTTAGAGCACAAGCTGAGCCATAGACAAGGGAATATAATTTATCATTTTGATGTTTGCGCACCTGACAAAACCCGGTTTCTCCTTCTTTAAGCTGGCACATGTGGGGGCACAATTCACAAACAATTGTATCCCGGGTTTTCTTCCGATAAAACTGTGCCTCTTTCATTGCGGCGTTTCTTAAAGTTGATCGTTCTTTATTAACTCTTCAGCATGTAAGATTCTTGACTCAGCACGACGATAACCTTTGATGTTAATCTGTCCTTCCGGTGTTAGTTCCACAACCGAATAGCTACTATTCGTCATTCCTGAATAATCCACCATGGCCTTTTGCGTAATATAATGAATGCCGTTTATCTGTTTATAATCACCCTCGTGACGATGTCCCTGAAACACGGCCAGTACTTTTCCACTGCTTTCAAAAACAGCACGCACCTCTTCTGAATTATTAACAAACAGCTGGCCTGTATCGTCTAGAGGTTGATGAACGAAAATACAAACCGGTTCATCTGAATGCCTGAGTTCATCCTCCAGCCACTGCAATTGCACTGATGGAATTGCCGTATCGAACCAATCAAAATTATTGTTGTCGTATGCAACTCCGTCATTCCGGAAACAGGCATCCAGCACAATAAAGCGCCAACCCTTATTCAAAAAGGTATAATAGGTATGTTCTGGCGGTATTCCTGTATTTCTTATTACTTCCTGAAACTCTTTCTTGGATAAACTATCCACATCATGATTACCTAAAACATGATAACGAGGGCCTTTAAATTGATTGAATACTGCCTCAATATCCCTTAAATATTGGCGGGTTTTCGTTTTATCCGGCTCTGCATTTTCATCTTTGAAATCACCTGTTTCAATGGCAAAGTCGAGGTTCAACCGATTGTATAACAAGATGGCTTCTGATAATTTTTCTTTGCTCTCGTTAAAATACCGATCCCACTTTACTTTTGCCAACGCATAATGCACATCCGTTACCCATCCGAATTCAATCCTCTTTGGCTGACACGATTGCAAAAAGGGTGATAAGCATAAGCCACCAACCAACCATGAAGAGGTTTGAATAAATCGTCTTCTATCTATTTTAGTCATCGTTTATATTTACAGATACTTATTAACCAGAAAAGTCCTTAGCTGTCTATTCTGTTTTTTATAATTCTCGCCTCAAAAATGTAAATCTCGGCATCTTTCCATCCCTCCCATCCTATTTTAGCCTTATCTCTGGAGCAGTATCCAAGGTAATCAGTCACACTCCAATTATTCCGGGCTCCTACTTGTGGCAGAAAAGTTCCATGATTCAATCCTTTCTTAATATAAACACCATGATATCCTACCTTGATTTCACTAACATCCCTTACCTTCTTAAGCGGTGTTAACAAGGATATTTCTATGACTAACTGTTGCAATTCGTTTATTTCAATAGCTTTAAAACGTGTATCATAAAATGCGGCATCAACTGCCAACTTCTTAACCAAAGCGTTCAAATTCAATTGGCTTTCGAATTGACCAATACAGCCCCTTAGCTCTTTACCGCAATAAACCGACACAAAAACGCCGGATGTTTGCAATTGGATTTGATCAGGCTCTGATACCTCAGCATTTCGCCCCAGATGCTGATATATCGCCTCTCTGGCGATGTTTATTAGTCTGATGCTTTCTTTATCGCTTAAATTATCCTTCCTCCTTTTTTCTGATACTACGATTGCCTGATACCCTACAACACGCGAACTGTCTTGTGTTAATTTCATACCTGAATGTTGATATGACAATTGACGATAAACTAAACCTGCATCACCTGTTAGGTAGAGCAATGTAAGCACCGAACTCCATCCACATAATTGGGTCAGTAAGTTTGGTACCTTTTTTATGGAATCTTTATGGAGGTGTTGAACTAAAGCCTGTGGCTCATTCTTACAGATCACTTCAGCCGTAATTCGATCTATTTTCTCGGCATCATCCGCCTTCGGATAATGAGAGAAGTCGCTGCTGACGACAAACAAATTAGAAGAATTAAAATAAGGTTTCAGAGTCCTGGCCATTTTTTCTAATTCTTCAATATTGCCAGAGCCTATCAATATTGGTACAATCTTTAGTTCCTTGAGTGCTCGTTGAAGAAAAGGCAACTGAACTTCTAAAGTATGTTCTCCCCGATGATGTTCATCACCCAAATGGAAAGCTGAATCTTTTGATATCAACGTATTGGTGATATCCGTATTGATGGGTACATTGCCCAGTGGTGTTACGAAACTAGATGCACTTGGTATCTCGGCTCCGTTGAACGAAGCTTTATGACTGGTGCCAATCAAAAAAATATTGTCATACTTATAATCACTGATTTGCCGATAAGCATCAGCCGCCACCAATCCGGAATAAACAAAACCTGCATGTGGTACAATTAAGGCTCGCACCACATTACTTTGTAAGGGTGAACTTCCCTGTTTAAGATAAGCGTCCACTTGCCGAATTAATGTTTTTTTATCGTCGGGATAAAAAAGTCCTGCCACTGCCGCCTGCCGATTCATTTTTTTTGAAAATTATTAACTAAGGTACGAATCTTTTACACTTTCTAAAAATCAGCAATTAAGCCACAGCAAACAATTCCCGACAGAAATTAATTAAAACAAAAACGGCATTTTTTTCACTTCAAAATTTGCAATCAAAAGAAAAGCATCTATCTTTGCACCGCAATTGAGAAAAACGAGGATGACTCAGTAGCTCAGCTGGTAGAGCAACGCCCTTTTAAGGCGTGGGTCCAGGGTTCGAATCCCTGCTGAGTCACCACTTTAGACCTTGAAACGTAAGGTCTTTTTTTTTTGAAAGTCGGAAAAATCCGATATGAGGATGACTCAGTAGCTCAGCTGGTAGAGCAACGCCCTTTTAAGGCGTGGGTCCAGGGTTCGAATCCCTGCTGAGTCACCAATTTTAGATCTTAATACGTAAGGTCTGTTTTTTGAAAGTCGGATAATCCGATATGAGGATGACTCAGTAGCTCAGCTGGTAGAGCAACGCCCTTTTAAGGCGTGGGTCCAGGGTTCGAATCCCTGCTGAGTCACCACTTTAGATCTTAATATGTAAGATCTGTTTTGAAGCCGAAAATTCGGTATAAGGATGACTCAGTAGCTCAGCTGGTAGAGCAACGCCCTTTTAAGGCGTGGGTCCAGGGTTCGAATCCCTGCTGAGTCACACAAAAAAGCTCCTCTTAGGGAGCTTTTTTGTATATGGATGTTTCTTGATTATCCAGGTACATATGAAATTTCAAATCACAGCCCGGCTTTAAACGAAAACCATTTTCACACCGAGCTGTACCATTTTTTTTAGAGTTTCAACTTTAGTGCACTATCAAATACATAAGCTTCTCCTTCAGCTGTTTCTATCGTAACTTGCTTTTCAGCATACTTCAGTTGACATTGGCCACCTTTATCTGAAACTACTTTTAAGCAGGTTAATTTTCCCTCGCTCCAGCTAATATCAACCGTAAAACCTTTACGAGCTTTTAAACCTTTAACCGAACCACTTGCCCATGCGCTAGGCAATGCCGGTAATACCTCGATTGTGTTGGCATGCGATTGAATAAGCATTTCGGCTACACCGGCCGTTCCGCCCATGTTACCATCTAATTGGAATGGTGGGTGAGCGCATAAAAGGTTAGAATAGGTTCCATTCCCCTTTTTCATATTAACTCCCGTATAGTCTGTTGGCTTTAAGAGCTCTTTTAACATCTTAAGAGACTGGTCACCATCTTTCAAGCGAGCCCAAAAAGCAATTTTCCAGGCTCTTGACCAACCGGTTCCTCCTTCACCCCTGGCTATTAAGCTTACTTTGGCAGCTTCAGCTAAGTCGGGTGTTTTTAGCACTGAAATTTGACTTCCAGGAAACAAAGCAAATAAATGCGACACGTGACGATGCTTATTTTCCGGATCATCCACATCTTCTTTCCACTCTTGCAATTGTCCCCATTTACCAATCATTGGCGGGCAAATTTTATCACGCACCTCAATGGCTTGTTTCGTAAAGTCATCATCAATGTTCAATACTTTTGCCGCGGCAACACAATTATTTAAAAGATCCCAAGCCATCTGGTGATCCATTGAAGCTCCTTTTGATATGCCGCCGTGCTCAGGTGAATAGGACGGACAAGAAACCAGGTATCCATTTTCATCTTCGATCAAATAATCGATCCAGAATTTGGCGGCTTCTTTCATTAGAGGATAGCCTTGATTTTTAAGGTAGTCTTCATCCTGAGTAAAGGCATAATGCTCCCAGGCATGCTGACATAACCAGGCTGCAGCACCAGGAAAACAACCCCACGGAAATCCCCATCCCGGAGCAGTAAAACCATAGGCATTATTCATGGTGTTGACGATCCAGCCTTCAGCATTAAAATGCTCTTTGGCTGAAACTTTACCTGGCTCAACCAATGATTCCATGTAGTCGAACAGTGGCTGGTGACATTCAGAAAGGTTGGTAACTTCTGCCGGCCAGTACAACATTTGCTGATTGATATTCATATGGAAATCACATGCCCAAGGCGGATTAACTGCTTCGTTCCATTTCCCTTGCAATGTCAGTGGCAAAGAGCCTGGTCGTGAACCCGAAATCATTAAATAGCGGTTATACTGAAAATACAATGCCTCAAAGGCCGGATCAAAAGTACCTGCATAATATTCTTTTTGACGTCGATCGGTTGGGATCATATCACGATCAGGACCTTCCAGCTTTAAATCAACACGTGCAAACAGAGACTGGTAATCAGCAACATGCTTTTCATAAACAGCGCTTTCCTTTACATTTTCAAGTTTCTCAAAAATGCCATCCAATTCAGCAGTATAATCATTGCCAATATAATCAGGATATTGATTGACATATGCCGTAGATGCTGAGTGGTAAACTACCAGATGCTTTGCTTTCGACACCATTAGTTTTCCTTCTTCCATCTTAAGGACTCCATCCGACTCGAACTTTAGGCGAACGCCAAATTTAAGACCATTATCCTTAAGCTCTCCATTTACAGCATAAAAATCTCCTTTTAGAGATTGATTATTAATCAGATGTGGTGTTTCTAATCGTAGTGAATAGTTTTCAGGCTTTTCCGAATTAAATACATAAACCAATACCCGATCAGGATAACTGGCATAGTACTTTCGCTGATAAGAATTATTGTCGGTACTGTAACTAACATTCATTGTGGCATTCTCAAGGTTTAACTCACGATGGTAATTACTTACCTTTCCCACATTTTCGATAGATACCAATAAATCACCCATGGTTTGATGCGCTCCATAGTCGCCAAACTCCGGCGTTCCACTCTCTGAACGATGAATTACACCGGTCATTTCTCGTTTTGCCAACTGGTTTGCCTCATTAAACTTGTTCTGCTTCAATAACTCCCGAATTTCCGGCAAAACTTTGTGAGCTCCCTCCCTGTTTCCATAGTTGTATTGCTCGTTTGCACGCGGACCACCAGCCCATAAAGACTCTTCGGCAAATTGAATGCGTTCTTCTTTTGGATCACCAAAAACCATTGCTCCCATGTAAGCATTCCCAATGGGCAAACTTTGCGTCATCCAGTTTTCAGACGGATGATCGTACCATAGTCTTAAATCATCTTTTTCTTCTTTTTTTTGACTACAAGCCAGTAATAGTATTACTGCCAGCATGTAGATTCCCCCTTTTAATCTTTTCATATTAATTGAATTGCATGTAAGTTTTCGTTGCTATATTCCTATTTGATTATTAGAACTCAGATTAATAACAAAACCTTGTCCAATAAATAAATAATCAAAAGAATAGGCAATGTCTATTTGATACGATTATTTATCTGTTTTAAACATCATCTAACAACTAACAAAAAATGATGTTTTTCAAAATCCCCCATACTTAAAAGCTGGAATCCTAATAAATAGAAAACCAGCCTTTAGGTATATGCTTTATTCAATTTCGCTTGTTGCTATTTCTGACCATCAGGCCAGATAACCAACTCTCCCGTTTCTTTAATAGTTGAGCGATCAGCCTCAACAGATCTTAAATATTCGCTCAGTTTACCAGCCAGTTGTTTGGCTATTTCAGATTCCTGTTCTATCAGGTTATTGGCTTCGCCTAAATCGGTTTTAAGGTTATATAACTCCGTACGCTGATCTTTATAAAAATATATGAGTTTCCAATCACCCTCACGAATGGTGCTATAGGGAGGCACATCGTAATAGTTGGGATAATGCCATATAAATTGGCGCTTATTATCAAATTGCTGCCCTTTTAATAAAGGCAGGAAGCTTTTACTGTCGATTACTTCAGGCTGTAACTCTGATAATCCGGCCCATTCCAAAACACTGGCATAAATATCCTGTATAACCACCGGATGATTATTTCGACTTGCCTTTTGAGTTACCCCCGGCCAATGAACAATCATTGGTACACGTATACCTCCTTCGTAAGGCGTTACCTTATGTCCGCGTAATGGTTTGTTGCGGGTCATTTGACTGGGTGCACCGTTATCACTTATAAATAGCAATATGGTGTTATCTTCAATCCCTAACTCCTTTACTTTATTCATTATATCACCCAGCGAATGATCCATACTTTCAACCATGGAAGCATGATTTGCCAGACGTTCACTCAGGCCCATATCCTGGTACTTTTTTATAAAACGACGATCCGCCTCCCAGGGAGCGTGAACCGTATAATGCGACATATGTAAGAAAAATGGCTGATCCTTTTCTACAGCTGCTTCTATGGCTGCATTAGCCTCCCTCGTTAATGCTTCGGTCAGGTTTATTTTTTGTCCGTGGTATTTCTCCAATCCCGGCACATCCCATACTTTCATTCCTTTTCGCCAAACAGCGCTGAAATCCTTATCACCATGAAAACTTCCGGGACCTCCAGCAGCATGTCCGGCTATATTCACATCAAATCCAACATTGAGGGGATTTTCTCCCGGCGTATCTTTGGCTCCAAAGTGCGCTTTACCAACATGAATAGTATGGTAACCCTCTTCTTTTAAAAGTTTGGGCAAGGTATTGGGAAAATAGAAACTTCTGTTAATACCTTCCACCGGACTTAAACCATTTAGGTTCCAGTTGGCTTTATCAAGCACTTTATCGTTACGTTCGGGTGATTTGTCTTTGAATAAAGTCCAGCAGGTTACTCTATGTTGTGCCGGATTAGTACCCGTTATCAGACTCACGCGCGAAGGCGAGCAAATAGCACTTGCATAAGCTTGAGTAAATAACATGCCCTGGTCGGCCAATCGTTCCATATTGGGTGTTTGGAAACGATCATTCAATTCTGTTTTTTCGGTATGAAACGGCACCGAGGTTTCCTGCCACCCCATATCATCAACCAAAAAGACAATGATGTTAGGCTTTTTTGTATCCTGTGATGGATTACATTGAATGAAGAATAGTATTGATAATAATGTCATACATATCATCACAATCATCTTCGGCCCTGAATTCGTAGTTTGTTGATTTGCTCTCCTCATAAAGATTTGAAATTAATTTATGTATTTTTATCATAATTGGATCTTTAACCGAATATACTATTAACTATAACTACTTATAGAAACCGAGGTAAAGTATAATGCTTCCTATCCACAAAAGATCTATTTCCCTTTAAATTTTAGCACATAACTAACCGTACAGTCACCACCATAAATGTTATCACCAGAAGGCACAAAAAGATATCCAGGTTTCCCATCTTTTAATAGCACTTGTGGACGCTCAAATTTCGCATAACCATTGTTTCCTCCATAGATATGGTTGCTTATCTCCATATCAACATTTGTATAAAAATTGATGCGATGAAAAGCCTTTTCGTAACTGGTAAAATTGATGCCATCATCTGATTTCCATAATAAACCACCTCCAGACTCTATCATTCCATGATTATCTGTTGTAAGCAAGCAAAATTTCCCTTTATATATGAATGCATAACCGTCTTCAATATTCCGATCATTCTTTGTTACCGGAAAGGGCATCTGTACATAAGGTCCTTCAAGATTTTCAGCAATAGCCACTCCCATTCGCGCTTTGTGTGATTTGAAATACAGAAAAAAGCCGCCATCGGGATGTTGCAGCAAAGCCGGATTGTTAACCCCGTTACCAGGATTATAATTCCAGTAATCGGGATTAGTTGGCTGGCGAAGAATGACACCATCCTTACCTGCCTTTTTCCATGGTCCATTAAGACTTTTAGATGTTAACATACAAATATACTGTCCTCTTGGGTGTTGTTTAATCCCGTCGTGGCTTATATAAATTAAAGCATAGGTATCACCTACCTTGTGAATTGTTGGATTATGTGGCCCGAAACCTTTCGGATGCTGTAATTTACTCAATTCATTCTCTGACAATTCACTTTCTATTGGACCATCAACAGCTATATCGACAAATTTAAAAGGTCCCTCCGGCCTGTCTCCAACATAATGAGCTATTTCACTGTGGGTGCGCCATCCCGGATCGACCTTATATTCACCCGGCCATCGTGCCACAAATAAATGAACTTTACCATCATCGCCATAAATAGGAGAGGTTCCCCAAATGGTATAACCAGGTTCCTCAACTGCTGTACCAACAAACTCCCATTGATCAGCTAATTCAAGCTGTTTTTGAGCATTAAGCTGCCAATTTAAAAACAGACAAACAGTAACTACGAAAACTTTGTACATATTTTTAAAAATCAATCAACAACAGGCTTATTTAGCAATCATTTTACTAAACTTACAAACATATAACAATATCAGTATAAATTTCCTACTATCATCAATTCATTACACTTAATAATGTTAATTAATCACCTGGGTATGAAATTTAATTATATCAACTAACTAATAATAGTTTTAAATGATATCTCCTTAAATTGAATCAAGTAAAGAACGTCAACAAAATTGACTAAGATTACTAATCATTTTTATTGAACCATATCCTTATTTAAATAGAGGTTAGTAACTATTCTCTATATTAATCTTTAAAATATTACACGACACTCGTTTTTCACCGTAAGGATTCCAACCAGAAGGTGCAAATAAATAAGCCGGTTGATCATTAATCATTAAAACTTTTGGTCGTTCAAATTTCGGATAGCTCCCATAAACTTTAGTCACTTTTGATTCATCATATGCTTTAAAATAACTTGGCATGAGGCGGAATCCTACACTAGCCTTTTTGAGTGAATAATGAAAGCCACCATCACTCTGCCAAAGTACAGCAGCACCCTTTACGCCCGACATTTCACAATGGTTATCATTTGTCAGTAAATAATGTTTGTCATTGTATGTAAAACATGTTGCATCTTCCAGATAAGAATCATTATCGGTGATGGTTTTGTTGGACATTGTGTAAGGCCCTTTAATATTGTCTGAAATTGCATAACTGTAACGTGCCTTACCGGTAGTTCCGTTAACCTCCTCTGTTTTAGCCTTAAAATATATAAAAATCTTTCCATCAATTTCTGTCAAACACGGGTTATCAACCCCTAAACCGGATCCATAAGTCCAGTGGTCTGGATCGCAGGATGCTTCCAAAATCATCCCATTCTCGCCTGCTTTATTCCATGGTCCAAACAAGGACTTGGAGTAAACCAGACCTATTTTCTGATTTGAAGGATGAAAGCCCGGGTTGGGATTGTTGTTTGCGATATAGACAATGGCGTAATAATCCCCCACTTTTTTGATTTCCGGATTATGGGGTGCAAATTTATCCCAATCGCCATCATTACCACTTCCTTTTACTGCAACATCTGAAAATACATACGGTCCTTCAGGTTTATCGGCAATATAATGGGCTATTTCGCACGATCTGCGCCAGCCAGGATCAACATTTAACTCAGGCCAACGAGCGCAAAACACATGAACTTTTCCATCACAACCAATAATAGGAGAACTCCCCCAAATGGTATAGTCTTCATCAGCAACTGTAGCACCAGTCCACTCCAGATTCAAAGCCATTTTGGAATAAGGTAGTTTTACTCCTTTATCCAAAGATTCTGTCGAACTAACAAGAAAATCATCTTTCGTATCATTTTTGCTCTTATTCATCTTTTTATTGTTGCAAGCAACAGTTGCCAACACCAATAAAATTGTAATCAATATTCTTGACTTTTGAGTTATCATGCAATTTGGTTTGTTATTTCATTTATCACTATAAAACATAAGGCCATATGATTTATGGCCTTATGTAATCTCAACGCTAAAGTATGGTTCAAATAGTGTTTAACTTATTTACCATTCGGGATTCTGTGGTTTCATTGCTTCATTTAACCTTAACTGTTCCAGAGGGACAGGTTCTAAATAATGTTTATCTAACCACTGTCGGTCTTTTGCTTGTTGCCAAACCAAAAATCCATCCGCATCAATTAATAAACTGGCTTCACCAGGTACTGTTGAAACAGTAACATCAGGATAAACTGACTGATGAAATTTCATTCCTCGTATCGCCTTCGGACTTTCAATATGAGAGATTTTCCAGCGTTTTTCATCTTCAAACTCGCCTCCTTCACAACCAATTTCTACTCTTCTTTCACGACGAATCTCTTCTAACATATTTAAACCGTTGGTTTGAACAAAGTTATTTGTCAGATGAGGCATCCCAACACGATCACGTAATAAGTTAACAGTCAGATTTAAATCATCATCGCTGATACTACCGCCTAATTCGTAGACCGCTTCTGCATAAGTTAAAAGTACTTCAGCATATCGAATCAATATCCTGTCCGCTGTTTCTTTCCAAGTATAAGCCAGCTCCCTCGAATAACCTTTCTTTTGCTGATAACCTGTCATGGTTGGATTACCGCCGTAAATTTCCGGTACAAAGCCTTCTGTTTGGTTCTTTAGAATATCAACATAAGGCTCAAAGAATGTGGCAGTCATGCGAGGATCTCTGTCTTGATATTCAGAATCCAATGTTTCATATCCCTGAAAGTTAGAACCACTGTGTGTAATCGGAAGACCATTATTATCCAGAAACAGATCGGCATAAGCTTTTGTTGGTACCCGGTCGGCATGCTGTAAATAAATGCTATTACCATGATGACTTACTTCCTGGCCATACTTCCTGCTAAAAATAACCTCGCTGTGCGTTTCCATTTCTCGGGTAAACAAAATCGCATAATCGGGCGCCAATTCATGAATATCCAAATCCATTAGTTCTTTAGCCGTTTCTTTGGCAATTTGTAAATGTGCATCAGGCGTACCATGGGCATGGTATTTTTCGTGAGTTCCTTCCCACAATGCAATTCTGGCACGCAAGGCTAAAGCTGCACTTTTAGTGATTCTTCCATTCTCTGCATCACTAAGTTCTGCTGGCAAAGGAAGAGCATCAGCTGCCGTTCTTAAATCTTTTAACAACTGGTCAACGATTTCTTTACGATCCGTTCGTGGACCATATAATTCTTCAGAACTTAAACTTAATACATCTGTAACAAAAGGTACATTCCCCCAATTAACTACTAATTCCATGTAATAAGAGTAAGCCCTAAAAAAGTAAGCTTCACCTTTATAACGATCAACTACATCCTGAGAAACACCTTGCTCTAAAGCTAAATCTGCATTTTCCAACAAAAAATTTGCTCTTCTGATTCGTTTGTAGGCATTATTCCATCTGCCACTATTATTGTACGGAACATAACTTCCATCACTACGATTGTCAAAACCACGCTTTCTCGTAAATAAATAAGATCGGGCATCCAGGTTGGCAAAACCAGGTAGCCAATTATACATACCATTAGCCGTAAGAATCAAATCATTTTCAGAACCCCCAAATGTTGCCAATGAGAGTTCGTGTTTAGGAGTTATATCTAATTCTTCGCATGATTGTAAAGATATAAGTGCTCCAATTATTAATATAAATACTTTTCTCATAACGTTATCTTTAGAAGTTAATGTTTACACCTAAGTTGTACGCTTTTGTATAAGGATAAAATCTGCCACTAGATCGGTTAATTTCCGGATCTAAGATGTCGAAATCTGAAATGGTAAACAGGTTAGTTCCGTCAGCGTAAATATATACGCTACCCAATCCTAATTTTGTAAGTAAATCTTGAGGCACATGATAACCTATTCTTAAATTCTTCAACCTAAAGTAAGAGACACTATGCTTAACTATTTCATTGTAAGTACCATAATTCGAATGATTCTGGAAGCGCATTTTAGGATATTTTGCATCGGTATTATCCTCGGTCCAATAATCGGCATATTGGGTTGACGGCTTGGTCCATGGCCACTCAAATGGTTGAGAGATACTGCTGGTTAAGAAATAATCTCTTTTACCAACCCCTTGAAAAAACATGCTCAAGTCAAAATTCTTCCACCTTAAATCAATATTAGCGCCATAGTTATATCTTGGATTGCTATTACCCATTGACTTAATATCATGTTCGCGTGTTATTTTTCCGTCGGGTACACCATCCGGGCCACTTAAATCTTTATAAATAATATCACCGGGCGTAAATCGAAAACCATGAATTGCACTATGATCGGGAGCATCATCAATATCCGACTGGGTTTGTGCAATCTTATCAACTGAAAGTCCGAAATATTCACCATAAGCATAACCTTCAATTACATTACTGCCAACATGAGGTGTATTTTCTCCGCGGAAACTAGTAATTTCTGTTTTGTTGTCATCTAAACGAAAACTTACTTTATAATCTAACTCTCCAATCTTGTTTTGATATGAAACCATTGCTTCCCATCCTTTTACTTCCATTTCACCAGCATTGGTTTTGGGTGGTGATATACCTAATGTTGTTGGACGTGGAATATTGATTAAGATATCTTCTGTTTCTTTCTTGAAGTAGTCAAACGTAAAATTTAATCGGTTATTAAAAAGTGTGGCATCAACTCCAATATTTTTATTTACAATAGTTTCCCAGGTTCTTTCTGTTGCCGGCAAACCTCTTTCATACATTGACTGAGCTTTCATTGGACTTGCATCCTGACCAAACGGATATTGTCCGCTAACTGATAACAAAGCCAGATGGCCAAAATTATCGAAACGACCACCTATTTTCAATCCATTTTGATTACCTAATTCGCCATATGAAGCTCTCAATTTTAAGTTGTCCAGAAATGTTAAGCCATCCATAAAAGCTTCTTCCGAAATTCTCCAACCAACAGATGCTGAAGGAAAATTTCCCCAACGTTCATCTTCATAAAAACGACTTGAGGCATCGCGGCGAATCGTAAATTCGGCCAGATACTTATCCGCATAAATATAATTTAAACGTCCAAAGAAAGAACGAATAGAATATTCAGATCCCCATGAGTTATTTGTCATCGTTTCTGAATCACCTAAGGTTAATGAAGGAAGATCATTATTAATTAAGTTACTTCTACCAGCAGAAAATCCTTCGTATTCACTATTTTCTTCTGATATACCAGCCACCAACTTAAGATTATGTTTTTCTGCAAAAATTTTACTATAATTTAAAGTGGCATAGTAATTATTAAAATATTCTCGTTCTTCCGCTTCAGAAACAGAATTTGGATTGTTATAAACGCCTAAATATTGACCTCTTCCCCAGCGTTCAAAGGTTCGATTAAAATTATCACTATTTGCCCACTTATATTGTAATACACTCCTGCCCATCAATTGCAAACCGGGCAACATGTCAATTGTCAATTGCACATTTCCTCTAATAGTGTTGTCATACGAATTATGTACCCCGCCTTCTCGTTGAGCCTGTATTGGGTTAATGAACCAACCGTTATCTGCGTATCGGGCTTGCCCTCCAACTTCTTCAGTAAATGACTCAGGTGCATATATCGGCATTTCCTGCGGCATTTCATACATCCAGAACCAAATATTACCATCACGACTAGGCATGGATTTACGGTGAGAACGCACAAAACTAACTCGTGTATCCAGTTTAATTTTTTCAGTAATTCTAAAATTAGTTGAATTCCTAAAGTTCATTCGCTTATTGTAATCATCAGTGTGTTTTAATAAACCTTGCTCAGCAATATAGCCCACCGATGTTAGTACGTTAATGTCTTTTGAACCTCCTGAAAACTGAATTGAATGTTCTTGTTGTTTCATATTGTCTCTTAAGGCCTCATCAATCCAATCGGTATTTGCATAATATTGCCATCTTACACCATTAGACATCGGCTCAGGATCGGCCCCATTACGAAATTTTTCAATTTGTTCAGGCGTCCAGCGAGGATTAGCTCCTCCATTGACATCAGCATATACCTGTCCTTGAGCCACATCCCAACTATCCCAAAAATCAGGTAAGCCAATCGGTTTTGAAACACCAAAACGTGAATTAATCCTAACTTTTAATTTACCTTCTTCACCTGTTTTGGTTGTAACTAAAATAACACCTCCTGCTGCACGAGCTCCGTAAATGGCTGCTGACGAACCATCTTTTAATACCGAAAGATTTTCAATGTCATTCGAATTTAAACGCCCAAGCTCTTCAATAGTACTTGGTGAACCGTCAATAATCACCAATGCAGGTGTATCATTAATTGAACTTCGCCCTCTAACCTGTATTTGCACATTAGATCCCAAATCTCCTGTGCTTCTTAGAATGCTAACCCCAGACATCATACCTTGCAAACTATTCAGCACATTAGTCTCAGTTCGCATGGCCAATTGCTCACCTGATACCTGAACTACTGCTCCCGTTAAATTGGCTTTCTTTTGGGTGCCATAACCTACTACTACAACTTCATCAAGGCCAGTTGTTTCTTCAACCAAAGTGACGTTAACTTCACTACGTCCGGCGATATTTATTTCCTGATCGTTGAAACCAATAAATGAAAAAACAACAATCGCATTAGGATCATCAATACTAATGGAGTAAGATCCATCAACACCAGTGATAACACCATTGGTCGGATTGCTTTTTTCAAAAACATTCACTCCTGGCAACGGCTCGCCCTGAGCATCAATAACTCTTCCTGAAACCGTTATTGCCTGCTGAGCTGTGATATTTTCGGATACCTTAACTGCATCGTACAAAAGGATAATTACGTCATCGGTTATTCGGTATTTGTAATCCATATCTTCCAGAATTACATCTAAAACCTCAGAAATATTTTTATTACTGACATCCAAGGTTACTTTCTGGTTGCTTTTGCTCAGTTGATCACTATAGGCAAAGCGATAACCTGTTTGTTCCTGAATTTGCTCAAGTACATTGATAATGGAACAATCTTTCACACGTAAATCAACGGTGTTTTTTTGCGCATTGACGGCTGCCGAAATACTTAAACAACCTGCAAACAAAAGTAATGCACTAATTTTCATAAGCCTTACTGTTCTTTTACCACCCTGCCAGAATGCAGGCGGTTTCACGACATTAAATTTTTTCATAAATTTGTAATGTTTTAATTAAACAAATAACTGTTTTACAGTTGGACAGGATAATGGTGCGAACATTATCCTGTTTTTTTTATCATTCTGTTTTATAGCGTGTTTTATCGAGTTTTACATTCATTAAACCTTTGTCTATCTTAATTTCCAGCGGCAATGTTAATTGCAGTATCTGTATTAAATCTTCTATTCTATCGTCTTTAAGGGTATAGGTTATTTTAAGGTCTTTCAGGCGTTGATCATTATCAATTCTAACGGTTATGTCATAGGCTTTTTCAATATTAGCAAAAAATTCCTCTACGCCCATATCCTTGCAATGGATAACTCCTTCCATCCAGGCACAATGCAAATCGGCATTTACTTCATCCAACATTATACGCTGCTTACTTTTATTCAAAATGGCTCTTTGCCCCGGTTTTAGTCGTTTTTTAAAGTCACTCCCATCCATGCTAAGTTCAACAATTCCACTTTGTAACACAACTTCCAGCTCATTGCTTGTTCCTTCCTTTACATTAAAGCGGGTCCCCAATACTGTGACGTTGACCTTATCAATATTCACATTAAACTGACTAAATTGTTTATGTCTGACATCAAAGAAAGCTTCACCTTTTAGGTCTATATCCCTTAACAAAGCGTAAGTCCATTGATTATATGACAGGCTGCTGTTTTCATTCAAATGTACAATGGTGGAATCTGGCAGAGTAACTTTTACATTTTGCTGCTCAGCAGTTGAAAATACAACCATTTGCCTGCTGGCATATTGAAAAACAAAAGCTATTCCAATAAACACCAATAAAACAGCTGCAATGGAAGCTGATCTCTGCAACCAAAGCATTGTTGTTGATTTACTCTTTAAAGTAAGTTTGTCTTCGATGGTATGCCAGGCCTTTAGATGCGAAAGCGGGATTTGTTTCTGTTCATCGAGCAACCAATCTGCTTTGATACGCTCAAAGTGACTCCGATTACCTGCTGAATCTCTCAGGTAATCCAACAATTGTGTTACTTCCTTATCAGAGGCACTTCCCTTCAGATATTTATGTATGATTTCTTTCACGTCAGAAATTTAAATTCTTTGGTTTCTGCTTATATATCACATAAAGAATCTAAATCCCTACCTTGTTTCTTATTTTTTATTCGATCAGGAAATAAATTAACAGGGTATACATCGGAAACTTATCAATCAGGTGCTCTTTAAGCTTTGATTTGGCGCTTGCAATATGTTTTTCAACCATTTTAACCGAGATGTTCATTTCTGCGGCAATTTCCGCTTGTTTTTTACCTTCCAGTTTATTTAAAATAAATGCCCTTCTGCATTTGTCAGGTAGGTTTTCAATGGCCATATCCAGTTCTGCCAGTAATATTTCCTGAACGGTTTTTTCCTCGAAGCCCAATAAATCATATTGCGAAACATGTTGCAGGGCTTCATCCTTCCAGTTCCTCAAATGTTTATGATGAATGGCCTCATCGCGCAGGAAATTGACGCAACGATTACGAACTAATTTAAAAACATAAGCATCAAGTGATTGTTTCGCATCAAGCTTGCTTCGCTGATTCCAAAGATTGATAAAGGCTTCCTGTACAATATCGTCGGCTACCGCCTGATCTTTTATATGAAGACCGGCATAATATATCAAACGGCCATAGGTATTATGGAAATAGTTGGCAAACACACTTTTGTTACCCTTGCTTATTTCATTAATTACAGTACTCTGCACTGAACTACTTCCAACCATCTTAATCTCACTTATTTATGATCCTTAATACCGGAGATCTTAACTCATAAAAGAATTATACTTACTACCTATCGGCTACCCGGATGCGCCAAATTTAATTATTAATCTGAAATAATCAACAGTCTGCTTATGTACGGCATAAAATAATCAAACGTACAGTTGGTATTATACAGTATACATTTTAAATGTATCGAAATGGATTAAATTGAAATATCAGATAACGTAGTTAGCTTGTATTTATAATAAAAAAGTAAACACCTGGAGGAAAAGCTATTTTTTGAAAAATGAAAAATCATTTTGTTTTAAGCAATATGAATTGATGAATAGTATTCTTAACTCATTCATTAATAGCCAAAAAATCCGGTAAAGTAAACTCTACCGGATTTAAAAGAAGGCTAATTCAACCTATATAAGCTAAGGGTTATTTAGTTGTTTATTTTTTAGGTCCTGCATGAAATTCCGGATTATCACTATCCCACCAATGTCTTTCTTTTGACATTACAACTGGATCTTTAGAATTTAGTGTCCACCCCATTCTTTCGTAGGACTCCATTATGTTTTCATAATTAGTTTCCGTTTCCGATGGCTCCTGAATATATGGTCTTCTAGCCAAAGGCATTGGGTTAGCCGGATCACCACTTAACTCATCCCATGCCATGTATTTAGAATCAACCTTTGGAATTCCAGAGCGCTTGTAAAGATTCCACTGACCTTCAAGACGATAAAAGCGATCGATGTATTGCTGAAGATATATTTTCTCTAAGCCATCTTCAGATAGATCAAATAACTCTGTTTCATAATAAGCATTAATCAAAGCTTCATCCCGATGCAAGTTTGTTGCCTCATCATCTTCGTAATAAGGATCTCCATCGTAGAATAGAATATTGTTTCTTTCTGCCAGATAATAAAGGACATCAAATGAATAGCCAACACCTTTTTTCAGATAGAACTCAGCAGTTTCTGGCAAGTTGGCGCCTAACAATTTAAACTCTGCCAAATACATGTAACATTCTGATGCAGACATTAGCAATTGCTTGTCATATTTATCAGCTCTCGGATGTTCTAACCTTTTTCCAGGTAGTGTAGGATAAGTACTTGTTTTATTTGGTTGCCAAAGTCTCTCCTGAGGGTGAGATACACCGGCATAAGACTTCTCTTTGCCATCGATTATTAATCGGTTTTCATTACCTATATCGAAATATGCCTTATTTTCCGGCAATTTTTTCCATTCGATATTCGAATTACATGGCATTCCCTGATAACGTACCCAAGGCTCACCCTCATTGGCATATCCCTCAAAGTTACCATCATCATCCAAAATAATATCATCTAATAGAAATGGTGGTAAATCCACTTCATTGTCGATGAATGCCTGGATAATTTCAGGATTAAAATCATTTTTCTGGAACAATAAAAATAAGCGGGGATCTTTGTATTCTCTTAAAAAAGCTATAAAGTTTTTAGCGCCAGGTCCAACATTCCAACCATCACCACTACCAAAATCCTCATCATTTAAGCGATAATAAAAATCACTGGATGTTTGATCAATAAAACCTGCTGGTGAGTTTGCTACTTCTTCTGCAATTTTTAGAGCTCTAGGTCGATCTTTATTAATTAATAAACCTGCAATTTTTAGTTTAAGTGAATTACATAATCTCGCCCACTTCTCATAATCACCTTTGTATAATATATCCTGATCGCCTATTGAAAGCTGATTATCCAGTTGTAATAACTCTAAAGAGGCATTTAACTCCTCTAACCAAGTATTTATTAATGTTTCCTCTGAATCGAAAGGTATTAAAACTACTGGTGGATTTGTAAATGGTGCTATACCAGCCTGGGTATATTTAATCTCACTTACATCTTCCATTCTTATCAGGTTCGGAACAATTCTTACAATTGTTACAATCGCTTTAACGCCCTGGAGAATGTTTTTCTTCTCGTCAGGTAAGTTATCAATTCGATGTTCGATATCTCGGGAATATGATATCACATCAGCGGTATGATATGTTTCTACTTTAAAGTTTTCATTCATTTTATCACCATTACCACCATAACTTCCTACGGTATATTCTAATAATGGTAAAATTCTTGGTCCCATTTGATGATAGTACCTATAATATTCGTCTTTTGACATTGATATCATGGTTTTTGTCATCAAATAAACAATCTCAGGATCCGATACGTCCGATGGGTTTGTATTGATCTCTTCAAAATCATCGGTACAGGCCATTAAGCCCAATATCAATACTAATATGTAAATAAATTTATTTCTCATGACTAAAATTTGGCAGTTAAGTTAAACGAGTATGAACGTGTATATGGCACAGCTGATTGAATAAAATAACTGGCATTAGAAGAGTTACCTCTTACCGATTCTGGATTTACATTATTCGGCATATTATTGTATAAATAACATACATTCCTAATGTTTAAGCCGACTGATAATTCTGATGCTCCAATTTTTTTGGCTATTCGTTGGCTTAAAGAATAATTAAGATTGATGTTTCTCAGTGCTACGTATTCAACATCAGTAACCCAGCCATCGTTAATAACACCATTACCCCAACTATTTTGTAAATAGGTATAAGTTGAAGCATGAACCGGATCGATTATTCCCTGATCAACGGCCTCTTGCATTGACATACCTGAAATATCAACGACATTGCCAGAAGGATCTGTAGCCGTTACATTTTCATCAAAAATAATGTCTGGAATAACACCATCATCATAAACGGTACCTGCATCTTCTCCGAAACTTCCGGTAAAAGTTAATCCTCCATGAGCTGCATCCCTTGCATAAAGAGAAGATACAGTTTGTCCTAACATGGTACCGTATCTATTTTCATGCGATAATACCGTTCCTCCGCTTCGGCCGTCAATTAAGAAAGAAAATCTTAATCGCTTGTATCGAATTTGATTATTAAATGAATATTCAAAATCAGGCTGTATGTTTCCTACTGTTTCTGATGTTCCAGCTTGCACAGCATATGGCGTTCTCCAGCCGTTACTATATTTACAAAGAGGTTTTCCATTACGCGGATCGTTTGGATCATCTTCGTTAAGGAATGTTTTCTGCTTTTGAGGCGAGCGTAACTCTCCGTACACGCCACCTTCAACTGCAACGGCTTCGGTAAAGAAGTGACTATAAGTATCTCCACCTATGCGCTTTGAACCACCAAATTGCTCATTTAACTCAGGAAGAGTCGTTTCATTTGTCCACCAGTTAACGGTCGATTTCCATTCCCAATTTTGAGTCCTAACAGGCGTAAAAAAGAAGCTTAATTCAAGTCCCTCATTTTTTAAGGTTGCAATATTAGTATGAATATTCTTATAGCCCGAATAGCTATCCAAACCAATTTTACCAATTTGATTTTCAATCTCTTCACTATACCAGGCAAAGTCGATACCAAATCTATTCTGTAAAAATCTGAAATCCAAACCAGCTTCGATGGAAGTCTTCATCTCTGGCTTAATATTCGGATCCATAAAAATACCTTTGTTCTCATTTATGATAACATTTCCATCGTAAAGAACACTTTTATTTTTATATCCGCTATTTAGAAAATATGCACCGGTATCGTTACCTACTTTTGCCCAGGAAAGTCTAAACTTCGTCATATCTACCCAAGCTGGCAGGTTAATAGTTTGATTACTCAACCATGAAAAAGAAACAGAAGGATAGAAGTAAGAATTATTTCCTGAACCATCACTATATGTCAAAGCTGAAGACCAGTCATTACGCCCAGTAAACTCAAGGAAATATGTATCCTGGTAATCCAATGATACAGTTCCATAAACCGAATTAATACGTTTGGTGCCATAGATACTTCCTTTTCCTTTAACAGTTCCTTTGGAGTTATCAATAAAGTACTGTCCTGGAACGATTAATCCATTTTTGGTTTCGGCTGAACTTTTACTTTTTTCCTGATCAAATCTTTCTACCCCAAGAATACCATTGATATTCAATGCCGGTGTAAAGTCGTAATTATAAGTCGCAACTAATTTCATGGTTTCTTCTAATGAATTATTGTGCTCTATCTTATAATATCCACCATTACCCTTCTGAGCATATGATCGATCTGCCCTTTTCTGTTCCGACATCACGTTATATTGAACCCGGTAATACTCACCTCGCACATCCAACCACTTAAATGGTGAATAATTTAAAGAAAGTTGTGAGTTAATAAAGTCCTCATTTCTTACATATGAATTTTGAAAATAATCAAACCATATTGAATTACCCGGTACATAAGCATAATCGTCACCGGCTTCTGAATTAGGAATTCCACCATGCGGAGCAATAGCTATTTCGCGTTTTCCCCATTCGTCAACATCGTACATATTATTCCACGATCCGTAAATAAATGCTCGCCCTAATGAGTTGTTTGGGTTTTGAGGCTTCGAATTAGTAATCGATATGTTTGCCTGAACATTTAAATTATCGGCAATAGAATGTGATGCAGATAACTTCAATGAATTACGGCTAAACTTATTATTTGGGTAAATACCAGTTCTTTTGGTATAAGTATCCGATAAAAAGAACCTCGTTTTATCATTACCTCCACTTATTGAAACGTGTGTTGAATTCATTATCCCCGTTTCAAAAGCATCCTTAATATTATCTTTTACAGGTGCATATGGTCGATATTCACTATCCCAAAATTCGTACTGTATAGATGGATCAAATTTAGGACCCCATAAGGTTGTATAACCTAATCCTTTTATGGTAGGATTGCCATCCGCATTATGCTTAAATAATCGTGTATCGAACGGATTATTTTCATGATTATCAGCTCGCGGTGCATAATTTCCAGGACCATATTCATATTGCATATCCAATTGATCATATACATGATCAATACCTAAAGTTTGCTTAATGGTAACACCAAATCCTTTTTGTACGGTATCGGCCCCTTTAGTTTTAATGATAATCGCACCATTAATACCACGCGATCCATACAAGGCTGTTGCAGCAGCACCTTTCAATACAGATACAGATTCAAAGTTATCGGCATCCAGGTTTTTCAGTATTGAACCCATGTCATTAGAGTTACTTCCACCCCATGTATCTGAGCCTTTAACACCTACATCCATAATTACTCCATCGACCACGAAAATTGGTTGGTTAGAGCTTGAATTTAAAACTGAAACACCGCGCAGCTGGATCTTAGATGAACCAAACATGGTTCCATCACCTGTCGTAACCGATAAACCAGCAGCCTGACCTTGTAAGGACTGAACAGGGTTAACAACCTGTTGCTGTGCTAATTCTTCACCTTTTACTTCAGTAACTGCAAAACCAACTTTTTTGGCTTGTTTTTTAATACCAAGAGCTGTTACAACCACTTCATCCAAATCATTTATCTCTTCTTCCAAAGTAATATTAATAACAGGCTTATTGGCAACTACTTCAAGTGTATTGAAACCAATGTAAGAAAAAACAATCGTTTCAGTTTGATCTTTAATTTCAATCGTAAAAACACCATCCACATCGGTAATAACTCCTTGTGTTTCTCTCCCTTTTACGAATACGTTCACACCAACTAATGGCTGACCACTCGCATCGCTTACGCGTCCTGTAACTGTATTTTTCTTGTCTTGCACTGACGATAATACAGGAGTTACTTTTGGTGCTTTTCGTATTAGAATCACCCCATTGGTAATGTTATAGGTATATCCGTTTTCTGTTAAGATGGTATTTAAAACCTCACCTAAATCTTTATCTGTAACAGAGATACTAACCTCTCCAACCTCATTTAGCTCTTCGCCGTTGTATAAAAAACCTAAGGTTGTTTGGTTTTCAATAGCACGTATACACTCCCTTAGAGTGGCATCATTCAAGTTTAGAGTCACCTTCTTCTGACTAAGCATAGAAGCTGAAACTTGAAAATTAAAAACTAATGTCAGTAACAAGATGTTCTTCATAATTAGTAATACCCGTCTTGGGCGATCCCCAAAATGGGATAACCATTTCCATTTTTTTTTCATACTTTTGTGTTGATTATGTTGATAAAAGCTTCGTCTTTTATTTAAAAGCGGGAAAAGGGTCCAATTTTTTCCCGCTTCTTTTATAACTCAGCTAGTTTATTTTTACAATTTTTCCATCTCTTTCGATTTTAACCTGACTAACCTGTTCGATCATTCCTAATAAAACATCGACATCTTCGAATCTTGGTAAGCGTCCTGTAAATAACTCATTTCGCCTTTGGGCATTAATAAAGAAAATATCTATATCATACCATCGCTCAAGTTTCTTAAAAATCTGGTCGAGATTTTCTTCCTCGAATTG
This sequence comes from Carboxylicivirga sp., assembly GCA_025210475.1. Classification (GTDB taxonomy): domain Bacteria; phylum Bacteroidota; class Bacteroidia; order Bacteroidales; family Marinilabiliaceae; genus Carboxylicivirga. The sequence continues at coordinate 1,413 of JAOARW010000015.1, read as the reverse complement.
AAAATATCCTGTTGTCCATGCCAAATAAGAAGAAGCTTCTACTTCCAGAATTTCACCCTTCAATTCTTTCTTATTAAAAACATATTGTTGATTGGGCTTAATATCAACAGCTCCCAAGCCGCCGATACCATTATTAATCTGAACCTTACCTTCTAATAATGTAGTTTGTACAGTTTGATCATTCTGGTAACAACACACATTAAAGGTAGTACCCATCACTTCGACATTATGAACTGGTGTTTTAACAATAAATGGGTGCTTGGCATCTGGTTTTACATCAAAGCACACTTCGCCTTCCACAACTTCAACAATCCTTTGCTTACCTTTAAAATGAACTGGGTAACGCAACTTAGACATTGAGTTGATCCATACCCTTGTTCCATCAGCCAGAATCAGATGAAACTCTTCTCCTTGCCGAACCCGGATTTCATTTATTAGCTCTTCATTATTTTTTGAATTAACTTCTTCTTTGTAGGCTATTACCTCCTTATCATTATTAATTTCTGTACCATCCGCCTCTTTGATACACTCAGTTCCTTCGCCCAATCTAACCACCTGGCCATTACTTAAAACCAACTCAGCTTTCCTTGCTCCAGGTTGAATTTCATTCTTGGCAACAACAACCGTTTCCTGAGAAATCTGATTACATAAGCTGTAATAAACGATTCCACCAGCCAACAAGGCAATCACAATAACGGCAGCATAACGAATGATAGTTTGGCGAAAACGACGACGATTAAGTTTCGCCTTTTTTTCTTCAATCTTCTGCCAACCTTCACAAACATCAACCTTATCAAGCTCAGATAACCAGTTCTCATAGCTACCTTGTTTTTGCAACTTAGCCAACAATTGTTTATTCTCCGGATGCTTATTAGCCCAAATTTCCAACTTCTCCATTTCTTCCGAATCAATGCTCTCGTCCATCAGTTTCGTCAGAAGTGTCTTATTTTAATTCGTTCGTTGATTGTCATATTTATTACGCATTCTATAAAGAGAACAACCCAAAATGTCGGCAGGGTGACAGAGATGTGAAAAAAAATTAATTTTTTTCGAAAAACTATTCATCACTATGTAAAATGGAAATTCTCATAATGGTACAAAACCAATACTTTGAAGTGAGTAAAAAGGTATAAGGATAAAATAGTTGAAGTCAAGAAAATTAAGTTCTTAAACTTTTGTATTCAGATTTATTTTTAAAGAAAAAACATGTAAAAATGTTCCTTTAACTTTTCATTTAAATTCTTAAACGCTCGCCGCTTTAAAGTCTTTATTGGTAACACCTCAGGTTCTATCATTACTAACGCATAGGTGTCAGTTGGCAGTCCAAAATAGCTTTCATTGTTCCACTAAATCAATAGAAAGTTGAAGCATTTCAAAGATATTCGCAGAACGCTTAATCCAGGTATCAATGGC
>JAOARW010000014.1 GCA_025210475.1 Carboxylicivirga sp. | reverse complement strand
TCACTGTGCTTAATATGTATTGTAGATTATACCTAATAATCCGGGTAAGTTAGTGCAGTGAATGGAGCTTTTCCAATATGAACAATGATGAACTCTATTGTTCTTGTGTATTTAAGATTTTTACAAACTAACGATAATCCGAATTCTTGAAGGTGAGCAATTACTGGAAAGTGAAAAAAATGAATTGAAGCAATGGATTAATGCCTACCCGGATGAACAGGATGATTTTGCGGATTTTTCAAATCAGTGGATCAATGAACATTCAGGAACGCACGTACCAGATGAAATTATTGATGCTAATTGGCAGTCGTTTTATAAAAATCATGTCGAACCGGAAATAAATGATCAGCCACTTAAGATCAAGCGCGACTGGTTGATGAATTTCAGGCAAATGGCGGCAGTATTCGTTTTGGGTGCCATTTTGTCAATGAGTTTGTTTATGGCTTACACTTGGATCAAGCCTGATGATATTACGGTTCAGACCATTAAGGTGCCGAACGGAGCTCAATCGGATATTACTTTGCCGGATGGCTCAAAGGTTCGTCTGAATTCGGGCAGCACCATATCCTATGCAAGCAATTACAACGATGAAGTGCGTGAGGTGAAATTATTGGGTGAGGCATTTTTTGTGGTTGAGAAGAATCCTCAAAAACCATTTGTGGTTAATACAAAGGCGTTAGATGTGAAGGCCTATGGTACCGAATTTATTGTAACGGCTTACGGCGATGAACCTGTGGTTGAAGCAACCTTATTAGAGGGAGTTATTAGCGTGCAGTCAAAAAATGAAATTAGTGCCAACTCAAAAGAAATTTACCTGAAACCCAATCAGCGCATGATATATACATTGCCCAAAGAGGGAATAAATGTTAATGCCTCCGAAGGAAATGGAAAATATTTGCTGTATAAGAATATTGATTCAAAAGGCATTACAGCCTGGTTAAACAATGAGTTGTACTTAAAAAATGAGCCGCTTACCAACCTGGTAAAACGACTTGAGCGAAAGTATAATGTGTTGATCCAGCTAAATGATGAATCCATGAAGGAACTAAAGTTTTCAGGGCTTTTGAAAGACCAAACGATTGAGCAGGTGTTATTGGCATTAAAGTTAACATCATCAATTGATTATAAAATAAAAAACAGAGAGGTGTGGCTGTTTAAAAAACAGTAAAATATTAAATCCGAGAACGAAAGAAAATCTAAAAAATTACTTTATGATGAACAAAACACGATGGTTGCATATGCTTATTGCAGCACTGTTATTAATTGTCGGCACACAATTGTCGATAGCACAGAATCAGGAAGGTAAATCAAAAACCGTACTTAAGTGGATTTCATCGGTAGAAGGGAAAACAGATTATAATTTCTTTTTTAATGATGCCATTGATGAGTTGAATAATGAGATTGTTTTGGAGGCAAAGCTTTCCGATATCGAAGCCGTTTTATCCGAATTAAAATCCAAAACAAAACTCGACTTTAAAATTTTGGATAATAACCTGATTGTTGTTGTACCTACTGAAAATCAGAAGTCGATAACAGTTACGGGCAAGGTTAAATCCAAAAGCGATAACATGGGTTTGCCAGGCGTTAATGTCTTTGTAAAAGGATCTACACATGGTACCATTACGGATGGTAATGGTAACTATAAGTTAGAGGTAGCAAACCAGTTTGATGTTCTGGTATACTCATTTATTGGTTTTAATCAGATTGAACAACCCATCGACGGACAGGAAAAAATAAATGTGGTGATGAAAGAGGATATGGAGTCGCTGGATGAGGTTGTGGTAACGGCTTTAAATATATCGCGCGACAAAAGTTCTTTAGGGTATTCGGTAACTCAGATTAACAGTGAGGATATCAGCGAAGCCAAAGAGAATAACCCAATTAATTCATTGGCAGGTAAAGTGTCAGGTCTGCAAATCACCAAGGCCCCAACTGGCGTTGATGGTTCGACCCGTGTTGTTTTGAGGGGAATTTCATCGATCTATGGTAATAACCGTCCGCTTTTTGTGATTGATGGTATACCCATGGATGCCAGTTCAGGCGGAGCCGGCCGGTGGGGCGGAACCGATGGCGGAGATGCTTTATCAGATTTAAATCCGGAGGACATTGAATCAATGAGTGTACTGAAAGGTGCAGGGGCCTCGGCACTTTATGGTTCGCGAGGGGCGAATGGTGTTGTACTGATCACGACAAAAAAAGGGCTCAAACGCAAAGGGATAGGCGTTACTGTAACATCAAGCTACAGTGTTGATAACCCAATGGTAACACCCGATTTGCAGAACGAATATGGACAAGGTGCCTTTGGGACGTATCCGCCATTAAACGGACCGCATGGACCAAATAAAGATCACCCATGGATTTGGAGTTATGGGCCTAAAATGGAGGGGCAAACCTTGGTTAACTGGCATGGACAGGAAGAGGCCATGGTGGCACAACCGAATCCTTATGACGAATTCTTCAGAACCGGAAGTAACTTTACGAATAGTGTTGCTTTCGAAGGAGGCGATGGCAATGGTTCATTCAGGGCATCGATTACCAATCAAACTTCTAAAGGCATTGTGCCCAATAATAACCTTAATCGCCAGACTTTAGCTTTACGCGGATTCTCGAAGCTTGGTGAAAACATTGAGTTCGATGGGAAAATCACTTACATCCATAGTGAGGTTGAGAATCGCCCTGCATTGGCTGAGGATGGCGCTAACATTGTTATGTCTCTGGATGTGTTACCGCGAAACATAAGCCTGCGATCATTACGTGAGAATATTTACGATGAAAATGGTAATGAATTTAAATGGACTTCAGATCAGACGTTTAATAATCCGTATTGGATACTTGATAACGTTTATAATGAAGATGAGAAAAATAGATTGCAAACCATGTTATCTGTCAAATGGAAGATTATCAAAGATCTTAGTTTATCGCTTCGATCAGGATTCGATTTTACAAACAGGCGATACATGGCTTATGAAAATCCCGGACGTGCAGTTTCGCATAACGGATTGGGTTATAAGTCACAAAGCATGAATAATAACATTGAGTGGAACTCCGATTTCTTATTGGCTTATAATAAAGTACTCAATGACGATTGGACGGTTAATTTTAGCCTTGGTGGTAACTACATGTATTATGAGGGACGCGGCTTGAACCAGAGTGGTTCGATTATGCGCGAGCCTAACTTCTACCACTTAAGTAATTATAGCGATATAAATTCTTCGGAGTGGTTTAGTCGAAAAGAAATTTATTCGCTTTACGGCATGACACAGATTTCATTTAAGAATTATATCTACCTCGATTTGACCTACAGAAATGACTGGTCATCAACATTGCCTTTGGATAATAACTCGTATGGTTACCATTCAGAAAACCTTAGCTTTTTGTTTACAGAAGCATTTGGCATTAAAAACCACATTTTATCAAGCGGAAAACTACGTGGTTCCTATGCAAAAGTAGGTAATGATACCGGTGCCTACCAACTGGATCAGTATTACGGAATTGCACAATCGCAATACCCATATCCAATAGCATACATTGGAGGCACTTTACCTTTTTATGATTTAATGCCGGAAGAAACTCACTCGTATGAAGCCGGACTTGATTTAAAATTCTTCAATAATCGCTTGGGGGTTGATGCGACTTATTATTACAGTTTATCCGACAAACAAATAATGTCCGTTGATTTGGCTCCGACTTCTGGTTATAGTGCCAAGAGAATGAATGCAGGTGAGATTGAAAACAAGGGTATTGAATTACAGCTTAATGCTAAACCGGTTCAAACGGCAAGTGGCTTCGAATGGGATGTTATTCTTACCTGGTCGACCAATAAGAATGAGGTTGTTGAACTGTATGGAGATATTCCTTATTTGCCGCTGGGCTCTGATTTCCATGCGGAGATACGCGCTTATCCCGGGCAACCTTATGGACAGATTTATACAACCGATTTTAAACGTGATGGCTTCGGAAATAAGTTAGTTGATGATAATGGCTACCCAATAAAAGGCGAACGTAAGGCGATGGGTAACATTAATCCGGATTGGATGGCAGGTTTAAGTAACAGCCTTTCATACAAATCACTTTCCATGAGCTTTTTAATTGATATGCAAAAAGGTGGTGATATCTATTCCTGGAGTAAATCATATCGCGGGTTATTCGGAACCAGTAAAGAAACCTTGGAAGGCAGAGCAGATTGGTATGCAGGAACGGGTGGTTATGTTGAGAAAGGAATTAATGAGAATACCGGAAAACCGAATGATGTGGCCATTGCGCCAACCTACCGTTGGTACCATTTGTATAATAAAGAGATTGGAGCAGAATGGATGCAGGATGCAACCAATATTCGCTTGCGTGAAGTAATCTTGAATTACAGCTTACCAAAGAAATGGTTAGAAAAAACGCCTTTAACCAATGTAAGTGTCTCTTTGGTTGGAAGAAACTTATTCTTTTTCTATCGGGCGATGGATCATGTTGATCCTGAGTCAGGCTTTGGAAGTGGTAATATTTCAACGGGTTTTGAACATTCATCATTGCCATCAACCAGAACCTACGGTGCTAATTTGAAGATTAACTTTTAAAACAACAGATGATGAAAACATTATATATTTTTCTGACGATAGGTATTCTTCTTGTGTTTGGAGCTTGCGATGATCGCCTTGATGAAGTCAATACAAATCCTAACTCACTCAATTCAATAGATCCTGAATATTTGTTCTCAAGTGCAGTATTAGCAACCAATGGAGGACGATCATTCGTGGGTGTTCAGTGGCCTTTTGGCCTTCAATACGGTCATTTTTATGTAGGTAATAATATACCGCGCTTTGTCGACAATTACTATGACAACTATACGGAGTCATTTTACAGTGAACCATTTAATAGCTTTTTTCACGATCCAATCCGCCATATTAAGGAAGTGATTCGCATGACCAGGCCGGGCGGGAAGTATGAAAACAAGGTTCGCTACGCCATCGCTAAAGTGATTGAATCTTATAATTACATTCGATTGGCCGATTCTTTCGGAGCCGTCCCTTATCAAGAAGGAGGTTATGGACAGGAGGATATTTTGTATGCCAAATATGATCAGGTAGAGGATATTTATAAAATGATCTTCGATGAGCTGGCTCTATCCATTGCCACCATGAAGACTGCCGATCCTAAAGATGCTTTTCCTGGTGCCGATCCATTATACGAAAACGATTTAGACAAATGGGTTCGTTTTGCAAATTCTCTTCGATTAAGAATGGCTATGCGGGTACGTTTTGTTGACAATTCTCTTGCTCAAAAAACAATTACAGAATGTTTGAACGAGCCATTAATAGAGGAGAATGCCGATAATGCCAAGCGATTATATACTGATGGCGATCGGGGTGAGTTTCATAATCCAATTCATTACTTCATTCGAATTTATTATACCGTAAAAGCGAGCGAGATGTTGGTCGAAACGCTGAAGGGCAAAGATGACCCAAGGTTAACAATGTTCGTCCGACCAAATAGTGATGGAGAATACCTTGGCCTGCCAAATGGTTTGAGTGATGAATCACTGAAAGAGTGGGATATGGATAAAATGAGTATTCCAACGGATACTTTAGTAGGTAGAGGGGCGACGGCATATATGTTAACCGCATCTGAAGTTAACCTGTTAAGAGCCGAGGCAGCTTTATTTAATTTAAGTGATGAGGATGCTCAGTCTCTATATGCCAAAGGAATTAGTGAAGCATTAAAGCAGTGGGAAATTGATGAAAGTTTAATTAGTGAATATTTAGCCGGAAGTGAAGCAACATTGGCTGGAACACAGGAGGAACAGTTTGAGCAAATTGCCACTCAAATGTGGATCGGCTTTTTACCGGATGGTTTTGAAGCCTGGACAAACATTCGCCGCACTGGCTATCCGGTAATCGAACAACGAACAGCACCTAAGTATGATTTAGGCGCAACTAATGGAATACTGCCCAAGCGTTTTAGATACGCTGCCAATGAAACCAATCTAAATGGAGAAAATTATGTGAAGGCCATTGAGGTTCAGGGGCCCGATGAGGTGTTAACTCCTCTCTGGTGGGATGTTAGAGATAAATAATTGCCCTTAATTAATTCAATTATAGAAATTAAATTTTAAAATTATGAAAAATTTATTTGTTAATCTATTTGCTTTATTAGCTATGTCTGCCGTGATAATTTCGTGCGGTAGTGATGATGATACACCAGCACCCGTAGTGGAAATATATGCAGAGGCGGACGCAGACAATCCGTACATGTATAGTTTTACAGCTGCGGCCAAGTATGTTGATGAGTATAATTGGAATTTCGGCGATGGCAATGTCAGTGTTGACGGAGCTCCTACTCATACATATGTACAATCAGGAAAATATACGGTTACATTAACGGCAAAAGGCGGTGGTGGTGAAACCATTGCAACCAAAGATATTGAAATATTAGCTTCAATTGAGGAGTTGTTAACTGGCGGACCTGCAGCAGCTAATGGTAAAACCTGGGTTATGAGTACCGTTGCAAATCCTGGTACTGATGGAGTTTCTAATAAAGTAATTGAACCACTAAGTGGCGATGATATTTTGTTCCCGGCAACAGATAATCTGTTAACACAAATCGGATTAGGTGATGAGTATGATAACTTGTATACGTTTAAGCACGATGGTTCATATGTATTGGACTATGTTAATGATAAGTGTGTGGCGGGTTATATGTATTCTGTAATAAATCAGTTAAACAGAACCATTGAAACACCTTATGGATTGGCACAGGTTGAACACACTGAAGCTACAGGTGCTTCGTGGACATTGGAAAAGAACATTGATCTGGTAATTAATGCAGCCAATGAGGTTCAGGGAGGCGACCCGGAAGAAGTAACCGTTACTTTTGAAGGAGTAGATGTTATTACTTTTGCTAATGGTGGTTTTATTGGTCACATGGATTTTACACCTAAAGCTATAATAAGAGAAATTACATCCGAAAGAATGAGTTTAACATTATTCCTTCATGGTGTGATGCAACATCCGGAAAAGCCATCAAATCTAATTACCATTTCATTTGATGCACAATAAAAATTTCATATTCTCACCTTCTCTTCGGAGTTGGTGAGAATAATTACCTGCATCAATAGGGTGCGATTCACCACACCAATCAAGACTTTCAGATCATTTCGATTTTGAAATCTAAGTTTCAATAACCATTTATCCCTTAATAGTGCCCTTTATCCCACAAGCTTTCTACTTAGGTAATGCTGAGTTACTTTTGAGCAGACCTAAATTTTAGTGGAAGACAAGCAGAAAGCATTTAAAAAGGGGAGAATGCTCGCTTTGGATATAAAAAATATAAATATGAAACACGTACAATTAATTATTTCAGGACTAAGTTTGCTATTGGCCATTAGTGCTTGTACGCTAAACTCTGAAAGTGCAAAAAACAAGGATGATAATTATTCCATAGAGAAGATTAAAGTTGAGGGGGAACGATTCATTGATCAGCACGGAAGACAGGTTCTTTTAAATGGTGTTAACCTGGTTAATAAAAATCCAAAACAGGGTTACATTGGACCGGAAGGTGTTCAGGAATTTGAGAGCTTTAAAAAATGGGGATTTAATATTATTCGATTGGGAATTATCTGGGATGGATTGGAACCGGAACCCGGACAATACAATGAGGAATACTTCAAGAAGATCGATGCCCAGATTGAGTTGGCTAAAGCTAACGGACTGTTTGTATTCTTGGATATGCATCAGGATTTATTCAGCGTTAAGTACAGCGATGGAGCACCCGAATGGGCTACCCTCGATGAAGGTAAGGAACATATTACCGGAGCTGTTTGGAGCGATGCCTACCTGATATCACCGGCTGTTCAAACCAGTTGGGATAATTTTTGGGCCAATAAGCCAGTTGCTGATGGAGTGGGTGTACAAGATCGTTACGCTAAAGCCTGGCAACATGTTGTTAAAAGGTATGCAAATAATCCAACCGTTATTGGCGTCGACATTATGAATGAACCTTTTGCCGGAACCAATGCACAGATGTTTATGCCGGTAATGTTTAACGCTTATGCCCAGGTAATGAGTGCCGAAACGGGGCAAAACATGTCGGTAGAAGAAGTAATGATGATGTGGACGGATACAAAAGGGCGTTATGAGGCTTTGGAAAATGTAGCTGATAAGGAGCGTTTCAGTAAAATAATGGATGCTGTATATGAATTAAATAGTGCCTTCGAATCGGGACCTCTGCAGGCTTTTTACCAGAAAGTAGCCAATGCAATTCGTGAAGTAAGTCAGGAAAAAATACTATTCTTTAATCATAGTTATTTCTGTAACAGTGGTGTTTACACGGCATTAAAACCATTTAAACTAGTCAATGGCGAAAAAGATTCGCAAGTGGTATATGCCGCCCATGGTTATGATTTATTGGTTGATACCGATGATTTATCCAACTCGAGTGATGAACGTTTGGAGATGATATTTGAGCGTATTAATGCCAGTGGTAAGCGCATGAATGTACCTGTGTTGATCGGAGAATGGGGAGCTTTAGGTGGCGAATCGCCGGGGAGACTGGAGTTAGCACATAAAAACCTGCGATTATTCGAACGCTTTTTGTTTAATAATACTTACTGGGCTTATCATCAGGGTACAGAGAACTATTCTTATTTCAAATATGGGGTCGTACGTCCATATCCTTATGTGATTGCCGGAGAACTTGAAGGGTATGGCTACGAGCCTCAAAGTGGTGTGTTGACATGTAGCTGGAATGAAAAGGCTGATATCGAAGCACCAACTCGTATTTATGTGCCGGTATTAACCAATGTTTCACATAAAAACATAAAGCTTTTGCCTGATGCCGGTAACATAGGATTGGAGCCAATTGAAGGCAGCGAAGCTGGTTTTGTTGTAATAGAACCGTTAGGGAAGAATCAAAAACGAGAAATTACCATTCAGATGAAAACGAATGATGCTAAAGTAATCTCTTTATCTGCAGAGTAAGTTTTTTGTTCCACGTCCGTATGGACTGTCTAGTTCTACGGGTGTGGTTTTGAATGTTTTATTGCCAGCCCGGCTATGCAAAAAATCTTTGATAATTGGTATTAAACACACAACTATGAAATATATTGGAATATTCTTTTTTTTCCTGTTATCATTAACCAGCGAAGCACAAACAAAACTGAATAAATACTATCCGGTTGAAGATAAGGCTGTGCAGCAAAAATTGGACGATTGGCGAACATTAAAGTTTGGCTTATTTATGCATTGGGGAACATACAGTCAGTGGGGGATAGTTGAGTCCTGGGCCTTGTGTGCTGAGGATGAGCCCTGGTGTCGGCGCGAGAACCCTGATTACGAAGCTTTTAAGCGCGATTATGTGGCTTTGAAAAAGACCTTTAACCCAACTCAGTTTAATCCTGAGAAATGGGCCGAAGCTGCCAATAAGGCCGGCATGAAATACATGGTTTTTACAACGAAGCATCACGATGGATTCAACATGTTTGACACTCAATTGTCAGATTACAAAATAACTTCGGAAGAATGTCCTTTTCACACGCATCCAAAAGCAGATGTTACGAAGGTAATTTTTGATGAATTCAGGAAAAAAGACTTTATGATAGGCGCTTACCTTTCAAAACCCGATTGGCACAATGAAAATTTTTGGTGGCCTAATTTTGCTACGCCCGATCGCAATGTTAATTACAGCATTGAAAAATACCCGGAACGCTGGCAGGCTTATGTGGATTTTTTTCATGGTCAGGTAGATGAACTAATGACGAATTATGGGCAAGTTGATATTTTGTGGATGGATGGAGGCTGGGTAAGGCCACTGACGAAAGGCCAAAAGAAATTGATCAACTTTATTAATGGCTTGTTTTTGAAAAGTGGTTATACGCAATTGAATATTCCACAGGATCAGGATCTTCAGATATCGGAAATGGCACGTAAGGCGAGGGAGAAACAACCGGGCTTAATAGTGGTCGATCGTCATATTGAAGGACCCAATGAGAATTACCTGACACCTGAACAGTTTATTCCGGACCGTTATTTTGAAGAACCCTGGGAATCGTGTATTACCTTAAGTGGTTCCTGGTCGTATACACCCAATGATGTTTATAAGTCTTCACGTGAGGTGATCCACATGTTGTGTGATGTTGTTTCGAAGAATGGATCTTTATTATTAAATGTGGGACCCAGTCCGGAAGGAACATGGCCGGCAGAAGTTTACCATCGATTTGAGGAAATCGGTGAATGGATGTCAGTTAATAGTCAGGCTATTTATCACACAACAGGCCGCAAGAAATTCGGACAGGGCAATGAACGTTATACGGTTAATAAGGATGGTAGTGTTAATGCTTTCTACCTGTTTGGTGAGGATGAAAAAATACCGAATCACATTGTATTTAATGATTTGAAGATAAAGAAAGGCTCAAACCTAAGCTTACTGGGATATGATGGAAAATTAAATTGGAATAAGAAAGGTGGAACTATAAATGTAGAGCTTCCAAAGGAGGTTGTAAATTCTAAGAAAGTTCCTTTTGCTTTGGTTTTTACTACTAAAATCAAAAATTAGAAGAAACAATAAAGAGTGATTTGATTTTGTTCTGTTATCTTTATCGGGTAAGAGTAGGGTTTTTATAGAAGAATAACATGGAAGCATTTTTTATTGTAGGTATTGTACAAGTTGTTTTCTCAATAGTTCTGATCGGGCGGAATAAAGAGTTATTACTCGCTGATAAAGTATTGATACTGTTTCTGACGGTTTGTGCGGTTGAGTTGGGGTATTCCCTCGTCAACTTCTTCTATACAACCGATTTGCCCGATTTTATAATGTTTCCCCTTTTGTTGGGGCCACTGGTATATATGTACACCCATGTTTTAACATCTGAAGATGGGAAATTACCCGATAAATACTATTTGCATTTATTACCCTTTGTGGCATTTCTAGGAATAGCATTGTTATGGTATCGTCAGTTCGATTTAATAAAAGTTCCTTTTCCAAATGGAAGTTCCATAGGTTTAATTTATGTTATCAATTTTGTCTTTTTTCTTTTACAATCCCTTTATTATTGGCGAATTATTCGGGTGCGCTTAGTAAAACATCAGGTAAATGTTCAGGACACTTATTCGATAGAATCACCACATTTGAATCTGTCGTGGTTAAAGTGGTTAAGTAAATTTGTTTTTGGCGGATTTGCTTTGTTCATCATCATCGATACCATCTTTTACCTGTCCAATATTATTCTTTTCGACGGTTCAATATTCCTGCATTGCGGATTACTGATCGCCATTTATTCCTTTAGTTTCTGGGGATTTCGTCAGGAAGCTATTTTCGAAGGGCAAAAATTTAAGCGTTTTGAAAAGGATGAAGATGCAAAGGAAGCTCAGGAGGTGGTGTTGCCAAGTTACGAGGACAAAGACATTGAACGATTGATGCATTATCTGGCTAAGGAAAAGCCATTTTTACAACGAAACCTGACAATAGGCGATTTGGCGGAAGCATTAAATATGGTTCAATACCGCTTATCAGAACTAATTAATGTACGCTTGGAAAAGAACTTTTTTACCTTGATTAATGAGTACAGGGTAGAAGAGGCAAAAAGCCGAATATTGGCACCCGAATATCAGAATTATACGTTGGCGGCTATTGGTTTTGATTCAGGATTTAATTCCAAGTCGTCTTTTCACGATCTGTTTAAGAAACACACTGGTTTAACACCATCACAGTTTAGAAAAGAAAACGGCTGATATAAGGTTAAAGGCTTTTCTTTAACTCTAATGTGATCGAAATGAGGTGTGAATTATTCCAGTGTGCTTAAAGCTTTGAAAGTAAGGGGTCTTATTACAAGTCCAGAGTAATAGTAGGGCTGTCCAGATTCCAAACCTGGCGTATCTGGAGTTCTTAATAGTATTATTCGGACTTAGAAAGAACAAATAATGAAGTGCCTGAACAGCTCGAGGCTAATTTTGTAGCTAAACGAATAAACCGCGCACAATGAAGAATTTTTTAATAATCATTGCACTTGTTTTTTTATCACTTAGCAGCAGTTGTCAATCATCTTATAAGCATCTGCAGAAACATCACTCGTCTGAGTTAACATTAAAGAGTGTTCCTGTAGTGAAAGCTGAGTTAAATATAAGCACCAAAGGAGATCAGTTTGTCGATCCAAGCGGGCGAACAATGTTTCTACGGGGCATTAACCTGGGTGGTAGTTCCAAAGTACCCTATTCTCCACGCATGGGCTCACATGTTCAGGAAAACTTTTTTAATGGAACTGATATTTCTTTTGTTGGCCGGCCTTTCCCTTTGGAAGAAGCCGATGTTCACTTCAGGCGCTTAAAAGAATGGGGATTTCATTTTATACGTTTTATTGTAACCTGGGAAGCCATAGAACACGAAGGACCCGGGATATACGATACCAAATATCTCGATTACCTCGAAGCAGTTTTAACAAAAGCTAATGAATATGACTTGAATGTTATGATTGATCCTCACCAGGATTTATGGAGCCGTTATACGGGAGGCGATGGAGCTCCAATCTGGACCATGGAATTGGCAGGCATGAATCCCAGAAATTTTCAGAAAACAGAAGCAGCATTTGTGCATAATGTATGTGGCGATCCTTATCCGCAAATGATTTGGTTTAGTAACTATTATAAGTTGGCATCGGCAACCATGTTTACCTTGTTTTTTGCAGGAAATGATTTTGCCCCAAACTGTTTGGTTGAGAACCAGCCCATACAGGATTATTTACAACAGCACTATATCAATGCCATGGTTGAAGTGGCCAAACATGTTGCTCACCTGCCCAATGTGGTTGGCTTCGAATTAATGAACGAGCCATCGTCTGGTTACCTTGGCCTTAAAAATATTGAAGAGCCTTTTGCAACCGATATTCTAGGTGCCGTGCCAACGCCTTTTGAATCCATGCTTCTGGGAGATGGCAACAGCGCTTTGATTGACAGTTTTAGTCTTGGTCCTTTTTCTCTTAAAGATGAAGGCAAAGTGAAGATCAATAACGAACGATTGTCAATTTGGAAGAATAAAGAAGGCTGTATTTGGCGTCAGCATGGTGTTTGGGGCTATAATAAAGATAATCAGCCCGAAATACTTCAGAAAGAATACTTTTCGTTGGCTGATGATGATTTCAACCGAGATTATTATGAACCATTTGCAGTAAAATATGCCCACGCCATCAATGCCATTAATCCCGATTGGTTTATTTGCGTTGATAACGTCTTGTTTCCATTGCCCCATCCACTTCCTGAACTTAAGAAATACAATGAGGTCAAATGGATAAATGGGTCGCACTGGTACGATGATGTGACATTGGTAAAGAAAAAGTATTGGCCATTTTTAGGGTTGGTTGATGGTAAAATCATTGTTGGATCGAGTGCCGTGAGAAAAGCCTATGAAAAGGTTTTGAGTGACATGATTGACGAAACGCATGAGAAGTACGGGAATGTACCATCCTTACTTGGCGAGTTTGGTATTCCTTTTGATTTAAACAAGGGTAAAGCCTATAAAACGGGTAATTTCTCGATGCAGGAAAAAGCGTTGGACAGGTGTTTCAATATCGTTGAAAAAAACAATTTGCACTACACCTTGTGGAACTACACGGCCGATAATAACAACAAACGCGGAGATCATTGGAATGGTGAAGATTTGTCCGTCTTTAGTCTTTCACAACAAAGCAACAAAGCAGATATAAACAGTGGGGGAAGAGCATTGGATGCAGCTGTCAGACCATACCCCAAGAAAATAAATGGCGTACTCAATAGTTATTCCTGGGATTATAAGAAACAACAAGTAAATATTGTCATTACCAATAAAGAATTATCAGACTATCCCACTGAAATTCATTTGCCTCCATATGTTTTCAATGATGAATTTTATGTATATTCAACAGATGGTGATTTAGCTTACGATAAAAAAGAGAATGTGCTAATGTATTGGCCAAAATCAGTTGGGCAGCATCAATTGGTAATAACAAAAAAGTAAAAGATTTTAGGAATGTGTGACAAAGAGGTTATTCTTAACAATGTAGATTTATTTGAGGAGCTTGAGAATGTAAGGCAAGCGCAGAAGGACTTCTTTCGGTCGGGCGCCACACTCATTATTACTAAGCGGATTGAAAAATTAAAGGCCTTAAAAAAGACTTTAGTTAAATATGAGCAAGCTATATATGCTGCATTAAAGATGGATCTTAATAAGCCGGAACAGGAAGCTTTTCTGGGGGAATTTATGGGAACCATCCATGAGTTGGATACCGGTATTTTGAAGCTGAAAAAGTGGAGTCGTAAAAAACGGGTAGCTTCTCCTTTAATGGTATTCCCGTCAAAAGCATGGACCGTTCCTGAGCCATATGGACAAGTATTGATTATTTCGCCATGGAACTACCCGTTCGATTTGTGTTTATCTCCACTTATTGGCGCTTTAGCAGCTGGTAATACTGTTATTGTTAAGCCATCAGAGTTAACACCAAATACTTCGGCACTAATTAAAAAGATACTGGCTGAGGTATATGAAGAAGCGCAGGTGAGCGTGCAATTAGGGGGTGTGGAACTTTCCCAGGCATTGCTTCAAGGCCGTTATGATTACATCTTTTTTACGGGTAGTGTTGAGGTGGGGCGCATTGTAATGCAAGCTGCTGCTAAGCATCTAACGCCCGTTACCCTTGAATTAGGAGGGAAATGCCCGGTGATTGTTGGTGAACAGGCCGATGTGAAACAAATGGCCAAAAGCGTGGCCTGGGGTAAGTATTTTAATGCTGGTCAATCATGTGTGGCACCCGATTATATGTTGCTGCCTGCCAATCTGGTGGATGAATTTGTGAAATGGTTTTCACATTATACCGATGCTTTTATCAAAAATGGATTAGGTGAGTATACGCGCATCATCAATCAAAAACATTATGAGCGAATTGAAGGCTATCTAAAGCAAGGTGATATTATTTACGGAGGTTTATGTAGCAAGGAAACTTTACAAATTGTACCAACCCTGATACGTCCTGAATCATGGGAATGTTCATTAATGCAGGATGAAATATTTGGGCCGGTATTGCCAATTGTGACCTATCAAACACTTAATGAGGCGATTGAATTTGTTAAGGACAGGGAGAAGCCATTAGTAATAAATATCTTTTCTTCAGACAGGAAATTTATAAAGCAAGTATCATCCCAAACATCGTCAGGCAATGTATGCATCAACGATGTGCTTCTTAACTATGTGAATAAAAACCTGCCGTTTGGAGGTGTTGGAAACAGCGGTATCGGTCAGTATCACGGGAAAGCATCATTTGAAACCTTCAGTCATACCAAATCGGTACATCACAAAAAAACACCTGATTTGCCATTCCGTTATCCGCCCTATGAGAAGTATTATCAGTTATTACGACGATTTAAAAAACTACTTAATAAAAACATTTAATTCTAATTATGAGTGCAAATACATTTTCCATTTCAAGCTATCACAATGTCAAGGAGATATATCAGAAATTAAAAACCTTAATTAATCAACCCATCCGCCCGGTAAAACGAGCAAAGATGGAGGAGTATTTAAAGTTTTTTGAGGACGAATGTCAGACTTCGAAAAAGATGATTGAAGAGGCACAATCTTATATTCCGGGAGGCGTGCAACACAACCTGGCATTTAATTACCCTTTTCCGCTGGTGTTTACAAAGGCTGAGGGCGCTTATTTATACGATGCTGACGGCCATCGCTACATCGATTTTTTGCAGGCAGGTGGCCCAACTGTGCTGGGGAGCAATTATCCGGCAGTGAAAGAGAAAGCACTCGAAATTATCAAGGAGTGTGGCCCATCCACCGGTTTATTTCATGAATATGAGTTGAAGATTGCCGAATTTATATGTAATCATTTTAAAGCAGTAGATAAGTTTCGGATGCTGGGGAGTGGTACCGAAGCTGTGATGGCCGCCATTCGTGTGGCTCGTCTCGCAACCGGCAATAAGAAAGTAATAAAGGTGGGGGGCGCCTATCATGGCTGGAGCGATCAGATGGTTTATGGCATGCGAATACCTGGTACCGGACGGTTTGAAGCACATGGTATTCCCCGCAGTTGCTCAAAACATACGCAGGAGGTGAAGCCCAATAATATTGCAGCTTTGGAACATAAATTAAAAATGAACCGACTAAGAGGAGGAACAGCAGCGGTTATTGTTGAACCAATTGGTCCGGAAAGTGGCACCCGTCCTGTTGAATACGATTACAATGCCAAAGTTCAGGCCTTATGCAAAAAATATGGTGCCTTGTTTATTTTCGATGAGGTGGTAACCGCTTTCCGGGTTGATGTATCCGGTGCTCAAGGGTATTATAATGTAGAACCGGACTTAACTGTTTTTGGTAAAGTCGTCGCTGGTGGATATCCATCTGCAGGAGGATTGGGTGGTAAAGATGAATACATGGCTTACCTGGCAGCAGGTCTTCAGGGCGCTAAAAAACGGGCAATGGTCGGAGGAACCATGGCAGCTAATCCACTAAGTTCGGCAGCAGGTTATTATACGCTATTGGAAATTGAAAAAAACAATGCCTGTGAAAAAGCTGGAAAAGCAGGCGATCGATTGACCAAGGGTTTACAGGAGCTCATTACAAAGTATAATTTACCATTTGTAGCTTATAACCAGGGATCGGTTTGTCACCTCGAAACTTCGGCTACCATGTTTGTGGAGGTGAATCTGAAAAAGCCCTGGACTTTACCAAAGGCCTTAAAGGAGATTAAAGCGCGTAAACACATGATGGAAGAAATGGGAGCAGCTTATATGGCTGAAGGCCTGGTAACTTTGGCCGGTAGCCGCATGTACACCAGCATGGCTGATACCGACGAAGTGATTGATGATGCCTTGCTGCGCTTTGAAAAAGTATTTCAACACATGGAAGGGGTAACAGCATGATTGCCCTGGCTGATAAATATGTGATTGCCCATGATGTGGGAACCAGCAGTGTCAAATCAATTTTGGTCAATCAAAAAGGGGAAATCCTTGTCACTGCAAAATCAGAGTATGATTTTCACTATCCGCATCCGGGTTGGGTAGAGCAAAACCCGGAGGATTATTGGCAAGGTATTGTAAAGAATACCCGTCAGTTGATGACGCTATCGGAAGTAGATGGAAATTTAGTTTTGGGTATGGTGTTTTCGACGCAGGCAATGGGCATCATCGCTTTGGATGAAAACGATCAGCTATTAAATAATAACATTACCTGGGTTGATGGCAGAGCCGAGGATCAAGCACGGCAATTAATGAACATGCTTGGGGGGAAAACCATTTTCTCGAAACTAATTGGTGTTGAAATTACCGGTAAAGATGTGATTCCTAAATTGCGATGGATAAAGCAGAATTTACCTGATGTGTATCAGCAAACCAAGACCATTGTTGATGTTAATGGCTATTTGAAATTCAGGGCAACAGGTAAAAAAGTTTTTGAATGGTCGGGGGCTTGTTCGTATGGTTTCGATATTAAAAAGAAAGACTGGGAGCGCTTGCTATTTAAAGCTGCAGGCATCGACTTAGAGAAATTTCCTCCCCTGGTTAAGTCGACCGATCGGGTGGGAACCCTATTACCTGAAGTGGCAGCTCAGATGGGTTTGCCTGAAACGGTTGGTGTATATGGTGGTTGTGACGATACCCAAAGCGCAGCCATTGGTTCGGGGGTAAACGGAGAAGGAGAGGCACACATTTATTTGGGCACTTCTGCCGGGCCGGTGTGATTACTTCCCGCAATCTGAAGCATAAAAATGGAGCCGCAGTGCTGCAAAGCGCCGATCCTGAGAAAAATATCTGTGTGGGCATTACCGAATCAGCTGGCTCCAACTTCGATTGGATGATAGAGAAATTCTACCATTACGAGAAAAATGATCGTAAGGGTCTCCGGGTGACGGTTGTAAAAAAAGCCCGTCAAATTTGGGTTAAATGTGACGAGCTGTTATAGTTTAGTTTATTGTTCACCCCACCTATCAGGAAGTAAGTTTCGCATTTGTTCGATCGTGATGTTTGGAGT
>JAOARW010000013.1 GCA_025210475.1 Carboxylicivirga sp. | reverse complement strand
GAAAGTGAGTCGTAAAACTCACTAAAACAACTAAAAAGTGAATGAAAAATGAACAACTTATACAATTATAGTTAAATAGAAAGGTGGAAATGGTCATAAAAACAAAAAGCTCTTCTTTCAACTATTTTTGCAAAGGTCTCGCAGTGGGAATGGGGGCCAATAAGATTGCCGGAATTCTGGCTTTAGATGAGATTGAACTGTCGTTTCGCTGCATTATGGTTGCAGAACTGTTATTAAACAATTTTTAGTTAGTCGGGCTAACAAGGTATTCATAAATCATACCCCATGATTTTATATTATGCACCTGGCGGCGGATTAGGACACGTAAGTCGAGCCTTAAAGTTGATGCAACAGTGGCAATTTGATAACTTTAGGATTATTACAAATAGTACAGCTGCCAGTCATTTTATTGATAGCCAACAGTTGATTATTATACCTAAGAAGGAACAAAATCAGGCAGGGCAAGTCCTACAAGCCTTATTATCTACAGAGCGGGTATTATCTTTTTACATCGACACATTCCCTTGCGGTCTTGCTGGTGAGTTAAACAATGTAACGATCCCTGCCAATATCGAGGTGCATTATGTTTGTCGCCGGGTAAAATGGAACGAATACGAAAAATACCTTACAACTCCTCCTCATTTTCATAGCACATATATATTCGAAGAACCCGAAGCTGATCAGCATTCCTTTATCCAAAAATCATCGGAACAGATCAAACAAATATTGCTCAATCCTATCAACCTGTCGGCAAGTAAAAAAAGCCTGATAGAACAATACAATCTACCAAAAAAGCAGCCGGTTTGGCTGATTACTCACTCCGATAATCCTACCGAATTAACAACCTTAATCAACTACGCCAAAGACATCGCTCAAATTGAAGATTGTCATCCCTACCTACTGGTAAATACCAACATTGAGAATGTTGAGTTCGATGCGGATCAGCTTATCTTTCACTACCCTTCCTATGACTTGTTTGAAATCTGCGATCGTATTTTTAGTGCCTGTGGCTTTAACCTGATGCATGAAACACAAGAGTATAGTGACAAACACTTTTTTATCCCTTTCGATCGGAAATATGACGATCAGTTCTGGCGAGCTAACAAACGAAAAGCTTTAAAAAAGTAAAGCCACAGAATTACTTTGTTTTTCGATAAAGCATTTTAACACTCAAGCCCAAAGGTGTCGACCATCCTCCCTTATCGGTCAGGTAAATCTGAAAATGATAATCCCCTTCATCGAACGCTCCTTTATCATTTTGTGATGGGATTGAAATCGGCACATAAGCTTCGTATTCCTTCTGTCCGCTTGGGATCGTGAGATCTTCCCGATAAACAAATGGATTAACAGCCTGCTTGACCGGCCATAGGTCACATTCTTGAATCTTGTGCCCATGTGAGTGATGATTAAAGTTGTTATGCATATCGATACTATATGCGCCCAGCTCGGCATTATCGCTAAAAAATGCTCTGAGATTAAATGTCTCTCCAAAATAAATGGTATCACAAAAAGAAGGAAAAGCATTAATGTAATCCGTATGAATTAGTGGCTTATCGGTATCAATATCATCCTTTGTACTACAAGACAATATGCCTATAAAAGCAATGGCGATTGTAAATATTCTGAATTTCATGTGTTTTAATTTTCTTTCAGTAGTCATAACTTGTCCCGACAGGCGGGATGCAACTCCCAAATAAATTCAATCATTCTCATGTTTGTAACATTGAATAATTGAATTTGCATGGTCGTTTCATATTTTAATTTTTTATATCCGGCCAATCATTTTGTGACTAACCGGATAAGGTTATTGATTATTTTGTTGGCTCTACCAGATCAATGTGTTCTTCATCGCTACCTGTTTGACCTTTCATGTCAATTACTTCAAGGTGAAAGTGGTATTCACCTGCAGCAAACGTTTCTGGAATTTCGATATGCTCATGGAACTCAGCATTCTTTGTTCCAACATACTTTCCTTCAAATTCGATTTCAAGTTCATCATCTGTAGCTTCCGAGTGCAGCTCAACTATGATCTTTTCAATTTTTCCTTCAGCTACAATCTCGGCATCAATGTGCAAATCTTCACCTATAACAGCTGTGTGATGATCATCTCCTTCATCGGCAATAGCCTTTACCTGAGCCTCGTAGTGATGACCATCCCCCAGTTCATGAATTTCAACAACAGGTTTAGCCGGTGAATCATCATCTTCACATGCAGTAAATACTAAACCAAGAGATAAGAGTGTTGTAAATAAAATTTTTGCTTTCATCGTTTTAATCTTTTATAGTTAAATGTTTTAATTTGATTTTAAATGTGTTGTAAATGGAATGGCTACATTCAATACAATATTGCGTCCCTGCTCGGGGATGCTCATTAACCTGTAATAACTGGTATGGTTGAGATAGGCCTTGTTAAACAGATTTTGAACCTGCATACTCACCCTCAGTTTCTGATTTCTCAACCGTATATCTCCTCCCAATCCAATGTTGACAAGTGTATATGCCGGGGTTTTATTTTCAGGCGGAACAACTTCGTTTTGAGCAGCCGTTAAACGGTAATCAATCGAGAAATAGGCATTTTCTGCGAATCCCAATTTATTCTTTTGGTATTTTAAATTTAGAATAGCTGATGCCGGTGGCGAGAACGGCAGTGTATAACCTTCCTTTTCTCCGGACAATTGCAAGGAATAAACGTACTCCCCCATTAATCCCAGCGTTAAGGAATTAAGCAACTTGTAATGGGCATGAATCTCGCCTCCATACCTCAGCACCTTGCTTTGTGTGTAATAAAAAACCTGGTATCCTTCCTTAAACTCACTCGTTGGGTTGAGGTAAATATAGTTGGAGAAATAATTCAAAAACGGACTTGCACCAATGGCAAAAAGAGGCTCAGCATATTCCACGCCTGCATCCAACTGCCACGATGTTTCAGGTGACAAATCAGTATCGCCCACCTCATAGCGGAAGTAATGGTAATTAATACCATTGGCAGCCAACTCCTGGGCTGTTGGCATGCGGAAACTTTTTCCGGCATTGAGCTTAAATATCCAGCTTGAAGGCGTGTAATTATAACCTACGGACCAGCTAAAGTTTGAGAAATTACGCTCAGTTTCACTGGCTCTTTCCAAATAGTCATAATCGGCATCATCAACCGGCGATAAAAACCAATCCTTATATTGATCAATGGATATCTTTCCATAATCGTAGCGGCCACCGGCCTGTATATGCGACTCATCGGACAATGCATATTTTAGTAATAGAAAACCGCCTAAACCAGATCGTTGATAAGCGGGAATAATAAATCCCCTGCCATCAATCTCGTTTTTATGGTAGTCGCCATTCAAACCCGATGTTAATGACAATTGATCATCAAAAGCATAATCAATATTCAAATTGGCTGAATAGTAATCTTTCTTGAACTCACGTTCAAGGTCGGCCGGGAAAGGCATATCGTCCGGAAAGACCGGAGGCATGTATCCATGACTGGTATATTGACTCCACTCCTGCCTGAAATTACGCTGGAACCCACCGTCGAATTCTACTTCTAAATCACCTTTGCGCCATTGGGTTTTATTGGAAACCTTTAAATGACTCACCTCATAATACGGCGTCAAAATATCGCGCGATGATTTATCGTGGGCTTCGGTATCTACCCGTTGTGGTTCCAAACCATGGGCGTTGGCAAAAAATCCACCTTTGCTATTATTCTGACTGGCCTGAAGTCTGCTTTGAAAATTATCCTTTACAATACCAATTGTACCATGATAATTATGCTCATATCCTGCCGTATTTCGCATGCGTTTATTATGCAGCCCAACTTTGTAGGAATATGAATCGGGGAAGATTTCCACTGTATCTGTGGGCACCCGGTAATCGCCATAACTCAAAAGCGTAGCTCTTAAGCCTGCATGCAACCAGTTCTTTCGTCCAGATAGTGCCAATGACGAGCCGACAAGTCCATTATTAGATTTCCCAATGATATCTAAATTCCCCTGAAGTGTGTTTGGTGCTGGTATTTTATTGTTTTTAATATTGACAATACCTCCAATGGCATCGCTGCCATACATAAGAGAAGCCGGTCCTTTAATTACCTCAATATTGTCAACGGCAAACTGATCTATTTCCAGGCCATGATCGGCACCCCATTGCTGAGCTTCGTGCTTGATATTATTCTCGACAACGACTACACGATTAAACCCAAGGCCACGAATAACCGGTTTTGACTGCCCCGAGCCGATACCAATGGTACTAACTCCCGGCAAGCGTTCCAATGAATTCATCAGACTTCCACCCAAATTCTTTTTCAGATAATCCTCATTGACAATTTCAATATTCAAGGATTCTTCCTTTTTACGCTGCTCTGCATAGTTATCTTTCACCACCACCTCCTGCAGACTTAGTGATGAAACTTTCATTTGTGCAGTAAAACTTTGATTGCCATCAATTGTAATGGAATCCGTAATTGTTTCGTAGCCGATAAAAGACACTTCAATTTTATAATGACCGGCAGGCAGGTTATCAATCCTAAACTTACCCGACACATCTGTTATCGAAGCTTTTTCAATTGGATACAAATAAATAACAGCACCCGTTAATGGGCTTTTATCTTCAGCTGTGATATTGCCATTTAATTGATAGCCACCCTGGGCCATCATGGTGAATGACAACATACTCATGCAGGCAAGCAGCATGAAAAATCGAATCATGATACGCTAATTGTAATGTAAAATCTGAAAATTGTAAACATGAATACCCTATCACATGTAGTTATTGAATCTTAACAAGATCAACTACACATTAATTACTATTGTACAGATATAAGGATGTGGTGACGCACTTGACATTTATGCAAAGGCTATCGTCCTTCTTAATTTATAACTGACATTAGATGGATAATCATAAGGTGTTGCTTAAAGAATGGGCGCAGGAGGTGCCCTGGGTGATTTATTTCTTAAAGCTGAAAGGTATTTCTGTTGCTTGGCAAGCGTATTGTAATCATACTTAGCAAGTGGTATTGCAGCTAATACCACCTTTACATCAATAAAATCTTTAGTTGCAAAATGATAATCACAAATCGCACACTTGTCCCCGGCATTCGACACACTAAAACCTACATTCTGTTCGTGCTTGATTGATGCCTGACACGTTTCATGCGAACAACAATGATGACCTGCCGTATTGTTCTTGTTTGAATGGTGCAGTAAAACATGCACTGGTTGAAACAAGATTGGGAATACAAACAAGCACAACAAAAGAGGGGCAATATGTGATTTATATTTTATCACTCCGAACTATGACTTTTTAATCTATCTATGGGTTTCCTAAAAGAAGAAACAACGCAAGTGCAACAATGTTGCAAATGTAGGTAATTTATATGAAATTCATTCTTAATAAAAAAGAGATTCCTAAACCACGCCCCTCCTATCACACTTGCTAATTGACACTTAGTACTTTCCCATCAAAAGTTAAATAAACACAATTGGTTCCTTTCTTGTAGTTCGATATGGGGTGACATTATTGATTGACTTAATTAGTTTGGAACTAACCGGTTTAATTGCCCCTTTAGGACAACCCCGATTACAAGCCTGACATCCAAAGCATAAATCTCTATCTTGTTGGATAGTTCCATCCAGTGTTAATGCTTCAACCGGACAAATCTTAACACATTTGCCACACTGAATGCAATCATTGCTAATTTCCAATTCATTCCACGATTTTGGCAAACCAAAGCCCAAACCGGGTAATGCAGAAATTAAAGCGCACTTAAAAGCTGAGAAAGCACCTTCATTAGGCCAGTCGATTTTCAGCTTATGTTTAAAGGTGCGGTCATTATTGACTATAAGCTTATGATATATGTCTTCGCCAAACTTCTTTTGTACTATTTCATCGGCTTCATCAGGACGCCCGCTTGCTATCTTATCCGAAAATGAATATTGCCCGATAAAACCGCCTGCAGCTACCATTTTAAATCCTCTTTTCTCCATCGCCTTCGTCATAACTTTTAATGAAGAACCGTAATAACCATTACCACAAGTAACAATGCCAACAAAAGGCGTATCATTCCCTTTTAATGCTCCAATAACTTCATTGGGAACACCAAATAGCTTTGTTGCCGTCATCATGCCTAATATTATTACATCTTCCTTTCCAAATTCGAATATTTTTTCCCGATTGCTTTTTCTTAGCATATCAATCTTCTGAACATTTGAGCTTGGGAATCCTTTGGCAATATTCATCACCGTTTTTTTTGTTGTACCACCAGGACTAAAATAGATTAAGTGTAAATTCATTTTTAAAGTTTAATTTTTGAAAGTCTAATCATTCATATTATCTGGGCGAATTAACTCACCAATTACTTCTTCACTTTGTCCGGGGTTTCATCTGCCTTGGGTATCCTACCAATCATCAAACACACCGGATAACAGACATTGCCACCAGTCGGTCCGCAAAAGCTGCACCACCATTTGGTTGCCGGTAAATACGCTGCTTTCAGATTAATGCACTTGGGAGGTAATTTTCCTTTTTGACTTTTCATGTTATCATTTATTAGTACAGTTATACAAGAAATACTGAAATTTATCTTCCATGGAAGATATTATAACTGCAAATGAAATTATACTCCATGGAATATAATTTATCAAATGGTAAAAAATCAATGATTAACTCTTGATATGTAGTTTAGAAAATTAATCTTTCAGGCTTACCTTTGTTGACATGAACAATTCACCTGCATATCGATTGGCCGGAATAGATTTGGCCTGGAAAGGGGCTATTAATCCTTCATCGATAGCTATCGGAAAATTAACAAATAATGAACTGGTAGTGGAAGATGTACATTCCGGCGTGTTGGGCCTGGATTCTTGTTTGCATATATTGGATCAGGCAAAGCAATTGAAAGGTATCGCCATTGATGCTTCATTAATAATTAACAATACTGAGGGATACAGAAATTGTGAGCTTGAATTAAACCAAAGTTACCGGTCGAAATGGGCCTCGTGTTATCCAACCAACCTCAAGCTTTATCCTAATGCTTTTAGCGTACAGTTATATCATAAACTAAAAGATAGAGGTTTCAACTATCTGCATGGTAAGAAGTGGCAAATTGAATGTTATCCCCATGCATCCATGGTAGAACTCTTTGGTTTAACTAAAAGACTCAGTTATAAAAAAGGAAATGTGGCTGATAAAAAAGAAGGACAAAAGCAATTGGCATCATTAATTGCCCAACTTGAACATGCTAAAGAACTGAAGCTTATTATTCCGGATGAAAAACAAGCTTGCATCAATCCCGATCAGATAAACAGCTTAAAAGGGCGGGCTCTGAAAACAAATGAAGATAACCTTGATGCCATCATCTGCCTATATACCGCAGGCCTTTATGCCATACAATCTCAGGGAATAATTTTCGGCGATGCAAAGGATGGTGCCATTTGGGTACCTCATGGCAAACGTATTAATTGAACAACTTTATAAGTTTACACCTGATGCGCCTCGGATGCAATGTTTTCACCCATATTAATCGATGTTTCAAGCCCTTTATTCGTGTTTTCAATTAAGTCATCTGCAAAAACGACTTTATCCTTTTCGAATAAAAGCACAATGGTTGAGCCACCAAAAGAGAAATATCCTTTCTCGGCTCCTTTTTTAACATCACTAAAGGATTTAAAGGTCTGGATGATACTACCCACCATTGTTGCGCCTACCTCAACCATTAACACTTTTCCATATTTCTCGGTCGATATCAAGCTATATTCGCGCTTGTTTTCGCAAAAAATACGAAGACTGTCTTTCAGTGCTAAAGGAGATACTGAATAATACTTACCCTTAATTTTTGAGGTGCTGGAAATACGACCGGAAACAGGGAAATGGAAGCGGTGGTAATCTGCTGGTCCAAGCCTAATAATCGCCATTGATCCATCTTTAAACATCTCAACCAATTCTTCATCTTGTATAAAACGCTGTAGGTTAAACTCGGAACCCTTAATACAAAAATGTAGATGATTACTGATGGATTGGTATGTTAAGATCTTTCCATCAGCCGGCGAAACAACTCCTTGACCAATGTTGCGTTTATTACTTCTTAGTTTGCGATAAAAAAACTTGTTAAACGTTTTGTACTCCTTGGCCTCCGGATGTTCAAACTCATTTAGGTTAATGTCGTATTTTTTTACAAACTTGTTGATTCGTTTTGCAGAAAAACGAGTATCCAGATACCAGCCACTGAATTCGGAAAACATTTTCCGCTTAAAAAGAGTATTCAGAGCAAGCTTACCACTACCCGAGTGATACAACCATTTTAAAATAGCTTTGCCCGGAATTTTCTCTTCCTGAATTACATTACTGGTTCTATCGATGTATTTTAGAGTTTTCATTAATATCTATTTTTATATTCCATGGAATGTAATTTCGTGGCAAATGAATATAAAATGCTAAACGAACCATTTACCAAATGGTAAAAAATATTGCACAAAAATATTCAAATTATTTAGAAGCCCTTATACGACTCAAACTTTGTTGAGTTATGCCAAGATAAGTAGCTATATGCCCTAACTGCGCTTTTTGGAAAATATCTGGATGTTTTTGGAGCAAGTTATCATATCGCTCCTTAGCTGTTTTGGTCTGAAATTCAATAACTCTTTCTGATAAAAAGAATAAAGCATTCCATAAATAGTTTTGAAATAATTCAGCAAGTTCCTGATAATTTTGAATTCTTTTATGAAACTCATCATATGTCACTACTATCCCCACTGAATCTGCAATAGCCTGAATACCATATTTTGATTCTTTCTGCTTAATAAAACTGGATCCTAATGTACACACCTCCCCTTTTGATGCAAACCATATGGTTGTATCACGACCATTGGGCTCAAGATAATAGTTTCGTAAAAAACCGGACTTAAGCCATATTATTTCTTTACAGATCTGCCCTGGTGGAATAATTATATCACCCGCACTGTAACTCTTTTCAGTACCAGAGCTTTGGAAACTGTCAATAATCGTTTTTTGTTCACTGTTCATTATAAGCTCCTTAAAATTTCGAAAGTACCTCATATAGCCTGTCCGCATCCTCATCCGTCAGTGAAACATTCATCGCTTTTAAAAGCAAAGCATCTGCTTCATGGTGCAAATCTCGTCCCTTATCAGTTATTGTAATATGAACGATGCGCTGATCCTGTTTATCTCTTCTTTTTAAAACAAGCTTTTTCTCCATCAATTTGTTTAAAGCTCTTGATATATTAGGGCTATCCTCCACCATTGATTGCTTTATTTGATTAACAGTTAATCCCTCTTTTGGAGCATAATCAAGAATGTGCAGAATATTCACCTGCAGTGGCGAGAGTTTTATTGGCCTGACAGCCTTATCCATCGACGAATTAACTTCCTGCGCTATGCAGAGCAATAGCCCAAGTGCCTTTTGCTTCTTGTTTAAATGCTCGTTGTTCTTTATTAAATCTTTATTGGCCATAGACTAAATATAAAATTTAAAGAAGGATCGCTCTACCTATAATATCAACACTATATACAAAAAAACAAAGAGAATTGGAGTCCGCCACAAAAATAAATCAGAATCTTTCCTCAGAGATCTATTGTAGCCATCCTGATATTTTTTTAAGATAAAAACATTCCCTACTCACAATCCGCAGTTTATCACTAAAAATAAAAAAAAGGAGGCATCCATCACTGATTGCCTCCTCAACTGTCTTAAAGTATTTTCTTAGTTAATACCGTCATCCAGGGCTTTTCCAGCTTTAAACTTAGCAACATTTTTTGCGGCTATTTGAATTTCTTTACCGGTCTGCGGATTTCTTCCTGTACGAGCCGATCGCTCAGATATTGAAAATGTTCCAAAACCAATTAGTTGGATGCTTTCCTTTTTTGCCAGGGTTTCAGTTGTTGTTTTAACAAAGGCATTAATAAATTTTTCAGCCTCAGCTTGTGTGATGCCTGCATTTTCTGCAATGGCTGCTACTAATTCTTGCTTATTCATTCTAATTAAATTTTATCGGCCCGAAGCTATACATTTTCTCCAATAATTGAAATGTTTCATTCTAAGATGTGGTTGATTGTGCATAAAGAAATTGGTAAAGCACCCTGCTAGCAGTTTGGGGTGGAATGGCAAATAGTGCCAACTGCGAGTTAATCATGAGTGCTAAGTTGAAAGTTAAGAGTACAATATGGGACACTAAGCCTCGCATAGAAGACCTGACAAAGTCTGGCAGTGGAAGTGCGGAGAAAACAAGCAAGTCACTGTTTAGGTCACCAGAAATATGTATTTATATGGTTTTATTTTAGTTTGTTGCCAATGGTGCAAAAACAAAAACTCCTGAAAATCAATCGATTTACAGGAGTTTGATATATTTTGATAGTGCTAGTTGTAGTCCCGACGGGAATCGAACCCATATCTACGGTTTAGGAAACCGCTATTCTATCCGTTGAACTACGGGACCAATAATGTGGCTGCAAAAGTAATCAATTTAGTAAAATATTAAAATAATTCGTTTACAAGTTCACCAGCAATTATAATTCCAGTAGAGCTGCAAATCGTGGCG
This sequence comes from Carboxylicivirga sp., assembly GCA_025210475.1. Taxonomy (GTDB): domain Bacteria; phylum Bacteroidota; class Bacteroidia; order Bacteroidales; family Marinilabiliaceae; genus Carboxylicivirga. Next base: position 42,272 of record JAOARW010000013.1, on the reverse strand, counting down.
AGCTGTCACTCAAGTTTATATGTATTTTTAAAGTCGCTTTAGTCGTTTGGCGGCTTCCTGCAGCACCTCATCGGGTTTGGCAAAATTGATTCGAATGTGTTGCCGGTGTGGTCGCTCTTTAACAAAAGCACTGATGGGCATGGTGGCCACTCCATGATTTTTAAGCACCTGCATCACAAAATTCTTGTCTTTCTCTTCACTAATCTGGCTGTAATCAAACAACTGAAAAAATGTACCAGAACAATCCAAAGGCTTAAAACAGGAGCCTTCCATCAATCTTAAAAAGGTATCGCGCTTTTCTTGATAAAATGCACTTAAGCCGGTGTAGGCCTCTTTATTATCCAGAAATTCAGCAAGAGCCAGTTGAAATGGCGAATTAACGCTGTACATCATGGTTTCGTGCACCCGCCTTATTTCACGCATAATCTCTTCGGGCGCTGCACAATAGGCAATTTGCCAGCCGGTAACATGGTAGGTTTCACCAAAGGATGAAATAATCACACTGTGTTCGGCCAGTTTGGGGTATAGAGCAGCACTCTGGTGCATATGGCCATCAAACAGCATGTGCTCAAAAGTTTCTTCACTTAAAATAATGATTTTGGTGCCGCTGATTATTTTCTGCAAACGCAAAAGGTCAATCTCACTCATGACCCATCCGGTTGGTGCATGGGGAGAATTAATAATTATCATCCGGGTATTGGGACTGATCATTTGCTGTACCAATTCCCACTCAATGTAATACTGATCGCCACTCATGGGAATGGTTCGTACCTGTCCCCCATTCATTTCTATGGCCGGCACATAGTATTCGTTAGCCGGTTCAAAAACAATAACTTCATCCCCCTCTTTAACCAGGGCCGCTATAGCCGTATAAATTGCTTGCGGTGCACCGGCTGTAATGGTTATTTCTGTTTCAGGATTATAGCGCTTATCGTATTGCTTGAATAATTTCTCTGACACTTTGTTACGAAGTTCAATTTCACCAGCCGATTCGGCGTACCGATTCAAGCCCTCACGCAAATGTTTTTCAGCCAGTTCAATCAATTTGGGCGAACAATGAAAATCCGTGTAGCCCGATGCCAGGTTAATAGCATTATATTCGTCGATAAGAAGGATTAACTTTGACAAAAAGCTGGATTCCAGATTGTGAAACTTCGAGTTAATTTTCATCTGTTTAAATTTATCTTCATCTGCCTGATGGAACTTCATTTAAATATGAAAACTTGTTACATCAGTTTAAGTTTGCTTTTTATTGACCAGAGGTAATTTGCCAGATGAGTTAAGATTTTTCATCGCTCCTTACACGATTGCAATAAAAAGGTATTCAATTTTTGGTTCGAAGAATCAATTTAAGGAATATGATTTTAATATGTAGTATGTTTTGTGGAAAGGTCTGTTTTTCTAAATCAACGTGCTAAAATATTTGACCAATGGCACAAAAAGCACATTTTTCATTTCCTCTTAACTATCGTGAAACAACTGGTGCACAATCGACAATGATTTAAGTTCTCCCAATGTATCAATGTGCAAACGATAGTACTCCAACAGGTGTTCCAATAACTTTAAGCGCTCACTACTTCTCAGGTTTATCTTCTGTAAATCTTCAATTCCCAGTTGATACAGTTCTTTCCAATTATTAAGTTCCTGACCGGCTATGTAAAAACCATGAGAAGGTTCAGCGTTTGCAAAATGGCCATTGAGCAAATCAAAATAAGGCGCCGCATCAAAAGCTTCTTCGGGACCAAAACCAAGGAAACGACTCAATTGAAAAATAAAAAACAGATGAAAATTAAAATCGCCTTCAATGCCAGTGTCAAACACCTCGATGCCATGATAAATAAAATTGAATAAATCGGTATTCTCTTCCTCCTCGCGCAATACCTTACTCATTAATTCAGTCAGGAAAAACGCCATGGCACGCTTTTCCTGCTTAAAAGGAATGCTGCACAAAGGATGAGCCACCTTAAAATCTTTAATACGCTGCAAATCGGCCTTAGGTCGATGGTACACATCCATTTCCAATAAAGTCATGGGTTGCAGCAGAACGGCATTACCCTTATTGCGTTTACTGCGCACTTTATTAACCAGGTAGCTTTGACGCCCAAACTTATGGGTATAAATCGTTACAATAATACTGGTCTCTTTGTATTTGATATGATTCAGGACGATGCCTTTCGTTTGATGTATCATTGCTGTTGATTTTGCACAAAACTACTATTTGTTATCAATATTTTCGACGTTTCTCTCCAATACTGGATTTTGTAATTTCTCAATAGAATCAACTTAAACTCACAGTTATTAACCAACTAAAAGAATTGACCTACTTCAATCCTAATAAGGGTATAATATTGTTCGTTAAAGAAGTCTGATGTTAATCCCATGATAAAAAGACTTTTCAATAAAAAGAAAGTAACTATTTTTGGGGTTGTAGTTTTACTATCATTGGAAAAGGGAAAATAATTTTAAAATAATTTATAATGGAAGAAAAGAAATGGAGCTTTTCAAGAGCTTTCTGGGTTGCCAATACTGTTGAATTATTAGAGCGTGCTGCTTATTATGGAGTATTTATAGCGATGACGCTGTATCTCTCTAGAATTTTAGGCTTTACTGACATCGAGGCTGCTTGGATCGCAGGTCCTTTTGGTGCCTTATTGTACTTTTTACCAACCTTTAGCGGTGCTTATGCTGATAAAATCGGCTTCCGCAAAGCATTGATGTTGGCATTTTTACTTTTAACGATTGGCTATGCTGGTATGGGTATCCTTCCAGCCATTTTCGAAAACAATGGTTTGGTGGCCTATGGAGAAACAACTCAATTTAGTGGTCTTGAAACGTCATGGGAAAAATTCCTTATTGTTCCTATACTATTAATTGTAGTCGTTGGTGGATCATTCATTAAGAGTGTGATAACAGGAACAGTGTCAAAAGAAACGACGGTATCTAACCGTGCACGAGGATTCTCTATCTTCTACGCCATGGTGAATATTGGGGCCTTCTCTGGAAAATTAATCGTAAAACCTCTTCGTATGTCCATGGGTGATGAAGGTCTGTTTATCCTGAACTTCTTTGCCGCATCAATGACACTAATTGCACTTATTACCGTTTTCCTCTTCTATAAGAGTGCTCAGACTAAAGGTGAAGGTAAAAGTCTCAGCGAGATTTGGTCTGCCCTAGGTAAGGTGTTTACCAATGGTCGTTTAATTACGTTGATATTAATTATTACAGGATTCTGGATGGTTCAGAGTCAACTTTATGCTACCATGCCTAAATATGTACTTCGTATGGCAGGAGAAGACGCTGCACCTTCGTGGTATGCCAACGTTAATCCATTGGTGGTATTTACTACTGTCGCTTTTATTACCGAATTGATGCGCCGCCGCACAGCATTATTCTCTATGACGGTTGGTATGTTTATTATGCCAGTTTCAGCTTTGGCAATGGCATCGGGTAATATGTTTGATGGAACCATCTTTGGTGTTCATCCGGTTACCTTTATGATGATTGTTGGTATTGTCTTCCAAGGATTGGCTGAAGTATTTATCTCACCACGCTTCCTGGAGTATTTCTCTCTTCAGGCACCGAAAGGCGAGGAAGGACTTTACCTTGGTTTTAGCCACTTGCACTCGTTTATTTCGCATTTGGTTGGATTCGGGTTATCAGGTTACCTATTGAGTATTTACTGCCCAGATCCGAAAACATTAAGTGCTACAGAAAAGCTGACAGCCTATGACCACGCGCACTATATTTGGTTTGTTTTTGTAGGCATCGCATCGGTCTCGGCCATTGCTCTAATAATTTATGGCTATGTCACAAAAAAAATAGACACTAAAAAAGAGTCACTTAACTAAAATATGAAAAATATTTAAAACATTTTCTTGTTTTACTATTGCAGGAATGCCCGAGTTATCTATCTTTGCAACCGCAAACGCAAAACAAGAGATGTTTGCCCAGATGGCGGAATTGGTAGACGCGCTGGTCTCAAACACCAGTGATAGCAATATCGTGCCGGTTCGATCCCGGCTCTGGGTACAATTCGAAATCGTAAAGCACAGAAAGCCTGATAGTTATCTATCAGGCTTTTTTCATTTGCACAACCATTGCACAACCGTGAGCAGTTTTTGAGAATATCCGGCAATAAAAAAGGGAAACCTTACCCGTTGGTAAAACTTCCCTCATTGAATCAATTTTGCTTTTTAGCTCTTCAAAGATAGAACTATTTATTTTGCATTGCCCGCACTTTGTCAAGCAATGGAATGTCATATAAAAGGTTCTCATTGTACAAACCTTTCAAAACTTCTGTAATACCTCTAACAGGTGTTAAAACTTCCTCGGGGGTTCTGTGGTCGAAATTGTCACCTTGTTCAGCGATGAGGTTAAGGGCATCAATCAAATTACTAATGCAAACACTTGCGCTTTCCATACTGTCAAACTTAATGGGAACCGTAACACCACCACCTTTGCACTCATTAAATGATGCAAATTTGAATCCTTTTAACTCTTTCATAAGACTAAAAATAAAAGACCCCCGCCTTAGGTGTCCTTTGGCTTTCTAGAAACCAACTGAGGGGCTTTCGCCACACCCAACACCATAGCAGGGGCATATTTTTATAAATCTTATAATCTAACATGTACTAGAAATTTTTTAGGAGCCTCAAAGGTAGAAATTAATTAAAAAAGAGCAACAGGAGAGGTGTTCTATTGCTCTAAATTATTAGTACGCTATCAATATTGAAAGATGAACAGGGGCTACATTCGGAACTTACAGCCCATAGAGCAAAGGTAATGTATCAAAGCCATAAAACAGCAAAAAGGCAATAGCGTAAACCATTGCCTTTTTGGGAGGTTCTCGTCTAACAGGCTCGAACCATTGCAAAAATACGGTTTAATTGAAAAAATAAAAAGGGTTAGAACCAAAGCCCTAACCCTTTTGGGAGGTTCTCGGTCGTAACCTCGAACCACTACAAATATAAGCCTTTAAAATAACAAAGGCCAAAACCGAAGCTCTGACCTTTGGGCTGAGATTGGACTTATCCGCTCTCACCACAAATATAAACAATCAACTAGAACAAAGGTAAACTTTACTTTTCGCTAGTCAATTCGTTGTAATACTTATAATTCTCTTTGTTGTAGAAAATTTGCGAATAGATGTATTTTGTATCTAAAAAGAAGTGTTTTTCTGAAAGCTCTTCTAATACATCATCCATCCGCATACGCTTAATATCAAATAGTTCGTGAAACTTTTCGACTATCTTTTTATCGCGTGCCTTTTTTAGTTCTGGGTTTCTCAAAATAGTTAGTTTAAACAGTTAGTAATTGAATTTAAACACCTAAAAATTAAACACTAATTCAATGCAACTTAAAGGTTTTTTATTTTCTTATGATCGTAATGTATTGTTATGCAAACGTCTAAGGTTTTTCAAAACTTACACCCCCTATGTCGCATCAAGAAATATACATTTTTTGTTTCGGGAGAATATTTAAGTACTGATTAAATAAACGGGGCATTTAAACGGCTTATTTATGAGGTATTTGATTTGATTTTCGCTTAATGAAATCTATTAAAACGGAATCCATAACACGCATCATATTGCGGCTATTACCCATAAATTTACGTTGAGGTATTTTAATCTTAGAGCCTACGGGTTTTAATGCCATAGCTTTGCAAAAGTTCGCTTTAGCATTGTTGCTTTGATTGGCTGCACCTTTGGCAACCCGCCCGCTTTTGGTTTTTCTAACACTCTTAGAATGTATCCGATATTGCCACCAAAAATATTTTTTCATCTTTTCGGTAACGATAGTAAAACCACCCTCATTATGAATGCCCGCGTACTCCATACCATTAACGATAATAACCCGCTTTTGATTTTCTTCGGCTACTCTTAAACCATTCATTAAAGCATTAGTATTTAATAGTGTGCGCTTACCCATAAGCGGGCTTTTTGTTTTAATCCAAGGCTGATGAGCATTATCATTAAAGCCCTGTAAGATAAAACTATCCTTAAACCACTTCATTGCTTCAACGCGCCCAATAGCGGGGCGGGCTTTTAATACTGCCTGTGCTAGCCCCATAAAATCGGGCACTTTGTTTTTGTGTTTCATATTAGTTGAGGTTGATTTATTTTACCTTTCATTGATGGTGAGCTATTTTGCTTCATATCTAAATCGCAGCTTTAGCTGTCAGTAAAACAAGCGTAATCATTTAAAAAGGCTGTTACCTCGCTTTTAGTCCTATACACTTCGTTTTCGTGCTCAATCCGCGTCACATTGTCCCACATGGGAGCCATGGGGTCGAGTTCTGACAATCCCAATGTATCGCAATACTCGACACCCTTAACTTTGTACCAAATCTTCGCCATAATACTAATCCTCTGGGAACAATGATAACTGATTGACTGGCACCTCTGACGTTTCAAGCTGTAAGGGAGAAAAGAGCGTATTTTTCAGGTCTTCTATTTGCATATCCACATATTGAATCTGCCTATTTATTTGATAGCGTTTAGCGGCCAAATCCTTGCGTAAATTCTCTTTTTGATACAGCTCTGCAAGTATCTTGTTTTGTACACCATAGCCGCCAGTTTTGCGAATGGTTGGTAACACCTCAGAGGCAACCCAATCAATAAATAATTCAGCTCTTTTTTGCCTACTCTTAAAAATCAACCGATACAATCCGGCCTCATTAATAACTTTCATTACTTGACAACCAGAGGGGGCACTAATTCGGTGCCCCCTTATATGTTTCTCTGGCACCAGATCGGCAATTGCTTTACTTGGTCTTGAATAGCCCAAAAGATTTGCTATATCATTTCCCACAAACCAAGTTTCACCGTTTTCATCTGTGATTGTTCTTACTTGTTGTCCGTCAAATTCAAAATTTGCTAATTGTGTATCCATTGTATTAATTTTTAAATGATTTAATTTATTTGATTAGGGGTATCACAAAACGCCACCCCTTGTTTTTTCATTGTGTCAATAGCCTATAATTGGCCTAAATTATCTTTGCTTTTACTTTCACTTTAGCGAACATTGCCGCCTGTCTACTGTCCTTAAAATCGCCTCTATTCGCATTGTTATAAGCACGCTTTATATATTCGTTCAACCATTCAACACGGGCGGTTTCCAACACCTCACTAATGGGCGTTTTCTTCTCAACCTCGACCGCTAATTGTGCCGTTATCGGCGGGCGTATTCCTTTATTTTGCTTAATGGTTAGTTGCACGTTGTAAGTCATTTTTAGTAGTTGTTTGAGATTACTAAATTTTCAGATCACCAAGTTTACAAACCTGCCTAAACCCTTGCGGGCTGAAAGCTTTCGTTATGCTATCAACACTATAAGCCTTATTGTATTCAGGAGCATTTTTATAAAAAGAACTATGCAGTTTTAGACTATCTCCAAGCTTAACCTGGGGGATACCAAAAAGAGAAATATCACCGTCCAGACCGGGCATTTTGGCACGGGCGTAAATACCCTTTGCCTCTTCCCTCATTTCTGCCTTACTCATAGCTATACCTGAATAACTTCTTTTGAGGAATAAGGCGGCGTTTTCGTCCCCGTATTCAACAACAAACTTTTTACCAATCTTTCGGGTAAGTTCAATCTTAACTTTTGTTTTCTGAATCTCTTTAACTTCTAAATTATAACCCGCCGTTTTCTCTATTTGTATGTCGTGAATTGTTCCATCAATCCGGCTTTTAGTATCCATAGCATGTAGAACTTTATCATCAAAATAACATGCTATTCCTTGCCTTTTTAATTCCTCTAAACATTGGGCTTGTGTCAACTTAGCAAAACGAAAAGAACCCATTAATTTAGTTTCATCGCAAACAATTTTATAGCCGGGGGCAATGGTTTGTAAAAGTTCTTTGAGGGTACAATTTGACAGGCTAACACTTATTACTTTTCGTTTTAGCTTATACATTTCATCCTCGCAACTTATCACTAATGGAATGCCCGCCGGGGTTGCTTTTACATAACCTGTAAATTCAACATGATAATTACCATCATACCCCAACTCAATAATTACAGGGTCGCCGGGTCTAAACCATTCGCCTATTTTCATACGGTTAAAGTCCTTAACTTTTCGGGGGATTGTTATTTCTGCCGTATCTGTTAAGCCTTGCCAACTTCTATTTATCCGACATTCATTAATTCGCCGAATCATAAACTTTTGCCGTCCTTCGTGTGCCGGAAATGTTACTTTAGCACACAGCGCGTAAGTACTCATATCATTAAATTTTATCCGGGAGCTGCACCGGGGTTTGTAATCATCTTGATAAACTTCTTTGCTCTTAGAGTGGTGAGCGTAACCACTCCCAGAGGGGGCGGGGCTTTCACTCTTACCCTTATTATCTTTTGCCTTTTCTTCCATGGAATCGGCTTAATTCTTTTCGAATTTGTTCGGGTCTGTTTTCCATCGTTTCGGGTGTAGATTATTTTCAAATCACTATGCAAGTAATCGCGGGCGAGAAGTTCCAGAGCTTCACGCTCTAAGTTTCTGGCTTGTTTTAGTTTCTTATTCCGATTGGTGTTGCTTGCTTTGTTCCGGCATCGTTTTGCCTGTATGCCGTAAAACTTTTCAGAACAGAATTTACTTCCCGTTTTTTGGTGGGAAATATCCCGACCACAGGAGGCGCAAAACCGTTTTATTCCTTCTTTCTGTTTTTGGGAATCAGAACCCGCATTTTCCCGATTTAGTCCCGTTTTACTTTCTGGGGGAATTGGGGGACATTTTCGGCCTACATTTATATCGCGAGAACGTCCCTTTTTTTGTGCTTCATTATCCTTTGTCCGGTTCGCGAGAATGTCCCCTTTTTTCTGCCCGTAAAATGTCATTTCGGCCACCTTGTCAGCAAGCCGTTTTTTAATCTCAGGGATGAGGTCGGTCGGGTTGCATTTTTCAATTAAATGCTGATACCTGACCTTATCTTTATATCGCTTGCGGCGGTTGCATTCCTCCCAATAAAGTGGGTTTTGATACTTGGTTAACTGTTCACGTTCTTTTGGGCTTAAATCGCCTGTATTCAAACCGCGCTCAATAAAAATAATGTCGTTGAAAACTTTAATAAGAACTTCGCCTAATCCGGCGGCAAAAGCGGTATTTGTAAGCTGATGCAATGTAATGGGGCGGCGTGGTTCTTTTAATCCGTACTGCTCTAAAAAACGCGTGTCTTTTATTCTTAATTCAACCCTGAGCAATCGGTTTTTAATCGTTCCTGATTGTCTGCCTTTATCGTACAGTTTCAAATCAAATTGACTAAATGAAACCACCTTACCAATCTTAAGCTTTTCAGTATTGACAGTAGCAAACCGTTTTGTCGGTGTGCTGATGATGGAGCGCAGAAATTTATTAACGGTCATGGTTGGCGTGAGCAGGATATTAACACCATACTCAAATTGCCGGATAACTGAACCTTTAGGGGAAATATCAAACAGCGGGGTAAGTTCCTCAACCTGTTTATTAAAATCCTTAATAGAAAAGTCGTTTGTATTGTGGTACCCATCATTCGAATACTTATGCAAACTTCCTTTAAAAGTACAATGGTAAGCCTCGCTTGTTTCTTCTTTGAGTTTTTCAGATGGGGTAATTTTAAAGATGAGGTTTTTATATTCAGCCTCGCGGGAACGGTGCAATATTTCGCCTGTTCGCTCACTAACGGAAAGGGGGAAATCTAACCTTTCGTTATTGAGCCAATGACGAAAATACGTGCTCTGACAATCTATTTTAAGAAAATCGTACAACCGGAGAACTTGAAATAAAAATGAGAAATTAAGGGAGTGGATAAACACACAAGAGGGTGTAAATTCTTGTACACCCTCTTTAATCCGTTAATATGCTTAATCCTGATTCTAAAAACCTTTGTAAATCTGGGAGCGTTCCGCCCCTTCCCTCTAGCATGGAGCTACACAAACAAACTGCCTCTTTTCTTTCCAGATCGGCTTTTGCCTGTATGGGGTCGTTTGGATTGATAGCCGGACAAGAACACAGGAACCATAAAGACAGCCGCAAAGCTTCGCGCTTATCCTCTTCGTCCATGTGTTCAAATCCTGCAATGTAATCCAGACACCCCGTAAATGTCTCATGAAGGGGTTGAAGTTCCGGCCTCATCGCTGATACTTCTTAGGGCTAATATCAATTAACGCGGCTTCAATATCCTCACGTTTAAAATACACTTTTCGACCAAACCCGTAAGTCGTTAATTTCCCTTGCTTAACCCACCTCCCTAATGTAGAAACACTAATTCCTAACATCTTCGCCACCTCTTCGCGCGAAACATAAACAGTCGGTTCTTTGGGTTGAAATTGCGCTTTTAGTTCATCAATCTTTTTATCAATTTCTTTTAAAATTGCGTTCTGTAATTCCTCGGGGGTAGTCTGAATAAATTGTACTTGTTTCATACGCTTGCACTAAGTGTTTTTAAGTTTATAATCTTTGTTGACAAAGTTAATTCCCTAAAACACTACAGGCTAAACATCAAGTGTTTAAGTGATTTTTAGCATATTGTCAACCTCATTTAAACACCTGTAAACTGAGCAGTTTGACAATACTTAAATATCCCCTATTTGATACCTAAAACGATAGTCTTAAACACTAATTAATCACATTTAAACGAATTAATAGAAGCTAATACCTTATATAACTGATGATTACATCAACTTGTTTAAGCGATAATTAAATGACAATGAGAGAAAAAATATTCACCCATCAACACAAAGTACTAACATTCTGATACTTAAATGTTACTTAATCAGCAATAACCTAGTGTTTATTGTCGTGTAAATATTTACAATTCAACATTTTTGCATTCTTATGACTTCCTAACCGCTAACTTTCTTGATAACTTTTAGGTTAGTTTCTTTCTTATTCATCATTGCAGACTTTGCCCAATATTCGGCCAATTGCTGAGCTTGTTCCGTGGCTGTTTTACCAATGTAAATAAGAAACTTTTTTTCGGTGGCGTGTCCGGTGGCACTCATTAAAATAGGGGTCGGAATATCCCCATAGTGATTAGTCGCGAATGATCGGCGGCACACATGAGAGGTAATAAGTTCATGTTTGGGGTAAGTACCTTGTTCTTTTCTCATGGTTTCGGGATTCATCTTTGAACCATTTATACGCTTGTTAATCTTAGCAATCTCACATACTTCTTTGATGTAAACATTAAACTTAACGTCCGAAATCTTATATGGAAAATCACCTTCGTTTTTATCCAGTATCTCTTTAACTACCGGATGAATGGGTAATGATACCCTTTTACCTGTTTTAATTTGGGTTAGTTCTATAAGCTCAAGCCCACTTTTAAAAACCAGATTATCTTTTGTAAGCTTTAATAGATCAGAAACCCGCTGACCTGTATAGCAACCAATTAAAAGCCAATCACGGGCATTTCCCAGAGCTTCGCGCTTAAAGGTAGTCTGTCTAATTTGTTCCAGTTCTTCAAACGTTAGTATAACCCTTTGCACCTCTGACTTTACACCTGTAATCATATCTAAATCAGAACTAACCTTAAAACCATCCTTTCGGGCATTCTTGCACATGGTTTTAAGGTTAATTGACAATGTACCTATGTAATTATCCGAATAGCCATTTTTGCGCAAAAATCCATCAAACAAACGGATAAAATCGGGACTAACATCTACAATATTATACCTTCTTCTTTTCGCTTTCTGAAAATCCACCACACGCGCTTTTAGTGTTACAAATTTCTGTATAGTATTCTTAGACACTCCACGTTTGCCGCTTCGCTGAACATGGTCAGGCAGATAGCTTATGTAATGGTCTGTATAGGTCAACAGATCACCTTTATTTTGCTGTTCTTTGGTGCCTTTATTTTGGAGGCTGTTAATTTGATTAGTCAACCATTCGGGGGTAATTGGCTCCCCTTTTTCGGTTGCTTGGTTGAATCGTTTATTTATCTCAGTGGTTAAACTATCCAGTTGCTCTTTTAATCTTTTGCCTATGGCATCGCTTTGCTTTGGCTGTCCAAATTCAGAAAGTTTGCCCTTATTCACTCCCTTAGCAATTTTATCATACTTCCAGAGCTTTGAATGTATGGTGTAACCTGTTTTAGCTTGGATATTGACAGAACGCCCCGCAGACAAGCGAAGATATATTTCTCTTTGCTCATTTGTGCCCCTGGCACGAAACTTAATAGTAGCCATAATTACAAAATTGATTCAGTACAAATATAGCATTTGCACAACCATTGCACAACCGTTTTGATATTTCATGACTTCCTATGCTCTGCTATGACCTGTCAACAAAACACCCACAACCCTTAACTATCGAGGCATTCACAGCGATTTCCCGCTATTTTCGGGCGATCACAAAAACACTTAAAAACCATGGTTTCTACTTCGGCTCTGGGTACAGAAAGAAAGCCTGATGCATTAAGTGTCAGGCTTTTTTGATTTTTGATGTTAGTAAAATGATAGTAAAAAAGTAATTTCACAGTTATTTTTCTGGCTCTTTAAGTCTTTCTAAAGATTCTTTTATAAATCCTAGGTTATACAGAAAGCCATCAATTGGTTTGACATCTTCAGGAGCTAAATAACCCTTTGACTTGATTAGATAATAGACGATGTCATTAATTGAATCTGTCATACAATTAAGTCGACCATTATTATCTTCCTGTAAGCTTACAACCTCTTGCAATTGCTCTTCTCTTAATTTCTTTTTCATCGTTTTGATTTTGATCTATTTACTTTCAATTTCAAATTTCTCTAATACTGAATCTGGATACATCTGCCTTTCTTGCACCTTTTGAGAATTTAACCACACACAGATGTAATCATCCAAATCATTAGAATCTAAATAGGCAACGATATTCATCGGAGTATTTTTCTTTGTATCACTCTTTAGACATACCAAATCACCAACTTTGAATCTCAAATTGGGTTTCATCAATCTCAATTCTTCATCCAGTTTATTTTTCATATCAAATTAGTTATAGTGTTAATAATTAGATTAATATACGACTACAGAGGGGGTATCCATTAGAAAATCGTACCAAAAAGACAATGTGTGCCCCGGTCCCGCCCTACAGAACTAGGCAGCTGCCTTAACATAAAAACAAAGGAAATATGATGGGCAGGGGCAGCTGTCTACTCAATTTCAATCTTGATTTAGTTACACATTTTTTATCCTATTCTCCCCAAACTATTCCTTTCAGCATTCTCAATTTCATTTCTGCCCAGGTCATAGTTGCTTATAATTGCTTGTCGACTTTGCGGGTCAGAAAGGAATTCTGCAATATTTTGAAGTTCTTCAGTTTGTAGCCTCAATAATTGTTCAATGCTTGAATTGTCTGATTGACTAATGTTGGTGGTAGTGATATTCGTAGAGGGTTGTGTGTATCCTCCTGCAGCGTACCTTGGCACCTCCATCATTTCTGAGAATGCAGGAGTAACACCTCCGAACATGCTTGCTGGAGCTTTACCACGTTGCACTGCTTCCAAAGCTGCAATCACTGGACCGGTGTCAGGATTGTTAACCATTTGGTTGTTGGCAATCCATTCAGTTCCGGCTTCTCCAGCTCGATAAATTCTATCACCATGTGTGTATCCACCTTCTGCATATTCAGGAACTGGAGCACTAGAGATAGCTGCAGCTTGTAAGGCTCCATTAGCAATAGCCAAGGCTGTTAGTATTCCTGTTGAGATTCCAAAGTCAGCTTTAGGAACTTCAGCCCATATTTTCATGACTGCCATGGCTGTATTAACAGCTACCTGGAATAGCCCCAGCTGCTTCTCTCGTTTCGCTTGTCTTATGGCAATTTCTGATTTCTTTTTGTCCAGGTCGGCATCCAATTTAGCCACCCTTGCATTGTATTGCTCCTGTGAAATTGAACCAGCCTCAAGTTGTTTGTTAAGTAAATCTTTCTTCTTCTGAGTATTCTTCTCATATTGCTTGAGCTCAGCCTTGTCTTTGTTGTTTTGAATAGTGATAATACTGCCCCAGGCCATGCCAATTTGATCAATGTACATCATGGCCATATCAAAATTGTCTATGAGTTTTAACCAATCTTCATCAGTCATGCCAAAGATATCACGTGGCTCTTCACTATTCCTTATTAGATCAAGCTCCTCCTGCATTAATGTATATGCCTCAATTGTCATCAGGCCGTTCTCTTCAGCCATGGCAATCATTTTCTGTAAATGACGAATCTTTTCTTGTTTCTCTTTCTCGAATTCGCTTAAATACATGCTTTCAAGTTGGGCTTGAACTTCTTTTTGTTTCTGAAGTCTTTCTTTTGCAAATCTTTCATCAACAAATTGAAGTTCCTGAGTTTTCAACTTAATGAGCTCAGACTCATCCATTGCATATTTTTGAGCTGTATCAAGTAAATCAGCATATTTGTATTCAATGGCCTGCTTTTCTTTTTCATGCGCACTGAGGGTGTCCAGGTGTAACTTGTCTCTTATTTTTCTAATAGAATCAGCTAATCCTTCTTCTGCACGTTCTTTTTCTTTTAGATACTTCTCAAGCTCCTCATTGTTTTTGGGCTCTTCCGCTGATTTTTGATTGTTAGAGTTATTTCTCAGCTTTATTTCTTCCCTAATGGCATCAAGCTTTAGTTTTTGTTTTTTGGTTAACAAATCCTCAGCCACAAGATACTGACCTTCCAAAACCAACAAATCTTCCATTGACTTACCAGAAAAGTTAAATGACTCTTTTAGCCTAGCTGTTTGAGCTTTGGTTTTCTCAATGTTCAACTTCTCCAACTTTTCTTCAGTTGAAGCAATAGCTTTATAAAGTGCATTGGCATCTTTGGCAGGGCTCCACCATAAGTCTTGCTTACTGAACCAACTCATTTCATCCAGTTGTTGCTTGTATAGAGCCATTGTTTCCTCTTGTTGTTTGATTAAAGTCGTAAGTCTCTTGACCTTTTCCTCTGCTGAATCAGCTGTATTGATTCGTCCCATAACAGAATTAATAAAATCATCAGCTATTTCTGAAGAACTCATCATTGAACGTTGAAGGTTATAGATGGCTCCAGTTAATCCTTTAATGATATCATTTAACTTTCCTGAGAATCCAGGGGAAGTTAAAGCTGAGTCAATCATATTGACGAACTTCTGCCAATTAGCCGTAACATTATCATTCTGTATAGCCTGTTGTTCTAAAGCTGTATTGGTGTCAGTGACGGCTTTAGTATATGCGTGATATTTATCCGTGTTATTAACAAGTATCTGCGCAGCAACAACATTTTCAGTTCCAAACTCTTTAGTCAATTCTGTAACGCCTAATTGTTTTTTACTAAGGTTATCGAGCGCCAGGTTAATATCAAATACTCCATTCTTATAATTCTCCTGGTTGGCTTGAAGCTTAATTAGAATGTTGCGCATTTTAGTTCCAGCTTCAGCTCCGACGATATTCTTTTCAGCAAGTGTTTCAAGTAGGCCAATACTCTGTTCTAAAGTTAAATTTCCAGATGCAGCGACCGCACCAAATTTGTCTATTGCTTGTGATAGTTCCGGAACTGCAGCAGCCCCTTCTTTTGAGCCTGCAGCAAAGGCATTAACAACTCGCGTAGCCTCTACGCTTTCCATGTTAAACTGATTAAGCGCAACTGCAGTAGCTTTTGCAGCCTCAGCGACTCCTAAGCGACCTCCGGTAGCTTCACTTAATATGATCGCCTGTTTGGTTACTTCAGTTAAAGCTTCTTTGTTCTTCAGTAATTCTGGTCGAATAGAGCCAACTAGTTCATAACTACGGACAACTTCTTCAGCACTTTGTAACGTATCTCCGCTTGTTTCAATGGCTTTCTTTCTGAAGTACTCCAAATCATCACCAGTGGCTCCTGTTATTGCTGATAAGCTTGATAATGCTTTTTCTAGCTTAATGCTATTAGTAGCCATTCGTTTCATGATTGCAACTGCTCCGGCCATAACTGATGCTATGCCGAGCTTTACAAATCGTTGAGCATTTGAAGAAAGTTTACTCCATGCGCCACCACTGTTATAAATGCTTTTTCGATGGTCTTTTAGTATTGTATTCAATCGCTGAATATCTTTTCCTGTCTTTACATACTCTTTGCTTCCAATAGTCATTTTGCTTTGAGCAGCAATAAGCTTATTCATTTCGGACTTGATGTTTTTTACATCGTTCTTAACTTCTTTACCATTAATGTAAAGATTTATTCGCCTGTTGTAAGTTTTATTCTGAGCCATGGTAGATTAATATTAGGGTTTAAAAATGGTAGCATAAACTGGACGTTTCCAACTATGCTACCAACAGCTCGGTGAAGCTGCTTTCAAAACAAGACTATGAATGACTATCCTCGTTTATAAAACTGTTCTGTACTTTCGTGAGCCTTTTAGAAAAACATTCTTTTGGAAAAGGATCGGATCTATCTCTGTTGGTATATCATTAAAGCGATTGTGCTTAAATGACTTTGAAATAGTTTTTAAACAGTTGGCTACTCCAAAAGACATTGATATGGCGCCCATCTCTACTAGCTTATTCATTGCTCCCTGAATCGATTCAACCTGATCCAGTATTTCGTTTTGAATTTCACTCTCAGTACACGTTTGAGTTAATTCGATAATTCTTTCTTCAAGAGTAGTAGTAAGTTCTACTTTACCTTCTTCTGTTTGAGTCATAAAGGTCAGTGGATTGCCTATAATCTTAAGCTTAGAGCTCTCTTCGATAGTGATTTCACGAGATGAAAGCACCACCTCATAGATTTTATCAGGACTGTCGATTAATCCTTGTTCAATAAGCTTTTCTGTTTTAATACCAGGTATACTGATATTCTTATCTGCCACATACAGCTTATTAAGATGATCGACCGGATCGGTAGCTTTAATAAATTCCTCCATATCAGAGAAGGTAATCTCACTATCTGCAAACAAAATTTGCATGTCGTCTAACAGACTATTGCAAAGTACTAATACTGTTTCTGCAGCATCTTTTAAGATTCCACGAGTTTTTAAATCCGGATTGCCTATGATTCTTGGTTGAAATTCTTGTTTACTCATTTTTTGTGTTTTTAAAATTATTGATTCGAAAGTAGTTAGGGTATTCTTTCAGAAAAAGGACATCCTAAATGTTTAATATGATAGCTATCTTTTTATTTGATAAATTCCTTAGCAATATCCCAGATGTCACCATCCGGATTTTCTAATATTGCCTTGTCTATTTTGGCAATAGGGATGTCTTTAAAGTGTTTGGACTGGTATAGGTTTGAATTTTTGTAATGAAGATTCTTAACTCTTGTTTCCATGGCATCAAGCTTTGAGTTATGCTCGTCTATCTGCTTCTTGAAAATTCGTAACAATGCCTGAGCATCAGATAATCCTGCTTTATTGATTCTTGAGAATAACTCATCGCTATTCCAATAAACTTTCTCGTTATATATCTTTGACTGTGCGATATACCTGGCAACATGAAATCTTTTATAGTCTAATTCAGAATTATTCATCTTCTATTGCTTTTGAGTTTGGTAATTAAATCTTGTCAAGTAAAATTCATTGAAATCTTTATAGTCAGGATAAATCCTTTTTGCATAATTTTCTACCTGAACATGGTTCTTTATTATTTCTTCAGCTGCAGCTTCTCCAGCTTTGTCATTATCCAGGTATAAATTAATTTGCTTGTACTGGCCCAGGTGAGGAGTTACTTCCTTCAGGTGCGAGAGGCTATTTAAGACAATGGTTTTATTGTAGGGCTTTGAAATATTGAAATAGCTCAGTGCCGTTAAATAGTCCATGAAGCCTTCGAAGATGTTTAAAGTATCTTTTCGTCCTGGTATTGTAGTAATGTGTTTAGGACTTGAACAGCCTTTGAAATATTTATTTCTAAGCTCATAGCCTCCTTTGTCGTTTTTGAAACCAATAGCGTAGTATTTCTTTTCACCAACAATAAAAGATACTTCACTCACATATTCACCAGCAAACCTAACATCATTAAGTCTAGTTCTTAGGTATTGAATTAATGGGCTTCTTTTAAGCTTGCAAACATTTGTAATTTCAAGACCACGGTGCTCTTTAATCTCCTGCTTATGAAAAAAGAGAGAGGCAGTCGGTTTCTTGGCATCACCTGATATTAGCTGAAGAGCTTCAGAAACATTAACCCGGTGTAGCCAGCAAACTAAATCGATGAGTCTGCCACCAACTCCCATACCATAGTCGTACCAGATATTTCTTGAATTATCAACCTTAAAACTTGGGTCATTTTCTTTACGAAATGGAGAAGGGTACCAATAGTTAATTTGTTTAATCCTGGCAGGAGCTATTCCCTGCCCCTGGAGCCACTCAACAATGCTATAATTATTTGCTTCGCTACAATTCATTTTTCTTCTTTTTCAATTATGAACCCTTATAGGGTCAAAAAACTGTAAACCATGTAAACCATGTAATCCTATTATTGATTATGAGTTAGTTAAGGGTTTACATTGGGTGTAAAAAGGTTTACATGGTTTACATGGGTGTTCTTGGTTGGTAGGGTTTAAGTGATATTTCAACATCATTGATTAGTATTGTATCATTTTGATATTTAGTGTATTTGAACTTGTGGGCTGAGCCAAATCCTTTTATTGTCCAGGCAACGCCTCTGCTTTGTTGGGCACTGGGTATGAATTCTTTGTTATTTGATGAGCACAATAGCATTCGTAAACTGCTGATGTCCGTATCCCTTATTTTATTCGCTTTGCAAAAAGACAGGTAAACGGGGTATATTTTCTGAATTTTAATAGCAATTTCTCCATTGCCATTAACCAGTTCTCTAAGTTGGTATTGCTCCCCTGGACGAATCTCAAATTTTGAGAGTCCCCAATCAAAAGCACGCCAAAAAATTGTTACAGCATCATTCTGTTTGAGTATTTGGTCTTGATTTTTAGCGAATTCAATCAGCTTATCTTTAAGTTCATCGTATGTGAAAGGTGTTTCTAATTCTGAATTAAGAATTGCAACAGGAGTAAGTAGGAGCCCAATGTGTTTTATGGTTCTTTCCGTGAACCTGGCTCCCATTACTTGCTTTAATTCCCTAACAATTTTTTTAAAGGCACTTTGAAATAATCTAGTGAATTTATCTCTTGTATCTAGTATGTCAGTAAGAACACGACCAAAACCAAATTCGGAATTGTCTCTGAGTTCATTAAACGCTAATACCTGTTTATCCGTGTAAGTTTGACTTTCGAAAACTAACAGTATCATACGTGAAAGGATGGCTGTTTTTTGAGATGGAAGAAAGTTGCCATCAAATATTAATCCTGAGTGGACCGGGAATGCTTTGGTCTTATTATCATTACTTTTTATACCTGTTGCTCTTCCGGAGCCATCATAAACGGTAAGAATGAAATCCTGAATTGATTCATCGGTTTCATTGGTAAATTCCTTCAGATATGAAATACCATTTTTAAACTGGCCAACAATGCGCGAGAGTGCAACTGATGTGGCATTGTTTAAAGGAGTGCCTATTACATCTTTGCCAAAAGCATGTAGTAGATTTTCAGTATAGGATGTTTTTCCGGTACCAAAATCACCAAACAGGAACATGAATGGAAAGAATTGTAAGCTGTTGAAAATAAAATCACGAAATGCGCAAAGAATAAGGAATTGAATACCAATGGCTCCATTTATGCCAAATGCATCGTACATCAATTGTGCCCAGGTTTCAAAAGTTAAATTGCCTGGTTTAAATGCATAGAGTCGTTCTTTGTCATAATCCTCATTTTCGATGTTTTGCTCACTAAAAGCAGGTAAGTAAAAGCTGTTATCATCTGTTTTAACTATTCCCATCTTATTAATGGAATAGAGTTTGTTGTTGGCATAGATATGATCGGCAAAGGCAAATACATTGTGAATAGAATCCCATCCCAGCAGATTAATAAAGGTTGCCTCCTCTTCGTTATCCATTAAGTAGGATATGACACGCTTAAATTGATAACTGGTACCATAGAAAGTGCATCTGTTAGACTTTAGAATTGTTTCAAACGGATCGGGCTTCAAATCACTGCTACTAACTTCAACGCTAGAAACTTCTCCGGTATGACGTTGGAGGAGTACTAATCGTTTCGTGTTTTGAGTCCCATTTTTTAGGTGAAAAACAATCTTCATTACAAAATTTGATATTTCGTTTTCGAATACCTTATCACCTTTGAAATTGAGTACATAATACTTCCTATCTCGGACAAAGAAGCCATTCTCTTTAAAGCTGTCAGATGGTTCTGGGCAGTTTTCAATTAGGTTCTGCATTATTAGTCTTGATTTTTCAGGGCACTAATTAGTTCGCTTTTTAAATAGTATTTACGGGCTCCTAGCGAGTGTTCTTTAAACTTGCCAGCCTTTACTAATTTGTGGAGGGTCGGTACCGAAATGTCAAGAAATTTAGCTGCTTTTACTTTGCTGAGTTTATCATCTTTTATCTCGTCCGGATTAGGTTGAAGAATTTTCTTTAATCGCTTCTCAACTTCATCGCCAACTATTCGCGATATGGCTGATTCTGATACAACAATTGTCTTATCCATTTTTTGCATAGTTTATTAGTTATTTCGGCAATCTAATTATGTGTTTTGCATCCTTTTTCAAGGTTTTGTGAGTTTTAATGACATGACAAAGTAACATTATAATTACATAAATAACAAATGTATTACAATAAGTAATCATTTTATTACGAGGCGGATATTTTGTAAACTCTTGCTAATCATGATGTTCAAAGATTACTTTCGATTAAAAAAAATCATTACTTTTGTAACGAAATCGTTATTTATGGAAGATTTACACAATAAGATTAAGCAAATTCGGAAGAGCAAGGGATTAAGCATATATGATATAGCCGAGCGTACAGGTGTATCTCATACGAAAATTGCTAATATTGAAAATGCCAAAACAAAGACAGTTGGCATTGATATGGTTATTAAAATAGCCAATGCACTGAATGTTAATTTTAGTGATTTGGTTGATATTGAAGATTCATCGAAAAGCGAAGAATTAGGCAAGATTAAGGAACTTCAAACTGAAAATGAGGAATTAAAAGTTCGAATAGAAGAGAAGGAAGAACTAATTATAGCACTAAAAAGTAATTTAAGTTCTGCGAAAAATATCATACATTCTCTTTTTGCCGATTATTGTGAAAAAATACTAACAGACGTTCCGATTGAAAAAAAATATAAGAGTGTTCCTGAATCGGTGATATTTGCTCATAACATGTTCGTTTTTCTACATGAAATTGGTATGGTTACTAATAAAAGTATTGACAGTTTTTTATTACGGAAAGAAGGAAAATACCCAAATTTTACTCGTTGGCACGAGTCATATAAAAAAGGAAGTAGCAAGGAGTAGAAATGTATACCCATAATACTATAATTGATATACCAACCGTGATTTAAATGTAAGAAGCAAGTTATGTTTGTGTGTCCACACGAGCAATTCATCTTTTACGTAAACATCCATAAGCAAGGTATGGATATGTACTCCCAGATGACTAACCATAATGGGCATTTCATTTGTAACTCATGATAAGATTTAAAGGTTGAATTCACTTTGTTTCTACTTCACGACATTCTGTTTTATTAAGCTCTTCCATGGAATCAGAAATTCTTTGCTTAATCTCTCTATCCATTAACTCTAAAAAATCATCAACATCATTACAACGTTTTATTGTGGTGTTCCGGTCAATGTCTTTTTTAATGGCTTCATAGCTCCAGATGTCTTCAGGGTAATTCTTCTTTTCCTGGAACTGACGGATAGCTTCAGCAACTGAATAGCCCAATATAGTCTTCAGTCCGATAAAATTGCGCATTTCAAATTTAATACATCTCTCCAGCTCACTATGAAATTCCTTTAACCTGGCATTAGTAAGGTTAAATCCATAACGATGAAATACATCTTTTGAAACTTTGATTATTACCAACACTTTCCCTGCTGTTTTTTGGTGAATACAATTCTCTTTTGAAAGCAGGTTAAAAAAAGTCGAAGCAAACTGATCGGACCTCGCTATATCAACCGGATGTCCCAAGTTGTTTATGAGATATTGCTTGATATAAGGCTTAACCGGAATGGTAACTGTAAATAGATTTGCGCTCATATGTAAGAGGTTAAGGGTATAAATATAGTACAAAGCCAACTTACAGCTTATGCTTGTCAAAAAGAAGAAAGTGAAAAATTAGGGTGTGTAAACCATGTAAACCAAATGTAAACCTTTAAAAGGCAATAAATCAAATAAATAATAAATGCAGTTTACAAGGTTTACATAGTTTACAGTTATTAGAGTTAGTCTTTTTTATTTGATTAGCAATTGATAATTAACCGTTATCTTTAGGTTCAAACAGACCTAAACTTAATGGACGATTTTAAACCTATTCGCAATAAAATAAGGACATTCACCTATCACTCTCTTATGCTTGAGACTCTAAAGGTCATAAGGGAACAAGAAAACTCATCAAAATCATATGCTTATTGGCAAGCCTTAACTATTTTACGTTGGGCTTATGAGTTTGCTGAAGAGAACTATCCACCTAAAACTGCAACTAGGAGAGATGTACTAAAGCTTTTAAAACAAATTGAAGAGCTGGAGCGCTTGCACAGTACCTTTAATCCATTAAAAAATGGTAATGTCAATAAGATGTTTACCATCTTGGCATATCAACAATTTCAATTTCAGGAGCATTTGTGGATGGAGACCTTCTCTAGACAATATCTCCTGTTTGAGAAGTTGAAGCATAAGTATGACGTGAGAGAAGCTTTCTTAAGTAGAACCTCAATTTCCATTAGAGACTTTATTAAGGCTCAGTTTTTTACTTGGTTATGGGTTACGCAGGCAAAACCACCAGTGAAGGTTTTTAATGGAATTATAGATGAAGAACTAATTACAGTATTGAAAGAAATAATTGGAGCTGATAATGCCAGCAACTATTATAACCTCTTAACTATTACCCGAGATAAAATAAAGGATATTGTTACTGCAGAAAAAGGATTGGTTCGGAATTACAATCTTCACCCTTTCGATGCTTCGTTTTACTCGAGATATCCATTTATTTTATTTGGTTCTAAGATATGGCTTCCTCACAGTGCTATCTTAAATATAACTTGCAATCACTACATCTATAATTACTTAAAAGCATTTGATTCAAGCTTTACAACAGAGTTTGGACATCGAATAGAAAAATATATTGAACTTGGGTTAAAGGAGTTAGATATCAGCTATGCAACAGAAGGAGAGCTTCGTAATTGCTATGGGAGGCAGCATAAAGTGGTAGACTTTTTGGTTGATGAGAATGTTCTGATTGAATCAAAAGCAATTGAATTAAATGCCCATGTTGCAATTAATCCTAAAGATGAACTTCTGGCTACTTCTCTTAAAGATTCGATTGTCAAGGCATATTCAAAGCAGATGATTGAATTAGCAAAGTCGCTACCTGGAGAGGGGCCATATTATGGCATAATATTGACTTACAAGAATCTGTTTTTAGGTAATTCTCAGGATATCTGGGAACAGTTCTTAAAAACGGAATCACATAAGAATATCGATATTTCAGACACAAAAATATTGCCTGTTGAGAATCTATTTTTTATTGACCTGCAGGCGTGGGAGCACTTGGTTCAAACCTTAAAAAAGACAGGAATGAAATTAGCAGAGGTCTTAGAAAAGGTAAAAGCTGCAGATTCAAAACCAGAGACAAAGAAGTTTTCTTTTGATTTGCACTTGGATGAGTATGATTCTTTTAATGTTAAACTAGAGTATTTGGAGTCTGTAAAAGAAGAGGCTACCAGCCTAAGGAAAGCAATGCAGAGGTAATATGAAAAAAGAATATACCCATACAGGTCAATGTATTTGGTGCTTAAAGAAAAAGCCTGAAGTAACTTTTTATAATCGTCCGCATACGATATCAAAGCAGATTGGAGCGGAGAATATTGGTGTTGATATCTGTGATTCATGTAACACATATTTTGGCACTGTTGACCAAGACAAGCCTTATCCTATGTCGGTTGAGTTAGCTTTTAAGGAAGTATTTAATTTAACCAGGTACTTGTTGTCAGATTTCACAAAACCTCAGAAAAAGCGATTGAGCTCAACCTATTTCAATATTTGGCTAAAGGAAAGAAGGTTGGAAGTGAAAAGAACTTTCAAATACAGACCTAGTTTTCTTCTCCAATTAACCAGGCAATTCAAAAGGGGTGTTTACGAAGTGTTTCTTCAGGAATATCACCGTGAAACAAAAGAGGCATTGGATTCAAAATTTAACCGTATTAGAAATTACGCTCGATTTGATGTTGGAGAAGTTCCATTGTATTTTCTGGAGAATAATGGAGTGCTATTGGTTCCAGAAAATATTGAGCATCCATCATTTAGTTTCAATGACCATGTAAAGGATACAATTAACGATTTAGGTTTTTACTCATTCATGTTATTCGGACATTGGCTATTTTTGGAGGTTACTCCAAGAGCAGAACTTTCGAGGCATGTGCATTTAAATAATCTTGCCAGGCAATTAGTAGGTTCTGGCTTTGTTAATAGAAGCATTCGAGAAATGACATTAGTTACTGAGTTAGATTTCTCGTTGAGAAACTTGAAATGATTTGTTAAAGTAATTTGGATAATGAGCGTAATTTGGAAAGCAAAAGCAAGGTTTTTATATGATTTGATATTTGCTGGAATGACGGTTTTTGCATTGGGGCTTGCAAATGCGGAATACGGCGATTTTAGTTATTTTACATTAGTAGTGGCTTATTTTCTTTTTTGTTGGTTTGAGTTTAGGTCAATAACATTCGCATTTAAGAAGAATGTCGCTGTAAAAAGTATCCAAATTGATACACGTAGTCGCGAAGGAGAATTAGACCTAAATATAAGCTACATTTCACCATTAGGTTTTGTGATTACCTTTGGAGTTATTTGTAACCAACTTTTCTTAATGGATAACAATCTTTTTTATATAGAAGGGCTTGGAGAAATTTCAGAAATTGAGAGGTATGAATGGGTGCTTTTTGCAGTCGATAATTTTATTCGTGCAGTTTGTTTAGATTTCTTTGAAACGTTTAATGTGCATATATCAAGAATTTCATCACAGAATTACTATGTATTGATGTTTGTCTTTATATACAAAACAACATTAGGGGTGTTTTTTCTTAAATCAATTTATAATTTATATAATGCCACTATACTAGTTAAAGAATCTAACTTTTAACTTATCTATTATGAATAAAAAAAGGCATTGAATTAATCCAATGCCTTTTTTATTTCTTTTTACTTGCTTCCAATCAATATGATGTAAACATCATAATAGATTGAGAATTAGTATCTCCTACTAACCCCAATCTTCTTCAAAGTTAACATCTCTTTTGTCCATAATAACGTGGTTTGTTTCTAGTCAAGTTATACTTGTTAGGTTATTCAACGAAAAATATGCAATAAAGTTTTAATAATCAAATTATTTTAACCTTAAACCAACAACATATCCTTGGCTGGGTAAAATTAAGCCTTCATATTCTTCTGACAAAATATTTTTAGATTTTTCATTAATGCTTTTAAACTTTTTAACTGTTCCTAAATTTTTAAATTCTAAAGACATTTCCTCAGGATGGTCAATAAAAACGTGGCAATCTTTAACTATTCGTACTGCATTATAGGATTTAAACATATTAGTTTTTAACGAATAAACCTTCTCCAATTCAATTAATACACTATATTTTTTAGAACCTTTAAACTCCTTAGTTTTGATGTGATATCCCACACAAGAGTTTTCCTCTTCTATAGCAGACTCTTCTTTGTTATGATCTTTTTCCTGTTTCTCCTTAAAATGTTTTAGTATATCTTCTTTATTTTCAAAAGTGACTTTATCACCATTACGAACTTTAAGGATCTCCAGCTTTTCTATATCAAGATGGTTCTTACCATTAATATCAAACTTATGGATCTTAACTTCAGTAATTTCATCATTTTCAGACAACTTGGGAATACTCGAACTAAAGGTATAAAAAACATCTTCATGCTTACTATTAGCTACAATATTTAAGCTTATTGTTTCAATTAACCTCACATACTCATCATTTTTATTGCCTCCTTCTAATTGTTTTATAATAGTATCTGTTCTATAATCCTCATAATAAACAGGGTGGTTTCGAGGAAAGTACTTATCCGAAATAATATCACTTAAATCGTCACTGATCTCAGAAAACTTTCTCTTGTATAGATATTTTGATAGTATTTTCCAGTTTTTACGTAAGTGATGATAGTCGATGGTTGCCAAATATTTGTCGTCAGATGATAGTATGTCATAAAAGGTCTTTACCATTTCTCTTTGGAAAAAACTTATGGACGAAAAAATCTGAAGAATAATAGAAGAAACACCTGAAAGCAATATTGTGGAACCCAAGGTAATATATAGTTGATTCCAATTTTCATTACAATTTCCAAAATCAAATATTCCCCATATTAATAAACCTATTCCGGAAATAATTAATACAATAATAGTATGGATTGCTTTCCAGCGAGGAGAAAACCTCCCCTTCTCTTTTTGCGCGCCACAAGCTTCCTGTTCTAGTTTTAAAGCATTCTTTAATAGTTCAAAAAACAATAATGTAACAAAAGGAAAGAAGTAAGTTATGAACATCCAAATATTGTAAGCCTTTGCTTTTTTAAGATCTTTGATGAAGTTACTCATCCATATTACTACTAAAGCTCGAAAAGTAAGGTACACATAATCTAGAGAGTATGGAAGTGACCTTAATAAAAAAGAATCGTCATCAATTAAATTATGAACTATAGCGATGTCGCATATTAGAAATAATATAGCAAAGATTGTTCTAAATACACTAGAGGCTTTCATTGAAATAAGATTAGAATTAAGAAGTCAATTGGTTTATAGTGAGTTTGTATTATTTTACAATAATAGTAAAATTTGATTTTATTCTATACCACTCCATGCTTCTAATAATTTTACCTTTTTATGCTCATCGGCAATTTTAAGATATTTATCAAAAGTTGAATCTTTCTTGTGGCCAGTAATTGATTTAATGATTTTCACATCTAATCCTTTGATAAAGCCAATAGTAATAAATGTTTTTCGTGCGGTGTGGACAGTAATAAGCTTGTATTTCGGGTGAACTGTTTCAACTCGTTTATTTCCTTGGTATTTAACCTTTATAGTTGGGGTATTAATTTTTACTTCTTCACAACACTCTTTAATATTGTCATTTAGTTTCTGATTCGACATACGTGGCAGAGGATAAAAGCTTTCATCTTTGTATTTATCCAGGATACTTCTTGCTTGAGGTAGAATCGGAATCAGATCATCTTCCTTTGTTTTAGTGATGTTTTTATGAATGAAATCCCCTATTATGTGCTCATATCTCAAGCTTTTTATATCCGAGTACCTTAGGCCAGTAAGGCAGCCAAAACAATATAAATCCCTGGCTCTTTCCAAACGCTTGCTTTTAAAAGTATGATTATAAAGAGCTTTAAATTCCTCAGGAGTAAGACAAATCACATTCTTTTCTTTTTCAGAGCATGAATATCGGCGGTGCTCCTGTCCTTCACAATAACCTTTATCATTTGCCCAGTTCAGAAAAGCCTTAAATTTTGCGACATACGAAACAAAAGTATTTGTTTCTAAATCAAGCTCCTCGTATGCATAATCATGTAGCTTATCAAAAAGTTGCAAATCAATGTCCTTAAATTGAATAATCAACGACTTGTCTTTCTGATACTTTTCAATGAATTGTTTTGCTGTCACTCTCCCTCTGGTAGTATTGTATGCAACTTTATTTCGGTTGGATTCTATAAATTCTGTATAAGCCTCTTGGAAATTTTTACTTGATGAATTAACATTCAGCAATACAGCTTTTACTTCTTCTCTGGAAGGTGGTGTTAAATAACTTTCAAATCTATCAAACCTGCTAGTGTTACTATTAAGGCTATTCAATAATTCATTTACCTTTTGAAATTGATTATCCGGCTCATGCTCTTTAGGCTTGTTAACTCTTTGCTTTTTAGCGTTCCAATATCTAGGTTTAATCTTTTCTACCTGAATTGGATAATTTTTAGCCTTTATTCTAACTTGCGCATAGATTGGAGCTAATCCTCTCTTGTCCGTTCGTCCTTTCGCTATATAGAATGGAATATTTCTAATCATTAAATGATAGTAATTTGATAGTAACTACGTACAAAACTATCAAAATCTGGACAAAAGTTAACAAAATACGAAAGTCACTTTCACTCATAATATCGAACATTCAGAAAGGTTTGAAAACCGTCAAAAAGTATGCATGATATCGGCTCTGGGTACTGAAAGAAAATCCCGATAGTTTTACTGTCGGGATTTTTTGTTTTCAGCTGATATGTTCCAATAATTAGGGATCATGGATCATATGGGATCACATCCGGATTCTGGGTCTAAGCTTAAGTTTTACAAAGTCTGTAAAAATAAAAATCCCGCGAAGACCAATCTCCACAGGATTCTACCTATCTATTTATTTAACTCACTAATAAAATCTTTTTTACGCCGCCTGCTTTCACCTGTTCGCTTGTACCAATACAGAAATCCTGTAACCGGAAAGCTGGCCGATAATAAACTCACCAGGCAAGCCAGCAGCTTGCCCAGAAAACCACCTATACCTCCGGAATGAATATCGTAATTTAGCCGAATAGCCGTTTCGGCCATATCGGCAACTTCATATCTTCCGTAAATGTGCGATGGTGTTATTTCCTTCAAGGTATACTGATCGTAAAACAGGTAATCCATTTGATAGTATGTACCGGGCTTACGGTTCACTTCCACCAAAATAGATGCCTCAGCATCTGTTACATCATGAATTTCAATATTGGCTTCTGATCCAAACTCAGTTCGCACAATTTGAAAAACTGAGTCAACCACATTTATATGATCGGGCAATTTCCCTGCCTGACTAAGATCTGATTTCGGGTAAGAAAAGCTTACTTCTTCCTTTCCTCCCAATGATTTGTAAATACCCTGTTCAAAACCCTTAAACAACCACACAGCACCAGTAAGCAGGATGATTATCACAAAGAACGTGGCATAAAATCCCAATACGACGTGCCATTCTTTAATTTTTACTAATAGCTTATTGGTTTTGGTAAAGGTAAAAACGCCATTTCGCTTTTTACCCTTGGGCCACCAAAGTACAATACCGCTTATCAGCAGAATCAGATACATGATGACGGATACTGCTATTATGGGCATACCAATATTTGGCGGCAACCAAAGAGAAGTATGACCTGCCAATACCAATCCAAAAAATGTTTGTAAGAAATTAACCTGCTTCACCACCTCCCCTGAGTACGGATGAATGTAGGCTGCTCCGTAATACAATGGTTCGGGCTGATAATACACCACTTCAACTACTTCAGTGGAACCATTATAAATCGCCCCATGAATTAAGGTATTGGGCAATGCCTCTTCGGCAATTTTAAACACCTCGGATGGCAGTAACATTTCTTTTCCTTCTGCTTCAACATGACGAAAGGTTTGTGTCATGCTTTCTATCTCATCCTTGAACACATAGAGCGCACCTGTGATGGATGAAATAAAAACAACTAAACCCGATACCAATCCAATGATAAGATGAGTTTTACGCCAAAAGGTTTTAAATGACATAGATATGAAATTTTAAAAGATAACTGGAAATGCCTTCAACATTTACCAACAGAGTGTTGTGAAAAGAATCAACCATCGATTACCGATTAACCAACTCCACAACCCTCTGTGGGCATCATACATTATAATTGGCATGTTGGATTACAATTTGTAAAAGCCTTTAATGGTTTTACCAACTATCTTAGCTCCTTTTACTGCCGTAGCATTGGCCACATCAACTTTATAAACAAAAGCATCATCAGCCGTTTCAATGCTTACGTATACCATCCCATCTTCCACCATAAGCGGCGATGTATATCGCTTGGCATGCAGTGGCACATTGGCCACATCTGTAACTGTTTGAGCATCCAGATCAATAATTACGAGTTTCTGATTAAATATTTCGCGACCATAAGCTCCCCATGGCGCCTTAGGATTATCCTGCATAATAATGCGTGCCAATGCTTTACCATTACCTACATAATCAAACCAAAAGATTTTACCACCATTGGTTTTTTCTTCTATATTTAAAAAGTAGGTCTCATCAAATTCGGTTTGACCGCTCTTGATTCGTAAGATACCGGATGGTTTTGTTGATGCCGGAGCAAAACCTGCCATAACGGCGCCACAAGAATATGAATAAAGATCGCCATTGTCAGCCTTGATTAAACCGGTTGTAAAACCATTGGCCCCAATGTTAGCTGTTCGGTCATCCATAATTATTTTCTCTGGTTCACTTGTTACATTAGGATAAGGATAAATGGCTACGTAGGCATTATCAGGAGCAGGGGTCGTCCAGTTACCTTCTGAGTCAATTTTATGAAAAGGCACAAACAACTTGTCGCCTCGAACAAGCAAAGCCGTTGGCCAGGCTGCCTGCTTTTTATCCTGATCTTCCCATATGCGTGTACCCACTTTCTTTTTTACCATCACTTCATCCGCATCAACAAAATAGAGGTTGCGATCGCTAAAGCCAGTTCGGATAATTTCCATCCCCAGGAAGGTATCATCCCCATCATGACCAAACATTTCCATGGGATTATTGAAAATAAACTTCCCCTTTTGAAGCACCTGTCCGTTATTGTTATCATGATAGGCAATACATTCATTGCTGTCGTCGTAGCCACTGGTAAATAAAGTTTTTCCGACTGGATAAAAGAATCGCCAACCGGTCTGTTCAATTCCTTCTCCAACAGCCGAAATTTCTCCTGTCATCACATCCTGACGATTAACAATAAATTCGGTTTCATTGCCACCAGTTGTTTTTAAACCAATGGTTATACCCGTCGTTCCTCCCTGTGGTGGTGCCGGATCGTCATCATCGTTACACGCTGTTGTTGTGATCAAAGCTGCAATAGCAGCCATCCCCAATAATTTCTTAAATACATTCATGATTATTGATTTACTTTAATTGATATATAAACTTGACATAGAGGCTTCTGCCTGGCTTTTGAACTTTAAAATTGTCATAAGCCAATTCATTTGCCACATTAAATACATTAAGCGATACCCTGTAGCGCTTACCCATCGCATAATCCACTGTAACATCCTGAATTAACTGTGAGGGAATTATATTTTTGGAATCCTTATCCCCAAGGTGCTCAAAGGTTAAAGAGAATTCATGGACGTAACGTGTACTATACCTGAAAGTCAGGCGATTTCTCTCTTCGTTAAGGTCCAATGCATAGCTAAGCCCTGCATTCCCAAATAAATAAGGCGTATTAGGCACCCGCTGATTGAAGTTATCATTGGGCTTACCATCCATTTCTTTGGTTTGATCGCTTATGTGCTGATAAGTGACATTGCCCGACAACAACCACTTACGATCGATATTCACACTCCCGCCAGCCTCAAATCCAATGCTTCTGACATTGTTTAGGTTCTCATATGTTCCGAATGGATTGCCCGTTGATTTAAGCCGTATAAACTGCCTGGAATCGCGAAAAAAGAAATTAACATCGCCCGTCCATGTTTTCTTATTCTTAAACTGGTTAAAATGAAGACCCGCATTAAGATTATTGCTACTTTCCGGCTTTAACTGAGGATTAGGTAATACATAACGTCCATCTCCTAATATCTCATAACTTTCCGGTGTGCGGTAAGCCTTTTCAAATGACGTTTTAAAAGTCAGGTAATTATTAACAAACCAAGCCAAAGTAGCACCATAGCCCAATTGACTGAATGATGCCTGTTCCTTTAGTTCTTCAATCTGATTTCCTGTATTTTGGTAATAAACCACATGCCCCCTAAACAGGTACTCTTTAGCAAAAACACTCAATTCCAATGGCGCAGCTTCAGGTTTATATAAATAGCTTAAGCCAATGGTGTGTTTATTAATGGAGTTAGGTTTTGAGAAGGTCAGGTTATATTCATCAACATCATCCTCACCCTTTTTCCTAATGTACTGATAGGCATACGACAAATCAAAAGAACCATTACCCTTCAAATTATAGTTGGCATTTAAGCGTGCCTGCAATATGTCATCGTAAACTTTAAATAGCGTTTTATTGCCAAACAACTCACCCTGCATTCCCGTTTCCGAGATTATATTGCCTAACCAATTATAACGATAGCTACTGGTATCAATGGTAGCTGCATGAGTTTTTGCGGCCATCAAAAAGCCATTCAAACCTAACTGACCCAATGTCTTAATATATTTTAGCGTGGCGGTATAACTCTCATCCTTACCATGAAGTTTACCAAATACGTTGTTGATACTAAAATCTGAATGCTGATATTGTTTATTGGATGCGCCTGTTGTCAGCATCAGAGAAATTAAATCGGCATATGATTGATTTCTAAAGCCAGCCTCTGCCAAAACAAATGCCGCTTTATAACGATCATTAAAACGCCTGGCCTCAATATCGTCTTTTACATTGCCCAAATCATCAACCAACGGTACATCATACATCTGGTAATTATTCTCAGAGAAGTTATAATAAGCCTGTCCCTTAACAAAAAAGCCACTCGTCTCATTGTAATGATTACCACTAACAGAAAACAAGTGCGTATTAAACGAACCAAAACTGTAAGAAGCATCCAGATAATTGCGATCGCTAACAGGCGTAACAATGTTTATGGCACCACCTAAGGCATCGGCACCCAGCGTAATGGGTACGACCCCTTTATACACCAGCACATTTTCCACCATATTAACCGAGAAGTTGTTTAGGTTAAAAACCGAACCCAAATTATCAACCGGAATTCCATCCATAAAGTACCTTACCTGATTACCGGTAAGCCCATTCAATGAAAGCGAGAAATTGGAACCGACACCTCCGGATACCCTGATATTTAATCCGGGCATGGTTTTCAGTGCTTGATTGATAGTTGTTGGGCTGCTTTGCAAAGACTTTGTTTCGAGGACACCCGTGGTAAAACCCGTGCGACTAATTTGCTCTTTTTTACTTATGGCGGTTACAGCCACCTCTACAATTTGCTCACTCGATTTTGAGAGTGTAATAATAAGATCTGAAATTTCATCCCCTTGATTAATGAGCAGTTTCTTCTCCTGATAGCCAACACAGCGAATGTGCAACCGAACCGGAAAAGACTGTGCTTTTAAAACAAAGCTACCATCTTCGTTGCTCACTGTACCCGATGAAGAATTTTCGATGGATACCGTCGCAAAATCTATTGCCACGCCACTTTCATCAACAACTCGTCCGCTGATATTTTGTGATAATAGGTTTTGACCAATAAAAAGAAATAGGATCGTTAAAAAGATTGAGGTTTTCAAGGTGTTTATTTCGTTATGTTTTTCGCTGACGAAATTAGGCATTGAAGTACCTGTATAAAATCCCTTACTTTTGGTATTTTCCTCAGTTCAGATCATGAGGCTTAGCTTTAAAAAGCATTTAAATAAATTTTAAAATCAATTCACAACACAGATACAACTTGCTCTTTTACAAAACATAAGCTTACGTTACCTTCTCTATTTTGACAGCAACTATATTCAAATTAAGATCACAATATGTTGGGACTACCAACAGTTCGTAAATCAACTGATTAACCTTTTATTTCACCTTCATCCTACTCTTCTTTCAACGATTAATTGCAGAGATCCTTTACCTCAATACAAAAAGTTGATAACTTTATACTTCAACATAAAAATCAAGTAACCATGAGAACTTTGCTTGTATTCCTATCTGTAATTTACATCAACTTAGCTTCGGTGAATGCTCAACATAAAACCATCAAAATAGATGACAACCTGCAATTGATACATTTACAGGATTCGGTTTTTGTACATGTATCCTGGCACACTTCGGAGCAGTTTGGTCGATTTTCAAGTAACGGCTTGCTGATTATACGAAATGGTGAAGCGGTAATGGTTGACACCCCTATGACTAACGAACAAACCAAACAACTTTGCGACTATCTCAAAACACAATTCAACACAAGCATTAAAGCCCTTATTGCCGGTCATTTTCATGACGATTGCATTGGTGGTTTAGCCTATTTGAAAAGCATTGGTGCCAAATCACTAGCCCATCAGCTAACCATTGAAAAATGCAAAGAAGAAAAATTACCAGTACCCGACATTGCATTTGATAAGGAATACGATTGCCTGTTTAACAACGAAGAAATTGAATGCCGATACTTTGGCGGTGGACATTCGTTCGATAACATTACCGTATGGCTACCAAAACAAAAAATACTATTTGGAGGCTGCCTGATAAAATCCATTCATTCCAAAGGCTTAGGTAACCTATCCGATGCTGTAGTGGATGATTGGGACACCACTGTTGAACAACTGATGTTTGCTTATCCCGATGCAAAGATTGTGATTCCCGGCCATGGAAATTATGGCGATGCCGAACTATTAAGTCACACCATTGTTTTGGTAAAAGAATTTAAACAGAAGCAATAAACATCAATGAGTACCTACATATCTATTTTACGAGGCATTAACGTTGGCGGCAAACGAAAGATTATTATGAAGGATTTGTGCCTGCTGTACCAAAACCTGGGTTTCACCAATGTTAGAAGCTATATACAAAGCGGAAATGTGGTATTTGAAAGCAAGCTTAATAGCCATGAACGACTCGAATCGATTATTAGTGATGCTATATTGAAAAAATATGGTTTTGAGGTGCCTGTTATTGTAAGAAGTAAAACTGAATGGAAGGCTATCAAAGAAGCGAATCCATATTTAAATGAAAGCATTGAACAGTTACACATTACATTTCTGAAAGATACACCTCCGCCGGATAACATCAAGTTCTTTGATGCCTTCGATGCAGGAAACGACCAACTCCAGATTGCTGACAAACAAATCTACATCTTTTGTGGACGCGCTTATCGTGAGACTAAACTTACCAATCAACTTTTTGAAAAGAAATTGCAGACAAATGCCAGCACACGAAACTGGAAAACCTTTATGAAGATACTCCAACTTTGTGAAGATTAACTTATAAGCATGAGTAACTACTTTGGGCTATTTGCGACCAAAATCAGCAGGAATCTCCCCCCAGTTTTTGGTATCCCACTTAAGAATTGTAACGGTTATTTTATTGTTCTTCAACCAATGTTCAGCCCGACGCACCAAATCATATAAAGCTTTCGTTTTAGGTGTTTCAGGTAGCTTTGACTTGCAAGCCTTTTTCATCACCCAGCCAATGGCAATTTTCGAATCGGAGTAAATCGGTATATTCAGATTATTCTTTTGCAGATAAGAGATGCCATGCACCAAGGCCAAAAACTCACCAATATTATTGGTTCCCAAATCGAACTTTTGATGAAACAACTGGCGATTATCTTTTGTGTAAACACCCTGGTACTCCATCACACCCGGATTACCGCTGCAAGCCGCATCAACAGCTATACTGTTGGAAATTATATTTTGCTTTGAATTTATGGTTTTTGAGGTCGCTGAGCTTTTACGTTTGGCTGATGACACATAGCTACCCGGTCCTTTCGACAGTGCCATTTGAGCTTCTTCAAAAGATTCGAAACCTTTGAATTTGGCAGCTGGAAAACCTTTTATTTGTACCTGACACTCGGCCCAGCTTTTATAAATGCCTGGCTTTGCCCCAACCCAAACAACGTAAAACTTATTTTTTGCCATGATTGATATTTAGAACTTCAAAGATAATTGCAAATATTGTTTAATTCACAATATCAAATTCATCCATCAGGTTTTGTGCGCCAGCCAACTTATCAACAATAAACATCACATAACGGATATCAACACAAATGCACTTCTGAAGCTTTTCTTCATAGGCCAAATCGCTGGTCATGGCCTCCCAGTTTCCATCAAAAGCCACCCCGATTAATTCGCCCTTACCATTGATTACCGGACTACCGCTATTACCACCTGTTATATCATTATCGGTCAAAAAACAAACCGGCAACTTACCGTTTTTAAGCTTGTACTGGCCATAGTCTTTTTTCCTGAAAAGCTCCTTTAGTTTGGAAGGCACCTCAAAATCATCCTGCTCCTTATCTTCTTTCTCCATAATGCCATTCAGTGTAGTCAGGTACTTATACCTCACCCCATCTTTTGGTTCGTAATCGCTCACCTTACCAAAAGATAACCTTAAAGTACTGTTGGCATCCGGATAATAAAAGCCATCATCCTTTTGCATGTATCCTTTCAAAAGCAATCGCTGCGCCTCTTCATATTGTTGGTTAAGCTTTTTATGAATGTCCATCATCTGGTACAAATGACCTAAAACCTGGTATGAAAACGCTATGGCCGGATCTTCAAACAAAGCCTTCTCGCCCTCAGAAATCAGCTCCAGCACCTTATCGTAGCTTCCCAAGGCACTTTTCGAATAAAGCATTTCAACGAAAGCAGCCGTATCCTCCTGATATTTCTTTCCAAGTAAATTCTCTGTTTTTGGCCTCAGGCTCTCGGTCGTATTTTCCAGATAATACCCCAGCATCTTGTTAAAAACCTGTTGGTCCACTTCCGGATCATAGTCCTTATACATATCACCAATGGCCATAACTGATTCGGTATAAAGATGCTTATACTCTTCGCTCCCCTTCTTCAAACTGTTTAACTCCATACTTAAAGAGCTAATCTCAAGGGCAAACTTAACCAAATCGGGGCCTTCCAACATTGTTTCCTGCGCAATGGTTTCGGCCAAAGTCAACTTACGCCCCAACAGATACGATGCCTCCAAAACGGCCAGAGTTTTGCCATACTTATTACTCAGGGTCGAATCCTGCTCCATCCATTCCTGGAAATTCTTTTCCTGTTGTTTCCTCTTGGCAATAACGTCAATTTTATCCAAAGCTTTATTTTGACCTATGGCATATTTCCAATAGTTGCTGGACTCGGAATATTTAGCTGCATATTTAATATTGATGGCTTCAGATTCCTTCATGGCATTATCCCACACCCCTTGTTTTATGCCTCTTACTTCTGCCACCACAGGGTTGATAACATCTTTAATTTCTTCGACTCCGAACGATGACAAATAGCGTTGAGTGAATCCGGGATATCCCAAGGTCATGGAATAATCATTTTTGGAAATACCATTCAGGTTAATCTTAAAATGCTTACGCGGAACAAATGGGATATTGTCTTTAGAATATTCTGCCGGTGAACCATCCGGAGCACTGTATACTCTGAAAAAGCAAAAATCGCCGGTATGTCGTGGCCACATCCAGTTATCGGTATCGCCACCAAATTTACCAATTGCCGACGGTGGCGTACCAACCAATCGCACATCCATAAATGTTTGGGTTAAAAACAACAAATAAGTATTACCATAAAAGAATGACTTCACCTCGGCCTCGTACTGATTATCAGCAATGGCTTCATTTTCTATTATCGAGCTCAAACTATCAATGGTATTTTGGCGTGCCTCGCCCTTTAATCCATTTAAGGATTCGAGAATGCGGGCTGTTACATCGTGCGCTTCAATCAATATGGTCGCCGTTTTACCTGGATTGGGCAATTCCTCACTTATCTTCTTCGCCCAAAACCCTTCATGCAGATAATTACTATTAACACTGCTATGTTGCTGTATTTCATTATAACCACAATGGTGATTGGTCAACAGCAAACCCGATGAACTGACAAACTCACCCGTACAGGACCCGTTATCCAGTGACACAACGGCATCTTTTAAGGACGGGGCTGAATGACTATAAATAGATTCGAAAGGCACCTCAAGGCCTTTCTGCTGCATCTGCTCAATTTGTTTATCGTTTAATAAGAAAGGTAACCACATACCTTCATCTGCCTTAGTAACAGGCGATATGAACAGGACTATAATGATGATGTAAATAAAACGCATTAAAATACTTAGCTAAGTTTCAAGAGGCACGAAACTACAAGTTTAAAAGAGGTAATACTATGACGACAATATTTTTTAAGCTATTTTAACAAAAAAGAGCCGCCGAATAAGATCGACAGCTCCTTTTATATCGTCAAAACAAGGGCTTATTTCACCAATGTCATTTCGTCAATTAAATTAGTTGCTCCGGCATATTTATCAATGATAAATAGTACGTAACGGATATCCACATTAATACACTTCTGAAGCTCTGTTTCGAAGGCAATGTCACCACTCATCGCTTCCCAGTTACCATCGAAAGCCAATCCGAACAAGTGACCTTCGGCATTGATTACCGGACTACCACTGTTACCACCGGTAATGTCGTTGTTCGATGTAAAACAAACTGGCATGTAACCAGCCGCATCGGCATACTGACCATAGTCTTTGTTTTTCCAAAGCTCTTTTAATTTAGCAGGTACTTCAAACTCGAAATTATCAGGATCTTCTTTCTCCATAATACCTTCAATGGTTGTATAGTGCTTGTAAACCACACCGTCCTTAGGCTCGTAATCGCCTACCTTACCATATGATAAACGCATGGTGAAGTTAGCATCCGGATAGAATACTTTCTCAGGCTGCATTTCCATTAAACCGGCAATAAATAAACGGTTGTTTTTATTGATTGCTTTTGCACTTTCGGCCTCCATACCTTTAATCTCGCGATATTTAGCAATGGACGAAACACCTCCTATAAAAGCCAAATCTTTCTGCAACACTTTCAATGAAGGTTTCTCAAGGAAAGCATTAAAGCGATCTTCATTCATAAAGATTGACTTGGCATATAAATGATCCGCAAACTTCTGGAAGTCGCCTTTAAACTTCTTATTGATGATGTTGTAAAATGAAGGATGATATTTGGCATTAATATCGTCGTTGTACATCTTCAACAAGGCAGCAATAACCTTACGGTCTGTCTCCGGGTAATAATCTTTGAAGAAACCTTCGCCAGCGGCTTTTAAACCAGCCACAGCTTTATCAATTTTCTCCTGATCTTCTTCTTCCAAAGCTTTCTCCAAGCCAGTAGCCTTATAAGCAAAATATAAAGCTTCGGCACCTCTTAACTGACACTCAGCAATAAATGACGTTGCCTTAACAAACTCGGCGCGCTCAACATAAGCCTTATCTAATTCATTCAGTACGTTACCGTATTTTTTCTTTCTATCGCTATCAGCAATAAGCCATTCTGAGAATTCTTTCTCCAATTCGCGCTTCTGGCCCAGTACATTCAATTTCTCTAAACCACGGTTCATACCAATACTGTTTTTCCAGTAGTTGGCACTATGAGCAAATTTAGTAGCATACTGAATGTTTACCTTTTCATCGGCACGCATATCGGCCAACCAAATGTCTTGCTTAACGCCACGAGGCTTAATACGCGCATGGTTGATAATGTCCATGCGCTCTTCGATTCCCCATGAAGTTAAGTAACGCTCTGTACTACCCGGGAAACCAATTGTCATCGCGTAATCATCCATCTGAACACCTTTTAAAGAAACCGGCAGATGATGAGCTGGCTTGTAAGGCTTGTTGTCTTTTGAATACTTGGCAGGTTTTCCGTCAGGACCACAATACACGCGGAACATGCTGAAGTCACCGGTATGGCGAGGCCACATCCAGTTATCGGTATCAAATCCAAATTTACCAATTGATGAAGGAGGCGCACCTACAAAACGAATATCTGAGAATTTCTCATAAGCAATCAGGAAAAACTGGTTACCTTCAAAATAATCCTGAATGCTGATTTGGTAGTCGTTTCCTTTTCTTGCTTCTTCAATCAGTTTAGCTGATACTTCCTGAATTTTTGCTGCACGATCGGCTTCCGACATACCTTCCTTAAGTTCGGCATTAATTTCGGCAGTTACATCCGTCATGTATTTTAAGAAAGTAACAGTAAGCCCTGGTGCTGGCAATTCTTCCTCAAGACTTTTCGCCCAGAATCCATCCTTTAGGTAATTATGCTCCACCGAGCTTAACTCCTGGATATTTCCGTATCCACAGTGATGGTTCGTTAAAATCAGCCCCTGATCGGAAATCATTTCGCCTGTACAGCCACGACCAAAAATCACAATCGCGTCTTTTAAACTACTATTATTGATGCTATAAACGTCTTCCGCCGACAATTTAAAGCCCATTTCCTGCATCTTCTCAATATTCAATTTATTGATTAGCGGTAATAACCACATACCCTCGTCGGCTTTGGCAAACTGCGCAAAGCCCATGCATGCTACTAGCAAAATCGCTGCTATCCTTTTCATTCTATTTTCATTTAAAGATTTACCGTACTTACAAATTAAATTCAGCTTTATTGGCTGAAAATGGGACAATTACCAACAAGACTTTATCAATAAGCACTTTCGATCTGTTAATTTATAATCTGATATTGAGTGCCAAAGATATAATTTTCATTTAAATAGAAGCATTGTTATACAACACAAAGCCTGCTGTTACACCCCTAGAGTTATGGAATTTTCAAATCATTTACTTTTTTAGACTAAATAACGTTTTCCTTTTACAAATGGTTCATTTTTTAATACTAAAAGGTCTTTTTGTGCGATTAAACTAACTAGCTTCATCTTTTTGAAATATAATCATTTGTATATTGCATAATAAAAAACAATATACAGACAGAATAATGTAATTATAATTTAGAATATAATGAAGCAGAGTAATTAAATTCTATCGGGTTTATAAAAGAAAGAGTCGTCTCTCCCGATATCGAAAAAGACAACTCAACTAATACTTAATACAGAGGTGAAAATTGGAAACTTGCCCTCTTATATCAAAAAACAAAAATATGAAAATTTTAAAAAGACCATTTATTATTTTTTCGTGCATTATCGTAATGAGTATAATGGCCTGCAAGCAAGATAAGTTAACAGTTGATGGAGATAATCAAGTTGAGATAAATAAAGATAAATTAATTGAAGTATTTGCCATTTCATTATCAAACTCATTGGAATTAACTGAGATGAGATTGTTTTTAAAGGAACAATCATTAATGAAAATAGATGGTGACTACAATGTTATAGTTAACTTAGTTAAGGATATGAACGTTAATAAACTTAATCGTTCATTTATAGAGGTATTAGAAAGTTATAACTCATCAAATATATCTATATCTAAAATAATAGAAAAAGTACCCAAACTAGACATTCGATTTCCTTCATTAATCTTCAAAAATGTAAACAACTGGGACACTGAGTCTTTACATCCAATCGTTGCGATTAGAAATGAAGTTTTAATCGGAGATAATTATATGTTTAAAGCTTTTGATTCTGGAATACCGTCATATATAAGTGCTGAGGAAGAACCTTCTGAAATTACAATTGTCATTGGCGAAAATGAAAGAATTTATACATCAAGTATCCTAAAAAGTAATAACAAATCAAAAGAGTTATTTACTAGCAACGGAATTAAATATGTAGTTGATAAATATGAGTTATCAGAAGATTTTATAGAATTAGAAATATTAGGCGATAAATCGAACGACCAAGGTAAATCATCCAGAGAAAAATTGTATTATAAATCAGGAAGCTTAAATTATAACATAAAAGAAACCTTAACTCATTTTAGACTGAATTCAGGAAGAAGAGTCAGAGATATCTTTGAGAGTAATTCTTGGGCTGATGGAGCCTTAGAAATTGAATGTTTCATGATTCTGGGAGGTCAAGATGAAAATAACTTTAAGAGTATTAAATCCGTACAAAGTATTT
This sequence comes from Carboxylicivirga sp., assembly GCA_025210475.1. Taxonomy (GTDB): domain Bacteria; phylum Bacteroidota; class Bacteroidia; order Bacteroidales; family Marinilabiliaceae; genus Carboxylicivirga. Next base: position 733 of record JAOARW010000013.1, on the reverse strand, counting down.
CTCGAAATGGTTTAGCTTTTGTTTCTTCAACAACGTCATCTGAATTTGCTAATACCTTTTTTCCTGGTAAAAATCCATTTAATATTAAGAAATTATTGAGGAAACAATATGACAAATTCGCAAAGAACTGGCCAGCAAACTTAACTAGTTCTGACGGCAAAAGATGGTACCCTATGAAAATGCAATTTCATAATTGGTCTCCTCACAGATATGGAGATGTTGTGAAGCTAATATTTAAAGAGGTGGATAATGGTGCAACTATTACTAAAGTGATTGATCACTCTGTTGGATTTGATGCTAGTATTGGAAAAAAAGACAAATTTAACATAGGGTTAAATGGTGAGAAATCAGGTAAAACTACAATAAGTTATATTGACAAATCTGATGAGTTAGGTGAAGCACTTGTGTATTATTATGAAGATTATGGATTAAATAACTATAGAACAATTGGAGATGTTCAATTTGTACTCGAACCAAAATAATATCATACAATTTCAGAAATACGTAAATCATAAAAACCGGCCTTGTGCCGGTTTTTTTTGCAAATTTCTCGCTCAATTCTGACAACTACCTTACCTCCCCCTTCAACATATTTAGTTAATCCTTAACAACAATACAAGTCATTAATTATCAGCTGTTAATCTGAATAATTAATGGCTTTTTAACATTCTTAATTGCAAGGTTTTTAGTAACTTAGAGTAAAACCTTGCAGAAATAATGAAAGGAAAACTAT